>CANAXT010000028.1 GCA_947365915.1 uncultured Mycoplasmatota bacterium
GGACATAAAAGTACAACAGTGGCGCCAACAAGTCTAACAAGTAATACGACAGGAAGTAGTGTAACGGTAACAACAGAAGATAATGCAGGAAATAAGGTGACAAAGACATATGGACCATACAAGATAGATAAAACAGCGCCAACGATAGAAGCAAAGAGTATGTCAAATGTAACAGTAACAAAAGGAGCAAGTAATGCGATTCAAAGTACATACTTTAATAGTCCAACATGGAGTATAAGTGGAACAGGAAGCGTGATATGTAAGGTAGGAAGTACGACAGTAACGAATACAAGTAGTATGGCGGTAGGAACACATACAGTAACATGTACAGCAACAGGAGTAAATGGACTAACAGCCTCAGCAAATAAGACAATAATCATAAAAGCGCCAAATGTAGATACAACAGGAGCCAATAAGCCAACATTAACAAATGGATTAGTACCAATCAAATGGAATGGAAGTAGTTGGATAAAAGCAGATATTGAAAATGGATCAGGAAGTAATCAATGGTATGACTATAATAGTCAGATGTGGGCAAATGCAGCGAGTGTAATAAGTAGTTATAGAAACGTAGCAGTGGGGACTACAATACCAGAGAGTGCAATAAATGCATACTTTGTATGGATACCAAGATATGAATATCAGTATACAAATCTAGGAACCAGTTATGCAGGAGGAAGTCAAGCAACGCCAGGCCAGATAAATATAAATTTCATAGCAACGAGTAAGACAAGTCCAACAACAAACTATAAGATACATCCAGCATTTACATTTGGGTCAACACAACTAACAGGGATATGGGTAGGAAAATTTGAAACAACAGGAAGTGCAGCAACGCCGACAATAAAACCAAACTTAAGTTCATTAAGAAGTCAGAATGTAAGTACCCAATTTGCAACAGCGCAGAAGTTCAGTGCAAGTGGAAATACATATGGAATCAGTACAAGTGCAGATGCGCATATGATGAAGAATAGTGAATGGGGAGCGGTAGCGTACCTATCACAAAGTAAATATGGAAAGAGAGGAAATAGTAGTTACAGTGGAGCAAATAAAGAAGTATATATAAATAATAATAGTGGATACACAACAGGGTGTAGCGCAGGAGCGCCAAGCTCAGGAAATGTATCATCATGTACAAATGCATATAACGTAAGTCCAGGAGGAACAGGAGCATCGACAAGTGGAACAATATACGGAGTATACGACATGAGTGGAGGAGCTTGGGAATACGTAATGGGAGTATATAATAGTAGTATAAGTTCATCAGGATTTAGTAGTTTACCAGCAACAAAATATTATGACAATTACACAACGACAACAACAACAGCATGTAATAATGGAATATGTTACGGACATGCCCTAAGTGAGACGAGCGGATGGTATTCCGATTACGCCGTCTTCGTCGATTCGACTTGGCCATGGTTCCATCGTGGCGGGAGCTATAATGTTACGACGAGTGCAGGAGTGTTCAACTTCAGCTACACAGGGAACGCAGGTGGTGCGGACAGCTACGGCTCGTTCCGGGTGGTAGTGCTCGGCTAGTCTCTGTGAAAGATCTTGTCAAGATTAGTGTGTAAAATAATTTAAATATAAAAAAGAAGAAAAAAAGTAAAGTTGAAAAAATATAAAATTGATTCGTTTGTAATTGTAAAAGTCAAGGTCAAAACTTAAAAAAATGTCAAAGTTAAAAGTTGATAATTTTATCAGTTTTTATCTTACCATTTATAGTAATAACAAAATAAGAGCAAAAATCATTAGTTTCTGCTCTTATTTTTTTAAAAATGTATTTTTAAGATGTACATTTTTTAAATTTGTTTCTTTTTTTTGATTAAATTTACCAAAAATAGTGTAAAATAAAGATAGAGAAATTTAATTTCAAAATATAAGAAGGAGTGAAAGTGTGAAAAATGTAGTAGCAGTTGTAATAACCATTATTATTGTTTTAGGTTGTGCTTATGGTATTTATAAACAAATAGATGATTTTATTAAAGCAAATGAACCTGTTGATGAAGCAGTGATTTATACAGAAAATCATTTTATGATTTAAAAAAAATTACACGTTAATGTGTAATTTTTTCATAAATATCTTCTACAGGTAATATTGTTTGTGGATCCCTATAAAATGGTTTTAAATGTAAATGAAAATGTTTTACTTCTTGAATCATACCATTGTTTTGAATGAGTGTTAAACCATCAATTTGTAGTTTTGTTTCTAACAATTTTCTCATTTTTTTTGTGATTTCTAACATATGAGTCCATGTGTTAGCGTCCATTTCATTAATATCTAATATATGTTTTTTTGGAATGATTAATAAGTGTCCATTGCTATCTGGATTTACATCTAAAAATACTTTTACAATTTCATCTTCATATACTGTATAAGAAGGTATTTCACCTTCAATGATTTTACAAAAAATACAATCCATATCATCACGCTCCTTCTTTATTATAAACAAAAGAAAAAAAAGAGTAAACTCTTTTTCGTGAATATCTGCGAATATCCACTATTATTATGTTTTTTTATCAGGATTTTATACAGAATATTCATTTACTTATTAAATAATAAATGCTAAAATAAGGAATAGGTGATTCTTATGCATAAATTAAAAATAGAACATTTGACTGTAGAGGTAGAAGGAAAAGTTATTTTGAAAGATTTTAATATGTCTATGAAAAGTGGAGAAATTCATGCTATTATGGGACCAAATGGAACTGGAAAATCAACGTTGTCAAAGGTTCTTATGGGATATCCTAGTTATCGTATTATAGAGGGAACAATTACTTATGATGATACAGTTATGAATGATTTACAACCAGATAAAAGAGCACGTTTGGGTTTGTTTTTAGGTATGCAAATGCCACTTGAAATAGAAGGTGTAACAAATGCTGATTTTCTTAGGAGTGCGCTAAGTGCAAAAGAGGAAGATCAGTTTTCTTTGATGAAATTTATTAAAAAATTAGACACTGTTGTTGAAAAATTAGAGATGGATAAAGATATGATTCATAGAGGAATTAATCAAGGATTTTCAGGTGGAGAGAGAAAGAAAAATGAGATTTTACAAATGTATATGTTAGAACCTAGTTGTGTTATTTTAGATGAAATTGATTCGGGATTAGATGTTGATAGTTTACGGATTGTTGGTCAAAATGCAATGAATTATTTTCATGAGGAACAACCAATTGTTTTGTTAATTACTCATTATCAAAGATTGCTAGAGTATATTAAACCTACTCATGTTCATATTATGATTGATGGAACGATTGTTAAAAGTGGAGATATTTCTTTGGTAGAAGAAATCGAAAAGTTTGGTTATGATAAATTTAAAAAAAATGGTACACATGTTATAGAGGAAATGAAGTAATATGAATAAAATATTAATAGAAAATGATATTGTCGTATCTGCAGCATTAAGTTCTAAAATTAAAATTTCCTTTTTAGAACAAAGTGAAGATTTTTCGGTTAATAAGTTGGTTGTTGATATTTTAAAAGACAGTAAACTAGAGATTGTTTATCATAATGAATCTGCTTCTAAATTGGATATATTGATTCGAGTATCTGAAGGTGTAGATGCAAAAATTACAGAAATTCGAACTGGAAATTTTATGAAGATTCGATATCGGTATGAAATTGATACTGATGGTCATTTATTTGTTCAAAAGATTCATCATATGAAAGGGATTCGAGAACTTGATACGATTTATTTAAATGGAGAACGTGCGAAAATTCATTATATTTTAAAGACAATTGCTACCAAACGAGAAAAATATGATATTACAGTATATCATCAATCAAAGTATACGGAAAGTTTTGTGCAAACAAATGGAGTTAATCTAGAAGAAACGCTTGATTTTCATGTTTCTGGTGTTGTTCCAGCTGGTCGAGTTGGGTCTATCGTGGATCAAAAAAATCGGATTGTGAATTTTACTGAAGGAAATTGTAGTATTCATCCGAATTTGTTTATTGATGAATATGATTTGGTTGCGAATCATTCGGCTTGGGTTGGTACATTTAAGGAAGAAGAACTGTTTTATTTGCAAAGTCGAGGTCTTAGTGAGGAGATGGCAACTTGTTTGTTGGTGAAAGGTTTTTTACTTTCTGATTTAGAGCTTACAAATAAGCAGAAAGAAGAATTTGATAATATCATTAACCAGTATTGGAGGTGAATTATGAATCAAAAGGATTTTCAGATGTTAGAAAATGGAATTATTTATTTTGATAATGGAGCTACAACGTTAAAGCCTATGGTGCTATCTCAGGCAATTAGTGAATATTATAATTCATATAGTGCGAATGCACATAGAGGAGATTATGATATTAGTTTAAAAGTGGATGCTATGTATGAAAATACAAGGGAGTTAGTAAAAAATTGGATTCATGCCAATAGTAGCAAAGAAATTGTTTTTACAAATAATGCTACAGATTCGTTAAATAAAATCATTTTTGGATATTTTAAATATCATCTTCATGAAGGAGATGAAGTATTAATTACGAAAAGTGAACATGCTTCTAATGTTCTTCCTTGGTTTGAATTGCAAGAGCAAATTGGTATTAAAGTGAAATATATTCCATTAAATGAATATCTAGAAGTGACTTTAGAAAATTTAAAAGAAAGTGTGACTGATCGTACGAAAGTAATTAGTATTGCACATGTTACCAATGTGGCGGGAGATATTCGACCACTCAAACAAATTATAGAGTATGCGCATCAAAATGGTATTTTAGTGAATGTAGATGGTGCTCAAAGTGTTCCTCATATTAAAGTAGATGTAACAGATTTAGATATCGATTTCTTAAGTTTTTCCGCCCATAAAATGTGTGGTCCTACTGGTGTTGGAGTTTTATACGGGAAAGAACATTTGTTAAAGGAAGTAAAACCAATTATTTTTGGCGGAGGAATGAATGCAAGTTATCTTCCTGATGGAACTAGAGTATATAATGAGATTCCTTATTTGTTAGAAGCTGGAACACCAAATATTAGTGGTGTGATTGGGTTTGGTAAGACAATTGAATATTTGAATTCTATTGGAATTGAAACGATTGAAAAGCAAGAAAAAATGTTAAAGGAATATGCTTTACTGAAATTATCAGAAGTACCAAATATGATTGTTTATAATGATCATACAGACAGTGGCATTATCGCATTTAATATAGAAGGTATTTTCGCACAGGATTTGGCAATTTATTTGAATAATTATGGTATTTGTGTTCGGGCAGGAAATCATTGTTCTAAGATTTTAAAAGATGAAATTGGAATTAAAAATACTTGTCGTGCTAGTTTTTATTTTTATAATACAAAAGAGGAAATTGATCGATTTGTAGAGGTTTTGAAAAATCCAAATATAAAATCAGAAATTCTTTAAAGGGTTTCTTTTTTTATTGACAATTTTTTAGTTATCTATTATAATGTAGATACGATTTCGTAAAAAAACATCTGGTAGATGATTAGTTGTCAGTTTTTGAATTGTCTTTTTCTAATGTAATCAGTTCACCAGGTGTACAATTTAAGTAATTACAAAATTCTTCTATGTATTTGAATGAAATTGATGTTGTTTCCCCACGAATGATTCTATTCAAATTTCTAGAAGTGATATTCATGTTTTGACATAGCCAATATTTTGATTTTTTCTTTTTCTTGAGTAGTCGTTCGATATTGATTTTGATCATTGCATCAATCCTCCTTATATAGAAATTGTACAAGATAAGGTGGATGCAAATAAGATACTTGCATTACCTATATTTTTGATATATAATTTGCTTATAAGTGTTATTTTGTGTATTTTTTGTGATATAATACAAGTAATGTTGTAAGGAGTGTTGGTGTGAAAAAGTATTTTTATGTGATTGCTTTATTTTGTTGTATGTTTTTTTGCTTGGAAGTTGTTAAGGCTGGACCAACGGGTGGGGGTCCTAATACTGATGAAACTGGGCAGGGAAGTAGTATTTTTAAGAAATGTTCTAC
The DNA here is from genome assembly GCA_947365915.1 of uncultured Mycoplasmatota bacterium. Lineage (GTDB taxonomy): Bacteria > Bacillota_I > Bacilli_A > RF39 > UBA660 > MGBC102946. The sequence goes on from CANAXT010000028.1 coordinate 5,961, forward strand.
TGGATGGAATTGGAACTATTTTTGTCGTGAATATAATATAAAGGGTGTTCGTTTTTCATTTATTTATTATGATGGAAAAAATTATGAGTTATTAGGACATACTAGAGATTATTATAAAAGTGTAGGTGCTTTTAATCCTATTAATTTTAAACGTAATGGTTGGACATGGAATAGTAAAATAAATATGAGAAGTTCACTTACTTTAGGTGATTATGGAAAAGGCGCCAATATTCCTTATGACTATCAAGTTGTTTCTGATATGCCAGTTAACGGAACTGGAGAAGTTGCATATTGGAATAAAAAATTGTGGACAGATTGTTTGGATTCTAATAAACATGTGATAGCAGGAAGTTTTTTAGATAAACTTGCTATTGATTTGACTGGTTGTTCGTTATCAAATCCAACAGGAAATTGTTGGAATAAGAAAAGTGAGTTTGCGGTTTTACAAGGTCAAGGGGATATTAGTAAAGTTGGATATCGTATTATAATGGAGCCAATACGTATTTATTATGGAAGAGATAAAGAAATGTATGTTATGACTCCAACAGAGTATGCTTCAACTGTTTGGAATATACCAGGAGGTACTCAAGGTACAGGGAAAACTCAAGTTGGAATTTATCTTCATGAAGAGGAAAGAATATTTACAAAATATGATGATATTGGAATTTATAAGACTGCAAAATGTACTGATAAGAATCATTGTTTGGCATCAGATTTTCAGTTTGAAAAGAGAAAAGGTCATGCTCTTCATATTTATGATATTTCTGAAGCGATACAAAATCAGTGTAATTATGAAACGGGAGAAGGTTTTCCGCCTCCATATGTAACTAGAGAACAGTTGGGACGAAATTTAACAAAAGAGGAAGAAAAATGTTGTAAGCAATATCAATCTGAACTTGATAGTACTTATCCGGAGTTGAAGCCAGCAGAGTCAAAATGTATGAAAAAAACAGGAAATGTTCCTGATTATGCTGCTTGTTTATTTCGGGCTCTTAGTGATGATGCAAAGATGCAGAAATTAGCGCAAGAAAAGTCTTTAAAATATTCTCAATTTAAACAAAAATATCCTGCTTGTTTTGATGGTAATAATATAAAAATTGTTTGTAAGTATATTGCTGGAACTTATTTTGGAACCACGGGAAATGTTGTTTCAAGAGAGCAGTATTTAAAAGAATGTGGGCGTGATCTTGGACGTCAGTGTAAAGTTGTCACAGATGGAGATAGTACTATCTATTATGGTAAGAATGGAAACGTTGTAGATAAAGAAACTTATGAAATTGAGTGTAAAGATGCTTATTTTTGTAAAATTATGATAGAGGATGGTAAAAAGGTATATTATGGAAAAAATGGTAAAAAGGTGAGTGAATCTGTTTATAATGAACAGTGTAATTATTGTGATGAAACCAATCCAAATCATTTTCCACAAAAAGGTGATAAGCATCCTGATTTAACATGTTGTTTGTTCTTTGAAGATCAAATGAGAAGTAGTTATAAAGAAGAAGCGATTGATAAATTTGGAATGTCAGGTAGTGCTTTAGAACAGTATGTGAATAATCAAGTACATAATTGGTTTTATGCTCCTGGATATGAATTTCGACAGAATTGTTTCAAGTGTGATATCAATTCTAGTACATTGACACCAGAATGTTGTGATGAGTTAAGAGAAGAGTATCCTGATAAACCAGAAGAATTTTGGATTGGAAAAGGTTGTGCTCCAGAGGAAAAATGTAAATGGAAAGACTATGAAGTGTCAGATTTAGGTAATGTTAATACTGGTAAAAATTGTGAATTTAATACTTCATTAAAATCAGAAGATAGTGATAATTGGGAATGCATTTTTGAAAGTGATAATATTAAACCTGGAAGTTCTACGGAAACGTTTAAAGATTATTATTTAAAGTATAGTAATCCATATTGTTCTGTTTATTGTAGAGAAGTAGTACAGTATGATTTTCCAGATGATAAAATGGTGACAAGAGCAGGAAATCATTTTACAGTAGGAAATACTGGTAAGTTGCCTGAATGGGCTCCTGTTAAGTTTACAAGTACCAGAGAATGTAAAACAAATGGGTCTACTAGAAATAATAATTCTACTTCAATTAATACAGCACAGTTTGAACAAGATTGGAAAGTGACGAATGATCGAGTTGTATCGACTTGGGATGCATGGAAAATTGCAGAGCAACAAGACTATGCTTACAGTCATTCTAGTCAGGGGGCAAGAGATTGTGATTGGACTTGTACTTCCCGTTGTCCGATAAAGTGTGGAGAAAATGGTTGTACAGGTGGAGGATGTTGTAGTGGATATTATAAAGGGTATACTATGTATCCAGCCAGTGTTAGTTATGCATCGTATGGTCAAGGAAGTCAGAATGTAACACCAAGTACTTGGTGTAGTACTTTAGGACATCCTGATCCAAATAGTGATCTAAAAAAGAAAGCTCATGAACAAGCAAAAAAAGATTTAGATAATATTGAAAGAGATATTTCATCTTGTACTTCTTTTGAAAATTTTGGAACTTATCGATATGCAACATTTGATCATTCCAATGTGAAATCTGTTCGTTATTCAAAATATAATAATTATGCTGATTTCTTAAATTATAAAGAATTTAGTCCTGATTTAACCATCAATTATGATGAACCTACATATGATGATTATAGTTATCATGATCAATTGAAGAAAAAAGAAAAATCAGTAGTATCTGATCATAATTTTTCGACTAGTGGATCTAGTATGACAGTGAAATATCAATGTACAGAACAATCGGCTCCATATAAAACGACCTGTACTAAAAATCAAATATTTGATTATTCTAGTCAGTCAGAAACGCATGCAATTTATACAAAAACAGTGGATTACAGTTTGAAAAATAATGTATTTAATGTGATTTTAAAACCACAAGGAATTGCTGTTATGGGGAAAGAAAAAGGATCTGATTCTGATCAAGTTTATATTGATTTAGGATATAGTGCATTACATAATCATTTTATGACTCCATCAGGACGTTATGCGATTGGGCTTTCTTATACCAAATTTACACCAGCAACAGGAAATAACAATCATACTCATAATTTCGATCAATTTTTATCAAAAGATGAAAAAAATTATTCTTGTAAGTATAGAGTGATTAATGAAATTATTGAGAATAAAGATCCGAAATGTGAAGGGGATAATTGTATCGCTTGTGGTAGTGATAATTGTCTTCCAGAAACTTTAAGAGGATTAAATTTAATTTATCGTACAATTGATCTTGGAGATCCATTTCCTGGTGTTTTAGGGACTGGAAGAGAAGCTGGAAGCAATTGGAAAAATAAGGATGATGTAAAAAATTATATTACAAATAATCGTAATTCTAAGGAAGATCGAATGTATTATGATAAGGCCCCAATGTATCAAATTACTTTAACACCTGTATTGATTAAGAAAATTAGAAAGTATAATGATAAAACCAATTTCAATGATTTTCATATGGATTGTTTAGAATCTAATGGTAGAGAATGTAAGAGTGATTTTATTCGAGGAAAGTTAGAAGGAAATAATGATAATTTTTCCAGTCATTTTGCTACTTGTGATTTGTCTGGTGGTAAGGGATCTACCAAATGTTGTGGAGTAGGAAATTGGGATGATTGTGATGCCATTGATGGAATTACTAGAAAGAAATAAATTTATGAACTTGTATTTTAATATCAAAAATAGTATAATGAATGTGAATGAAGGAAACTTCATATCATAAAAAAGGAAGTACTTAATCTGAACTTTTGAGTACTTACCTTGTTTGTTTGGATAAGCACTGCATTGTATAATGAGTGCTTTTTTAGATGTTTTTACCATCAAACCCCCATGGCCTCTTATAGTAATACTATAAATAATAAGGCAAACAATAAAAATATGATTATGATTAAAATTTTGATCATGTTTTTATTTGTCATGTTTGTCCCTCCTTTAGGAGGTAAGTCACTCATTGATTAAGACTTCCAATTGATTATTATACTTATTTTATGTTTTAAAGTAAATGGTTTTTTATTGATTTTTAAAACTTGATTTTTTGGTATTTTTTTTGTTCAAAAATTGTATTTTTGGTAGAAAAATTTTCTAAATGGTAATATTTATTGTTTTGCTATTTCATAGAAATTTTGTTATAATACGTGTCAGGATGTGGTTGTATGACAAAAATCTTAGCAATACCAAGTGAAAAGTCAATGATTTCTGATTGTCTTTCTAGTTGTGATGGAATTATTTTAGGGATACAAGGTCTTAGTGTGAATTTGCCTTTTTATATAGAATTAAAAGATTTAGAAGGAATCAAAAAAACAAATAAAAAACTATTTATTATGTTAAATAAAAATATGCATAATCATGATTTAAAAGAGTTAGAAAATACAATGAGATTATTAGAAGATTATCCAATTGATGGTGTTTTCTATTATGATATTAGTGTTGTTCATTTAGGAAAAAAATTAAATGTTTCTTATCCACTCATATGGAGTCAAGAGCATTTAGCGACGAATGCTGAAACTTGTAATTTTTGGAAAAATCAAGGGGTAAGTGGAGCCTATCTATCTAACGAAATTACTTTAGATGAAATAAAAGAGATTAGGAAACAAACTGATTTTTTACTGTTTGTCTGTATGTTTGGTTATTTACCGATGTTTGATTCTAGACGACATTTGGTTAAAAATTATTTAGAGAGTTTTAAACTTGATCAAAAAGGAGATCAATATTATTTAGAAAAAGAAGGGCAAATGTATCCAATTGTAGATGATATGAATGGAACAACTGTTTATTCTAGCCATATTTTAAATGCGATAGAGGAATATTTTATATTGAAAAATATTCATATTGATTATGTGATAGTAAATGGTTTTCATATGGAACCTCCTATTTTTAAACAGATTATGAAACTTGTATCTACTATGACAGAAGAAAATAAAGTTGAGGTTTGTCAAATGGTTGATTCTATGTGTCAAAACAATGTAGATAAAGGATTTTTGTATAAGGAAACAGTTTACAAAATAAAGGAGGGAAAATAAGTGCGAAAGCCAGAACTTTTAGCGCCAGCAGGTGATTTAGAGAGACTTAAATTTGCGCTTCTTTATGGAGCTGATGCTGTTTATGTAGGAGGAACAATGTTTGGACTTCGTGCCAATGCTTCTAATTTTACATTGGAAGCATTAGAAGAAGGAGTTTCTTTTGCTCATGATTTAAAGAAAAAAGTTTACGTTACTGTGAATATTGCTTTACATGCGAAGGAAATTCAAAAGTTGACGGATTATTTAAAAGAATTAGACAGAATTGGTGTTGATGCGATTATTTTAAATGATCCTGCGATTATTCCGATTGCAAAAGAAAATACCAATTTAGAACTTCATTTGTCTACACAACAATCTACTTTAAATTATGAAGCAGTGGAATTTTGGAAGGAACAGGGGATTACTCGTATTGTGCTTGGAAGAGAAACTACCAAAGAAGAAATTGCGGAAATTATGAAGCATGTAGATATTGAAATTGAATGTTTTATTCATGGTGCTATGTGTGCTTCTTATAGTGGTAGATGTGTATTATCTAATTTTTTGACAGCCAGAGATTCTAATCGGGGGGGCTGTAGTCAAATATGTCGTTGGGATTTTGATCTTTTAGATCATGAATTTCAACATTTAAAAGGAGAAAAAACATTTACTTTCTGTACGAAAGATTTGTCTTTATTAAAGTATATTCCAGATATGATTGATATGGGAATTGTTTCTTTTAAAATAGAAGGAAGAATGCGTTCTATTTATTATATTGCAACGATTGTCGACATTTATCGTAAAGTTATTGATGAATATGTGCAACAAAAAGAAACTTATGAATATAATAGTGAGTATGAAAAAGTATTAAGGAATTGTGCGAATCGTGATTCGGTTCCCCAGTTTTTTAATGGTTCAGAAGGTGCGGAATGCCAGTATTATAATGGAAGAGTAGAAGTTTCTAATCAAGATTTTTTAGGACTCGTCTTAGATTATAACCATGGATATGCTAGAATTGAACAGAGAAATTTTTTTAAAAAAGGAGACAAAATAGAATTTTTTGGTCCAAATAAACAACCGTTTAAAATGATTGTTGATGAAATTTTAGATGAAGATGACAGGCAAATTGAAGTTGTGAGGCATCCTAGACAGATTGTAAAAATAGCTGTTTCTAAGCCTGTTGCTTCAGGAGATTTCATGAGAATTTCAAAATAATTGAAATTTCAAGTTGACAAAAAAAAGAAACTGTAGTATTATTTGATAGATTTCAAAATTGAGGTGAAAAAAATTATGTCAAATACAAAAGAAATTTATTTAACTAAAGCAGGCCTTGAAGAGATGCAAAAGGAATTAGAATATTTAAAGCTAGAAAAAAGACCAGAAGTGATTAATGCGTTAAAGGATGCACGTGCTTTGGGAGATTTAAGTGAAAATGCAGAGTATGATGCTGCAAGAACTGAACAAGCAATTGTAGAAGGTAAAATACAAGAATTAGAAGCTATGATTGAAAATGCAATTGTAATTAGTGAAGTAAAAACAGATCAAGTTGCTATTGGAAATAAAGTGAAAATTGAGTATGTAGAAGATAAAGATACAGAAGAATATACAATTGTTGGTAGTAAAGAAGCTGATCCATTTCAGAATAAGATTTCAAATGAATCACCAATCGCACAAGCTATTTTAGGACTTCGTGTTGGAGAAGTTGTTTCTGTAGAAAGTCCAAATGGAACTTATGATGTAAAAGTTGTTGAAATTATGCACTAAAGTGCTTTTTTCTTTTATTGTTGAGGTATTGAAATATTATTAAAAATACGTTATACTATTAGCGTGAATTGGAGGAAATGAAAATGAGTACAAAAACAGAAAATAAAAACATCAAGGAAATTACGGTAAAGATAGAGGGGAAAGAATGGGAAGAGGCTTTAGATAAAGCGTATTCTAAAGCTAGTAAAAAAGTAAAAATAGATGGTTTTCGTCCTGGTCATGCTCCGAAAGAATTGTTTTTAAAGAAATATGGAAAACAATCTTTGTATATGGATGCTGCTGATCTATGTCTTGAACGTGCTTACGTGAAGGCTTTTGAAGGAAATGAAGATCTTAAAATTGTAGCGGAACCTGAAATTGCTCTTACTAATGTTGGTGATGAAGGAATTGAATTTTTATTTACTTTGACATTAAGACCAGAAGTAAAGCTTGGAAAGTATAAAGGTCTTGGGGTTAAAAAAGAAAAAGTAGAAGTTACAAAAGAGGAAATTGATCATGCGATTGAACATATGAGAGAGCATTATGCAGAAAATGTATTGAAAGATGGAGCTATAGAAAATGGAGATATTGTAATTATTGATTTTGAAGGCTTTAAAGATGGGGTTGCGTTTGAAGGTGGAAAAGCTGAAAATTATTCACTTACCATTGGAAGTGGAACTTTTATTCCAGGATTTGAAGAACAATTGATTGGTATGAAATCCGGAGAAGAAAAAGAAATTAATGTAACTTTCCCTGAGGATTATCATAGTGAAGATTTAAAAGGAGCTCCAGTTGTATTTAAAGTAAAAGTTCATGAAATTAAAGAGGTTCAAATTCCAGAAATTAATGATGACTTTTTTGAAGATTTAGGTATGGAAGGTGTTCATTCTTTAGAGGAATTAGAGGCTCAGGTAAAAGAGAATATTACAACTCATAAAGAGGCTGATATTGAAAATAAATATATTGATGAATTATTAGAAACAGCTGCTAAAAATGTAGAGATTGATATTCCACCTGTGATGATTGATGAAGAAAAGAAACGTATGATTAAACAATATGAAGAGAATTTGAAAATGCAAGGAATTACTTTGGAACAATTTTATCAATTTACGAATTCTAATGAAGATGCGTTAAAAAATCAAATGCATGAGGAAGCTGTTAAACGTATTACGTTCCGATTGATGTTAGAAGAGATTGCTAAAGTAGAAGGAATTCAAGTAACTGATGAGGATGCTGAAAAACAAGCTACTGAATTAGCGGAAAAATATCAAATGAAAAAAGATGAATTTTTGAAATTGTTTGGTGGTTTAGAAATGGTAAAATATGATTTAGAGATGCATCAAGCAATGGAAGTTTTAAAAGGTGAATAAAAGTATAGAGAAATCTATATTTTTTTGTTGACAAATTTGAATTTACTACATTATAATGTAGTTGCAAGTTTGAAATTTTTAAACTTTAATAAAATTTTTTTGAATAATTTGAGGTGGATCGGCTTTCTTTGTGGTATATATTAAGTAGAGAGATAAAAAATCACAAAGGAGGTGTTGAATTGTCTAAAAAATATTATGGGCTCTCAAATGATTATCTATTTAAAAAAGTGTTTGGAAGAAAAGAATATTGTAGACAATTATTGAATGATATTTTTTCTAAACGAGTCGGTTTGATTACTTATTTGAACAAAGAATTTAAAAAGGAGAATAAGGAACTTTCTTATGGTATTTGTGATGTGTTATAAAAAACAAATACATCGATTATTTTGTTAGAGATGCAAAATAAGAATTTACACTATATAGAAGCTCGGATTATTTTATATATTGCTTCGATTTATTTGGAACATTATGAGAATACGGATTACAGTAGTGTAAAGCCAGTAGAAGTATGTTTGATTTTGAATTACCCATATGGAGATAAAAAATCATTCAAAGAATATCAAATGTTAGAGATTACGCTCAAAGAACGGTTCGGTAAATATGTAGATGTGAAAGTTTGGAATTTAAGGGAGGCTTTAAAGGAGCATAATACGATTAATTTTAAATATGCACAGCTATTTTGTTTAAAGGATTATTCCTGTAAAAAATCAAAATAAATATTAGAAGAATTATCGAAAGAAGAGAGATTTAAAAAGATTATCGGAAAAATAGAAGAGTATAATATGAGTAAAAAAGAATATCAAAAGATGAAGGAGGAAGAGAAAATGGAAATGACTTTTGAGCAAGCTACTTCAGGTTTGATTGCCCATGCAAAAGAAGAAGGACAAAGGATTGGTGAGAAGCGCGGAGAAAAACGCGGAGAAAAACGTGGAGAAAAACGTGGAAAAAAGGAACAACAAATGGAGATTGCTAGAAATTTATTGGCAGAAGGATTTAGTGTAGATTTGGCTTCTAAAGTGACGAAGTTATCAAAGCAACAGATTATGAAATGTCAAAAAGTTTTAGAAACTCAGTAGTGATGAATTTTCAGAATAATTCTTCTTTTTTTCTTTACATATTAAACAAATGTTTGCTATAATATAAAAAGAATGGAGGAAGTTATGATTGTAGATGTATTAGTAGAAATAAAAACAAAACAGATGGATCAGACATTTACTTATTTGCTTCCTTCTATACTAGAAGATAAAGTATTTGTTGGTTCTAGGGTATTGGTTCCTTTTGGAAATAGAGAATTAGAAGGATTTGTATTAAGAAAACAAGAAAAAGTGGGGTCTTCAGAATATAAGATGAAAGAAATAATTGGTGTTGTTGATGACCATCCAGTCTTAAATGAAGAAATGTTGGAATTAGGAGCTTATATATCAAAAAAAACACTTTGCAATTTGATTTCTGCTTATCAAACGATGTTACCAACTGCTTTGAAAGCAAAAAAAGGTACAACAATTCCTAAAAAGTATGAAACTTATATTGTGATTGATCAGTTAAAATCTGAAAATGTCAAAAATGAGAAACAACAACAAATTGTATCTATACTATTAGAGCGTAAAAAAGTATTAAAAAAAGAATTAACTTCTATTTCTTTATCTGCTGTTCAGACATTGCTTAAAAAAAATGTGATAAAAGAAGTAGTAGAAGAAGTATATCGAATTCAAAATGAAACTCAAAAAAATGATCAGAAAATTCAGTTAAATGAAGAACAACAATTTGCTTATCAGGCTGTATTAGAGAAACGAAATCAGTTTGCTCCATTTTTATTATATGGAGTTACAGGAAGTGGGAAAACAGAAGTTTATATGAACATTTTAGAGGAAATACTGAAAGATGGGAAAGAGGCAATTATTTTGGTTCCTGAAATTAGTTTGACTCCTCAAATGGTTAATTTATTTAGAAATCGTTTTGGAAATAATATTGCGATTTTACATTCAAGACTTAGTAATGGTGAAAAGTATGATGAGTGGAGAAAAATTGAACGAAAAGAAGTATCAATTGTGATTGGTGCTAGAAGTGCTATTTTCGCTCCTTTTACCAATTTGGGATTACTTGTGATTGATGAGGAACATACGGAAACTTATAAACAAGAAAATACGCCAAAATATAGTGCAATTGATATTGCACTTCATCGTGCAAAACGTCATCAATGTCCAGTTGTTTTAGGAAGTGCAACTCCATCTTTAGAAAGTTATACAAGAGCACAAGCTGGTATTTATGAATTGTTAACGTTAAAAAAAAGGATTTCAAAACATCTTCCAGAAGTACATTTAGTAGATATGAAAACAGAAATGAAACAAAATCGATCTTTATTTTCTTCTTTACTTGAAGAAAAAATTTTGGGAGCTCTTTCTAAAAATGAACAAATTATTTTGTTATTAAATCGAAGAGGATATTCAACGATTGTAAGTTGTAAAAATTGTGGATATGTAGAGAAGTGTCCAAATTGTGATATTCCACTTGTTTACCATAAGAGAGAAAATCGATTAAAATGTCATTATTGTAATTATAGTAAAAACTTGGTTCATATTTGCCCAGATTGTAAAGGAACTGAATTTACTACATTTGGGCTTGGAACAGAAAAGTTAGAACAAATGACAAAAGAATTATTTCCGAGTGCTAGAGTGGTTCGTATGGATGTTGATACAACGTCTAAAAAAGGAGCGCATGCTCATATTACGGAATCATTTAGAAAAGGGGAATATGATATTTTAATTGGAACCCAAATGATCGCTAAAGGTCTTGATTTTCCAAAGGTTACAGTGGTTGGAGTTATGAATGGAGATGCTTCATTAAATATTCCTGACTTTCGAAGTTCTGAGCGAACATTTTCTCTTTTGAGTCAAGTAGCAGGAAGAGCTGGTAGAAAAGATTTAGAAGGAACCGTTATTATACAAGGATTTAATTTAGATCATTATAGTATTTTGTGTGCCAAAGATCATGATTATGAACGATTTTACAAACAAGAAATGGAAATTCGAAAAAAATTATCTTATCCACCATATTTTAATTTGTGTTTATTAGAAATTAGTGGAAAAGATGAATCATTATGTTATGAAGAAGGAAAGAAAATTGCTTCTTATTTTACTCATTCTTTAGGAAACAAAATTATTTTATTAGGTCCAGCGAATGCTGTTATGCCAAAAATTAATAATGTTTATTATGTTCAGATTATATTAAAATTTAAAAGTACTAAAGAAATTTTGAAAGAATTAAAATTTGTTCAAGAGAAGTATAGAACAAATCATAAGGTAAAAGTAGAAATTGACTTAAATCCGATTCGGTTATAGTACTTTTCTATAATTTGTGGTAAAATTAAAAATAGGTGATAAAAATGGATTTAGAACAAATCAATGTTGAAAAAGATTTAAAAATTGTTTTTATGGGTACCCCTGCTTTTGCCGTTCCAATATTAGAAGGTTTATTGAAACAATATAGGGTAAGAGCTGTTGTAACACAACCAGATAAAAAAGTTGGTCGAGAAGGAAAAGTTGCTTGTTCACCAATTAAAAAAGTTGCGTTAGAACATACTATTTTAATATTACAACCAGAACATGTTATAGATGCTTTAGAAGAAATTAAGAATTTGCAACCAGATCTTATTATCACATGTGCGTATGGGCAGATTTTGCCATATGATTTATTACAAATTCCAAAGTTAGGATGTATTAATGTACATGCTTCATTGCTTCCAAAGTATCGTGGAGGAGCTCCAATTCATAGGGCAATTATGAATGGTGCTACAGAAACAGGTGTTACTATTATGTATATGAGTGAGGGAATGGATGAAGGTGATATTATTTCACAAAAATCAATTCCAATTGAACA
>CANAXT010000029.1 GCA_947365915.1 uncultured Mycoplasmatota bacterium
ATGGTACCTATAAAGAGTTAGGAGCAATAGCTAGAACAAAAGCAGGAGATAGTTTAGAGTATACAACTGAAATTAGAAAGAATAATGAGGTTGTGACTAATATAGATACTAGTGTAGAAGGAACATATATTGTTACTTATAGAACAAGTAATAATGAGAAAACAGTATCGGTAGAGAGAGAAGTTGCTGTATTAAATATGTTACCAATGATAACAATGACAGAGTCAAATGAAAATTATGAAAAGTCTAAAGAAGTTTTAATTACGGTAAGTGGAGTAAGACCAAATAAGGTAACTGGATTTAGTTATGAAATTAAGAAAGATGGAGAATCTTTATCTAAGGATAGTGTATTAGGATTAACGAAAACACTAACATTAAATGAAACAGGGATACATGAAGTGATAGTCAATGTAACAGATAATAATAATCATACGAATACATTAAGTAAGACTTATAAGATAGATAAAGAAGGACCAGTAATAGTATTTGAACCAGAGATTGTAAATTTGGAATCAGAAGAAGTAAGTGGGTATAATGTATTAACTGGAGTAGTAGTAACTGATAATGTAGATGGAGTCATAGATAATAGTGAAATTACAACTGTAGGAACATTAGAAAAAATACCAGGAACTTATAAAGTGACGTATACAGTAAGTGATTCCTTAGGTAATAGTAGTAGTAAAGAGAGAACGTTTATCGTAGCAGATATGACAAAATCAGAGATTGTAATTAGTCCGAATGAAGAAAGTAGTTTTGTAAAAAGTAAGATTATTACAATAACAGCAACAGATAATATTAGAGTAGATTCTATAAAATATGTAGTGATTAAAGATAATGTAAGAGGAACAGAACAAACAATTACAAATGGAGAAAAAGTAACATTAAGTGAAGGAACAGGAAATTATGTAATCGAAGTGACAGCAGTAGATAGTAGTAATAACAGTAGAACAGTGACTTCAGGAATCTATAAGCTTGATAATACAAAACCAACAATTAGTGTACCAGAAAATACAGTATTAAAAGTAACAGAAGTAACTTCATATAACGTATTAACAGGAATAACAGTAAGTGACAATAGTGGAATTGATCCTACAATAGAAACAATAGGAAGTTTAACAGCAACATTAGGAGAACAAATAGTAACATATAAAGCAATAGATCAAGCAGGAAATGAAGAAAGTGTAGTAAGAAAGTTCACAGTAGTAGAAGCAGAAGGACCAATATTGAATTTTAGTAATGCAAGTACAGGAGGGAGTTGGACAAAAGCACAAACAATAAAAGCAACAGCGACAGATAATAGTAATATAAAAACATTTACTTATGAAGTGATAAAAGATGGAACCTCAAAGGGAGTAAGTAATGTAAGTGTAAGCGGAAAAAGTGCAGAAGTAGATATTCCTCTAAATGAAAGTGGAACATACGTAATCAAATTAAATGGAAGTGATGAATACGGAAATAGTAGCACTCAAACAAGTGGAGAATATAAAATCGATGTAACAGAACCAGTGGTAGGAAGTGTAACACCAAGTGGAACAATGGGAAGTAATGGATGGTATACAAGTAATGTAACATTTAATATAACAAATGGATCAGATACGTTATCAGGGCATAAGAGTACGACAGTAAGTCCAACAAGTATAACAAGTAATACGAGTGGAAAAAGTGTGGTTGTAACAACAGAAGATAATGCAGGAAATAAGAAGACAGCAACATATGGGCCATATAAAGTGGATAAAGATAAGCCAGGAATAACAGTGAAAGAATCAGGAAGTTCAACAGTAAATAAGGGAGCAAGTAATGCAATCCAGAGTACATACTTTAATACCCCAACATGGAGTGTAAGTGGAACGGGAACAGTAAGTTGTACAGCAACAAATACAAGTTCATTGGCAGTAGGAACGCACACAGTAACATGTACAGCAACAGGAGTAAATGGATTAACACAAAGTGCAAGTAAAACAATAATAATAAAAGCACCAAATGTGGATACAACAGGAGCCCAGAAACCAACATTATCAAACGGATTGATACCAATCAAGTGGAATGGAAGTAGTTGGATAAGAGCAGATAGTGAGAATGGATCAGGAAGCAATCAATGGTATGATTATAGTAAACAGATGTGGGCGAATGCAGCGTCAGTAACAAGTAGTTATAGGAATGCATCAGTAGGATCAACAATACCAGAGAGTGCAATAAATGCATACTTTGTATGGATCCCTCGATATGAATATCAATATACAAATTTAGGAAGTAGTTATGCAGGAGGAAGTGCAGCAACGCCAGGGCAAATAAATATAAACTTTATAGCAACAAGTAAGACAAGTCCAAGTAGTAATTATAAAATCCATCCAGCGTTTACATTTGGAGGAACAGAGTTATCGGGAATATGGGTAGGAAAATTTGAGACGACAGGAGATGGAACCACTCCAACAATAAAGCCAAACTTAAGCTCATTAAGAAGTCAGAATATAAGTACGCAGTTTGCAACAGCACAAAAGTTCAGTGCGAGTGGAAATAGTTACGGAATAAGCACATCAGCAGATGCGCATATGATGAAGAATAGTGAATGGGGAGCGGTAGCGTATTTATCACAAAGTAGATATGGAAAATATGGAAATAGTAGTTATAGTGGAACAAATAAGGAAGTATATATAAATAATTATTGGAATAATAGCACATTAACAGGATGTAGTTCAGGAGCACCGAGTACGTCAAATAGTACGTCATGTGCATATACATATGAGAAGAGTCCAGGAGGAACAGGAGCTTCGACGTCAGGAACAATATATGGAGTATATGACATGAGTGGAGGAGCATACGAATATGTAATGGGAGTATATAATAGTACAATAAAGAATACAGGATTTAGCAGTTTACCAGCAACAAAATATTATGATAATTATACAAGTACAGATGCAACAACAGCATGTTCAGGAGGAATATGTTACGGACATGCACTAAGTGAGACGAGCGGATGGTATTCCAATGATGCCAGCTTCGTCGGTTCGACTGGCCAGTGGTTTCTTCGTGGCGGGTACTATTACTATAGTGCGGGTGCAGGAGTGTTCGCTTCGTTCTACAGTTATGGTCGTGCGGGCAGCGACTACTCGTTCAGGGTGGTAGTGCTCGGGTAATCGTTGCGGAGAATAAAAATCTATTGTAGACGAGTACTAAAAAAGAAGAAAAAGTTTTGGCACAGACACCCATGAACGAAAGGACACTTGAACGAAGGATAGAAAATGTTAATTTGAAAAAATGTTTTGAGTGATGTGAAAAGGACGTACGATTAAGGACGTTCTTTTCACATCTTACTTTTTATTTTGTAGTTATGTAGTTTCTTATATAAATACTAAAATAAAAAAGGATAAAAAAGTTAAAATTGAAAGAGAATAAATTGTGTATATTTTTATATTATGTTACTATTTATTCAATAAAATTAATCAATAAAAATAACAAACTTTAATTAAATAAAATTATAGAAAATCACGAACTGAAAACAAAATGTATAGTTCTTGACAATGGACTTTCTACCTTTTTTGGACTATAATAAAAAAGGTGATTACATGAAAATAATATCAAAAGAAGAAGTAGCTCAATTTATTCATGATAATGATACAGTTGCCTTTTCTAGTTCAGGCGCTATGGGGTGTCCTGAAGCTATGATAGAAGCAATTGAAACTTCTTATTTAGAAACAGGTCATCCTAAAAATATTACTGTTACTTCTAGTATCATTCCAGGAATGTTAACACATGATAAAGTTGGATTTAATCGACTTGTAAAACCAGGACTTGTTGGAAAAGCAATTTGCTCTCATTTGGGATTTGGAAAAACGTTTGGAGATGCAGTTGGTAACAATCAATTTCCTACTTTTACACTTCCACTTGGAGTAATGAGTCATTTATATCGTGCAATTGGAAGTGGTGAAATTGGACTTATATCACATGTTGGACTTCATACTTTTGCAGATCCTAGAATTGATGGATGCTGTGCAAATGAAAAAGCCAAATTGTTAGATCCTATTGTAGAATTATTCACAATTGAAAACAAAGAAACACTGTTTTATAAATCGTTTCCTATTCATGTAGCTTTATTAAAAGGCACTTATGTAGATGAAGAAGGAAACATTTCATTAGAACATGAATATGTTATTGGCGAGCAATATAATATGGCACTTGCAGCTCATAATAGCGGTGGAATTGTTATTGTTCAAGTAGAAGAAGTGAAACCAAAACATTCTTTGAAAGCCAAAAATGTGTCTATTCATTCTTCACTTGTCGATTATGTCGTGGTCCAAAAACCTGATTTGTCATATGGAGAATATAATGCTCCTATTTATAAACCAGAATTGGCAGGGGAAAAGAGATGTAATACAAAAATAGATATTCGACCATTGGATGAACGAAAAATATGTGGCAGAAGAAGTGCGATGGAACTAAAAAAAGGAGAAGTGATTAACTTAGGTGTTGGCGTCCCTGATAGTGTTTCTAGTGTTGCTTTAGAAGAAGGGTTTGCCGATCAAATTTATTTATCAGTGGAACCAGGATCTACTGGTGGAATACCACTTAGTGGACTCTGTTTTGGAAGAACTATGAATCCAGATTCGATTGTTTCAACTGCGGAACAATTTGATGCTTATGATGGAGGTTCTCTTGATATGGCGATTGTTGGACTTGCAGAGGTGGATCAAAAAGGTAATGTAAATGTCAGTAAACTTGGAATGAAAGTGCCAGGTCCAGGCGGATTTATTGATATTACCCAAAATACAAAAAAAGTAATATTTACAGGAACCTTTACGGCAAATGGATTAGAGGAAAATATACATGATGGCAAACTAGAAATTATCAAGGAAGGAACAGTAAAGAAATTTGTTACTCAAGTAGAACAAATTACCTTTTCACCTTCTCATGATCAACAAGTTTTATTTGTAACAGAACGAGCTGTATTTGAATTGCAACATGGAAAAATTGTATTAATCGAGATTGCGCCTGGAATTGATTTACAAAAAGATATTTTAGATCAAATGGATTTTGTTCCAGTCATTTCTAAAAATCTGAAAATTATGGATGAATGTATTTTTTTAGAAGAAAAAATGAATTTAAAAATATAGAAACACTTTGTAAAAAGGTGTTTTTTGTGCTATGATGGAAGTAGGTGAATCGTATGAATATAGAAACATTAAATGATAAACAAAAAGAAGCAGTAACAACAACAGAAGGTCCATTATTGGTATTAGCGGGAGCTGGAAGTGGAAAAACAAAAGTATTAACGACTCGAATTGCTTATTTGGTAAACCAAAATGATGTTGCTCCTTATCATATTCTTGCGATTACTTTTACGAATAAAGCTGCTAAGGAAATGAAAGAAAGAATTATTGGATCTCTTGGTCCTATGGCATATCAAATTCAGATTTCTACATTTCATTCTTTAGGACTTTTAATTATGAGGGAGCATTATGATGCATTAGGGTATGAACATAATTTTACGATTATTGATAGTGATGATTCTTTAACAGTAATTAAAAAAATATTAAAGGATTTAAACTTGGATCCTAAAGAGTATAATCCACGTGCAATCCGAAGTAAAATTAGTGGAGCTAAAAATGAATTGATGACGGTAGAGGAATATACAAAATATGCGAATACTGATTTTGAAGATAAAGTGGTTCAGGTGTATGATCGATATCAACAGAAACTTAAAATTAATAATTCTTTAGATTTTGATGATTTACTGATGTTACCGATTCGTCTGTTTCGTGAACGGCCTGATATTTTGAAGAAATATCAAGAACGATTTCAATACATTTTGGTAGATGAGTATCAAGATACGAATGAAGCACAATATATTTTGATTAAAATGTTGAGTGCGAAATATCAAAATATTTGTGTTGTTGGAGATAATGACCAAAGTATTTATAGTTTTAGAGGCGCAAATTATAAAAATATTTTAAATTTTGAAAAAGATTATCCAAATGCACATGTCATTTTGTTAGAGGAAAATTATCGTTCGACTGGAAATATTTTAAAAGCGGCTAATGATGTGATTAAAAACAATAAAGAGCGGAAAGAGAAAAAGTTGTGGACTCAAAATGAAGAAGGTGTAAAAATAGGATATCATCGAAGTGGAGATGAAAAAGAAGAAGCTTATTATGTTACTAAGGAAATTCAAAAATTGATTGCGGATGGTGCTTCAGAAAGTGAGATTGCAGTTTTGTATCGAACCAATGCCCAGTCTAGAAATATGGAGGAAGCGTTACTTCGAGAAGGAATTCCTTATAAGGTAGTAGGAAGTTTCTATTTTTACAATCGAAAAGAAATCAAGGATTTGATTTGTTATTTGAAGTTGTTGTATAATCAACATGATGATATTAGTTTATTACGTGTTATTAATGTTCCAAAACGTGGTATTGGGCTGAAAACGATAGAAGCGTTAACCAATAAGGCGTCATTAGAACAGACGAGTTTGTATCATGCGATAGAAACAGGAAAGGAACTTCAATTTAAACAGATTATTACTCGGTTAAATGAGCAAAAGGAAAGTTGTTCTTTGACTGAACTTGTTGATCTTGTTTTGAATGAAACAGGAATGAGACAAGAATTAATCAAGGAAAATACGATTGAGTCAGAAGTACGATTAGAAAACCTAGAAGAATTTAAGTCAATTACGAAGAGTTTTGAAGAACGTAATGGAATTGTTTCTTTAGAGGAATTTTTGATGGAGATTAGTTTGGTTTCTGATGTCGAAGAGCACAAGAATAACTCGAATGTTGTGACATTGATGACTGTTCATAGTGCGAAGGGGTTAGAGTTTGATTATGTTTTCTTAATTGGTATGGAGGAGTCTATTTTCCCACATAATAATTCTCTTTTGGACCGTCATGGATTAGAGGAGGAACGACGACTTTGTTATGTTGCTATTACGAGAGCGAAAAAAGAATTACATTTGGTAAATGCAAAACGAAGGATGTTGTATGGAATGGAAAATGCCAATCCTCCTAGTCGGTTTATTGAGGAAATAGAGGATAGTTTACTTTTGAAAGATCAAGATGATGTGGAAATTGGACAACCATATGATGTAGAAGATGTGATTTTAGATGATGCAGAATATGGGGTTGGAGATAAAGTTCATCATACGATTTTTGGGACTGGGGTAGTACTTGGAATTGATCCTAAAATATTAACGGTTGCTTTTCCGCATCCTCATGGTATTAAAAAAGTATTAAAAGGTCATAAAAGTTTAAGAAAGGTATAGGTGAAAATATGATACTTGATTTTTTAGACACATTACAAAAATGGATTGAACCATTTCGTGAGTTTGTTTTTGAACATCATGATAATCCGTTTTTTTGGGTGGTTATTATTTTAATTGTTTTAGCAGTATTTTTTATAGGATATTCTGCTTTACATAAGGATAATCAATTATGAAAATTAGGAAAGCGATTATTCCAGTAGCAGGGTTAGGAACAAGGTTTTTGCCTGCTACGAAGTCCATTCCGAAAGAGATGTTTCCAATTGTAGATAAACCGATTATTCAATATATTGTAGAGGAAGCAGTTCATAGTGGAATTGAAGAGATTTTGTTTATTACAAATCCATATAAAGAAAGTATTGTTTCCTATTTTGATCGTAGTTTTGAGTTAGAGCATCGATTACAACAAAGTGGGAAGATAGAGTTGTTAGATGGGATTCAATCTCTTTCTTGTTTGGCTAAGTTTTATTATTTGCGTCAAGGTGAACCAATGGGGACAGGTCATGCTGTTTTGTTAGCTAAAGAGTTTGTTGGGAATGAACCGTTTGCTATTTTATATGGAGATGATATTATTGATTCTTCTATTCCTTGTTTGAAACAAATGATTGATGTTTTTGAACAGCATGATTGTAATGTTTTGTGTGTGGAAGAACTAGAAGAAGATATGATTTCAGGGAAGGGCATTATTGAGTATGAAGACGTAGAGATTGGTAAAATTAAAAGCATTGTAGAGAAACCAAATTTAGAAGAGGCTCCAAGCAATCATGGTAGTTTGGGAAGATATATTTTAAAACCAGAAATATTTGATGAGTTAGAAAAAATTGATTTTGTGAATGGTGAGTTGTTACTAACTGATGCGATTTTGCGTCTTATGAAAACACAATCTTTTTATGCTTGTAAAATTGATGGTCAGTATTATGATGTTGGGAGTAAATTTGGTTTTATAAAAGCGAATGTAGAGTTTGCTTTAAAGGATGAAAGTCTTCATGGAATTGTGTTAGATTATTTAAGTCAAAAAAACAAGTCTTCATTTTAAGGCTTGTTTTTATAAATGGACTTTTTCTTTTTTTGATTTCGCATAGTCTCTAGAGCGTTTGTTACTAAGTCCTAAAATATAATCTGTAGATGTTTGATATATGTTGGCAAGACGAATTAGAATTTCGGTTGGAATGTCATTATCGCCTTTTTCATAATGTGAGTATCCTCTTTGTGAAATACCTAACATAGCTGCTAATTCAGCTTGTGTATAATCGCGGTCTTCGCGTAAATCTCTTAGTCTTTTATATTGCATAAATTCACACACCTTACTAAAAATATACACTTATTGTAACTTATAATGGATTGTAACCACTTGGTTTAGTCTGAAATAGTCCTATTAAATATTGAAATGTGGCAAATGATAAAATGGTATTGATAAATGAAACATTCATGATTGTTTCCTCTGATTTTATTTTCTATTTCGTAGATTTTCCTTTTATAATTTGATACAATGATAATAGGTGAGAAACATGATTAGAGATCGAATGAATGAACTTATTGAAATTTTGAATAGAGCGAATTATGAGTATAATACGTTGGATGCTCCAACAATTACAGATCAGGAATATGACAATTATCTTCGAGAATTGATTAAGTTAGAAGAAAAACATCCAGAGTTGAAGAGGTCTGATTCTCCTACGGTTCGGGTTGGAGGAGAAATTGTTGAAAGTTTCGGAAAAATTACGCATGAAATTCCGATGCTTTCATTGAGTAATGTGTTTAATGAGTCAGAGATTATTGCGTTTGATGAACGAATCAGAAAGGAAGTTTCTAACCCAGAGTATACTTGTGAATTAAAAATTGATGGGTTATCTGTTTCTTTGTTATATAAGAATGGGAAGTTGGTACGTGGTGCGACTAGAGGAGATGGGGTTACTGGAGAAGATATTACACATAATGTGAGGACCATTAAGAATATTCCGTTGGTGTTATCTGAACCAATTGATATAGAGATTCGTGGTGAAATCTATATGCCAAAGGATTCTTTTGAGGCATTAAATGAGGAACGTGCACGAAATGGTATGGATTTATTTGCAAATCCGAGAAATGCTGCAGCAGGAAGTGTTAGACAATTGGATTCTAAAGTAGCAGCTAGTAGGAATTTGTCTAGTTTTTTATATCATTTGCCAGAGGCAGAAAAGTTTTCTCTTGATAGTCATTATGAGACTTTACAGTTTATGAAACGACTTGGTTTTACTGTAAATCCTAATATTCGTAAGGTAAGTAATATTGATGAGTTATTGGGGTTTATTCAGGAATGGACGGATAAGCGCAATACTTTACCATATGAAATTGATGGAATTGTGATTAAGTTAGATAATTTAATGGATCAAAAAAAAATGGGATATACGGCAAAATATCCGCGTTGGGCAACTGCTTATAAGTTTCCGGCTATGGAGGTTTATACAAAGTTAAAAGATATTCGTTTTAGTGTTGGTAGAACTGGTCAGGTGACTCCTAATGCGATTTTAGAACCCGTTCTTTTGGCTGGGTCTACGATTTCAAAAACTACTTTGCACAATGAGGAATATGTTACGTTAAGAGATATTCGAATTGGGGATATTGTTGCGATTAAAAAGGCAGGGGATGTGATTCCTGAGGTTGTGAAAGTGTTAATAGAGCGAAGGAATGGAACGGAGATACCGTTTGAAATGATTCATGAATGTCCTATTTGTGGTAGTTCATTGGTTCGATTAGAAAATGAAGCTGCTTATTATTGTAAAAATCCGCATTGTGATGCGAAAAAAATTGAAGGGTTGATTCATTATGCTAGTAGAGATGCGATGAATATTGAGGGATTTGGAGATAGTATTGTAGAAGATTTTTATAATATGGGTTATTTGAAGTCATTTTCAGATTTTTATTCTTTGTTTCAGTTTAAGGAAGAATTGATGGAGTTAGAGGGATTTGGAAATAAAAGTATTCAAAATTTATTAGATAGTATTGAGAGTAGTAAAAGTAATTCGCTCGAACGTTTGTTGTTTGCTTTGGGAATTCGTCATGTTGGAAAAAAAACTGCGAAAATATTGGCTATGTATTTTCATACGATGGATCATTTACAAAAGGCAACATATGATGAGTTAGTATCTGTTAGAGATGTTGGTAGTATTATTGCGAAAAGTATTGTTTCTTATTTTGAGAATGAAGATAATAATCGTGTGATTGATGAACTTCGTTTGGCTGGCGTTAATATGAGTTTTTTGGGACGCCCGATTGAGTTGAATGAAGCGTTTATGAATAAGACTTTTGTATTAACTGGTTCTTTAGAGTCTATTACTCGTGAAGAGGCGAAGGAAAAGATTGAACGTTTTGGGGGGAAAACTTCTAGTACAGTTAGCTCGAAAACGGATGTTGTAATTGTTGGACAGAAGCCAGGAAGTAAGTACGATAAGGCAAAAGAGTTAGGAATTATGATTTGGACAGAATCTGAGTTTATTTCTAAAATAGAGATTTCATGATCTCTATTTTTTGTAAATAAAAATGTCAAGAAGTGAAATTTCTGTTAATTTATGTAGGAATCATTTCTGCTCAATGTTATAATCAAAGTAAGAGAGATAGACCAAATATTGGCAATAGAAATCTTTTCAATCATTTTAGAAGTAATAAAAAATATCCATTATTTTTGGATTGATAGTAATGGATATGCAACACCTCATTTTAGATAAGTTAAGTGGATCGGCATTTTCTAGAATTGATATTGTAAGATTTTCTGTTGCGGATTTTATAAAAAGTTGTGTTTGTCTCTTGATCCATAACGATTGTTCGTTTATGGCTATGATAGGGTTTTAAACCTTATTTATAGAAAATGTTTATATTCATTTTCAAAATCTATCAAAGAATAAAAAGGTTTCGAGTTAAAAGAAAAATTCGTCTAATGTCGGTTCATTTGAAAGAGTCTTTTTGAAAGATTCTTTATTTTTTGTACTATTTCTTGAGGATATGGTATAATGACTATGAGAAACGAAAGAGTGGTAGCATGAATACTAAGATGAAAAGAGGATGTTTAATTAGTTTCATATTATTATTAATAGGAATTTTGTTGTGGGGAGACTGTTCTTTCTTCTTTATTGGATTAGCTATTGTTAATTTTGGAATTGTGTTGTTATGGTATATTAATGATCCAAATAATAGAGATAGGTAATTTTATGTGTTTACAATTTTTCTATCGATAATTATGATTTTGACTATTATAAATATTGATCAAAAATAAATTTTTGTGAAATTGTAAAAAAAGTATTGAAAAAGAGATGATTTGTGATATAATAATATTGTTTTGAAAGAGATATGCCTGAGTGGCGAAATTGGTAGACGCACAGGACTTAAAATCCTGCGAGAGTCAAATCTCGTGCCGGTTCAAGTCCGGCCTTAGGCACCATGAGATTTTTATCCGAACCCCTCAAAGGTTCGGTTCATGATAGCCCCACTTCGAGTATCGAGGTGGGGTTTTATGATGCTCAAAAAAGGAGGATCATAGAATGAAAATAAATAAGAAAAAGCTAGAGTTTCCAAAGGAACTCAAAGCCAAATGTGATAGGTATTTAAGTCGTAAAACCCTTGAAATTACTTACTTAAATGGGTATTTGATAAAGTTTGCAGGAACAAACATATCAAGCATTAGCCCACATAAAATAATCTTAAAATCGGCAGAAAAAGAAGTGGTTATTTTATACTACGGAGAGTATTTATACGATGAAGAATTATACTTCATCAACAATACAAAAAACGGTTGCTCGTTCCAAAAATTACGAGAATTAGTAGTCAATTATTTTTAGAAAGTGAGAGTCATCTAACCTTGCCTCGTTTATACAAGATACCAGTAACAATGATACAAAATCGTTAGAAACGAAA
This sequence comes from uncultured Mycoplasmatota bacterium, assembly GCA_947365915.1. Lineage (GTDB taxonomy): Bacteria > Bacillota_I > Bacilli_A > RF39 > UBA660 > MGBC102946. The sequence goes on from CANAXT010000029.1 coordinate 12,134, forward strand.
ACAAAAGGCGTTAAAAAAGTGTTATAAAATCGTTACATTTTCGTTAGAAAGATGGGAGTGTTATTGTTAACACAAACTGGTATAATTAGTATAATGGCGATAGCCAGAAGCAAAGGAGGAGGACAATGAAAAAGAAAGTTGTAATCATATCAGATAAAGTTGCGTTTTATATGCGATTTAGTACGGAAGAACAAGCCAATACTTTCAAAGAGAATTATCTTATACTCCGAGAAAGTGAAGCGAGAAATTTATTTGAAGAATTAAAACAATTATTATTTAAAAATGAAAAGATACCAAATTTATTGAAAGAAGGAGTCGATAATAATGGTATCTTTTAAAATGAAGAAAAATGAGCCAAAGGAATGGATAGCAGGAATATACCTGCGAGTTTCCACCTTTAACCAAGCCAGAGAGGGACACAGTTACGAGGAGCAAGAAAAAGACTTGCGAAGGTTATGTGAGAATCGAGGCTTTAAGATTTACGATACTTATGGCGATCCTGGAATATCAGGTAAGTACCTAGACAAGAGAAAAGACTTTCAAAAGTTATTAAGTGACATAAGAGCAGGAAATATCAATGTAGTTGTGGTATGGCGACTTGATAGATTGGTAAGAGGTGTAGCGAACACTCAAGAAGTTATCAAAGTAGCCAAGGATTACAATTGCCGAATCGTTACATCATGGAACGACCTAGATTACAATACGGCAGTAGGAAAGTATCAAATCAACATGGAGGCAGCTCATGGAGAATACGAACTAGATGTTATATCTGAAAGAACAAGAATGGGAATGATAGGAGCATACGAAAAATGCCACTTTCCAAATATACCAACAGGTTACACTAGAGATGTAAACGGACCAGATAAGAAAAAAGTTATTATAGAAGAAAACGATGCAGCTTATATAAGACGTGGAGCAGAGTTATACTTACAAGGAAATTCAGCAAGGCTCGTAAAAGAGATTACAGATAAGGAATTCCCAAATGTAAAAACCTTAACCGAAAGTGGATGGGAAGAAGCATTACACAATGAATTTTATGCTGGAATATTTCATTGTAAATTCATGGAGGAAGAAACTGGAGAAGAATGCATATACCAAACTCCTGCCATCTTTGATGAAATCACATGGCAAAAACTCCAAGAGCAACATCGAAAGAATCAAGTTCGCAATAAACGAAAACAAACCTACCTTTTTATGCAAAAACTAAAATGTCCTTGTTGCGGACACGAAGCACTAGGAGGTACAGTTGGCAGAGGCCGACATGGAGGTACATTCTTATATTACATTTGTACTAGATGTAAGGGAGTGGGATATGTCCCAGAACCAAAAATTGAAGCCGCCTTTATAAAAGAAATCAATGCAATCCTAGATTACTTTATTATAGCAGATATTGGAACGATGCCAATTTCTAATAAGTCGCAAGTTCCAGAAAATGGAGAGTTTTATCAGAAGTCACTAGATGAACTTAAAAAGCGAGAAAGTAGAGTCAAGAAGTCATATTTTGATGGTTACCTTACAGAACAAGATTTCAAAAATGAAATGCAGTTTATAACAGTTAAGAGAGAAGCAATAAACAAAGAAATTCAAAAGCAAGTAAAAAGAGATGTAAGAATCACCGAAGATATGGACATCACACTTTATGCAACGATTAAAGAAATTCAAAAACGACAAAGCGATGTTTATTATTCATCAGCCGAAGAAATATGGAATCAACTCGATCAAGAACAAAAGAGAACGATAGTAGCATCTTACATCGAGCAAATCGAAATAGATTATGACGTCAAAAAGAAAGAAGTCAAAATCAAACATATAGAGTTTCGAGAAGATAAGATTTTCAATCTAGCATTTATGATGAAAGAACAACTAATGGATATGACAGTGGTTAAAGATGACAAGAACATTCTCGTATCACCAGTTAAGACAAAAAAAGAAATAGGCGAATTCGTAACCGAGTTACAAAAGTTTTATAAAGTTAACACCATGGAAATAGATATAGATGAAATAGAATTCGAGAATATGGACGCCAACCGAATAGTAAAAATTATGCCGATTAAAAATACAACTACCTATAAAAAACAAAAATATACAATAATCACAGTTTGATGCCTCGGTTCGACAAAATATGCTTATCATATTTTGTATAATGATGTCGAGAGTCATAGTTATAAGGAGAAAAAAACAAGGAGATACTTTATACAAGTGTTTCCTTTTTGTGTTTTAAAAAAGTAGTTTTGCAGTTGCAGTACCCCAAGCAGTATCGAAAGGAAAGAGAGGACAAACTATGACCGATATATTGGAGTCAGTAAATTATGTAGAAACTAAAAACGCAGTAAAGAATATGATGAATTTATACAAATTACTTTTATTAAGATTAGAAGAAAACCAACTTCCAAAGATGACAGCAAAATATGGCTTGTCATTTGGAGGGAAAACATCAGTAAGAAGCACTCGTTCAAGTGTTGAGGATTATGTTATTAAGAAGATAATTCTTGAGAATAAGATTGAAGAATATGTAACCAAAATAATTGGAGCATTCAATCGACTTGATGAGGATGAAAGGAAATACTTATATTTAAAATACCTAACCGACATGACATTATCAGATGAACAGATAATGCCACAATGTCATATGTGCTTACGAAATTTTAGAGAGCTTAAAAAAGTGGCTTATGTAAAATTTGCCATGGCACTAGGCATCGAAGTTTATAACTAATAAAAGGGAAACTTATTCGGTTTCTTTTTTGTTGTTGTAAAGGAGGTGATGCCAATGCAAAAGAGAATTCAAGTAAAGGGAACGCTACCATTAGTCGCTGACTACTTAGGCGTTGAAGAACAAAAAATTTATTCCATCTTTAACTTGAATTTAAAAAAGGAAGAAACCGATGTAGTAGGCAGTACCAAAACGAAAGGAGAGAAACATGGAACTACCAATAAAGGTAAAACCTTACAAGCACCAACAAATAGCGTGTAACTTTGCCATACCGAAACTAAAGGAACAAGGATGTGCGGCACTCTTGATGGACATGGGACTAGGTAAGAGTTTTACATCCATAGCCATAATGGGAGAGTTATTCTTGGAAGGCTTAATCGAAAAAGTCCTTGTGGTGTGCCCAACATCGATAATAAATGTGTGGGAAAAGGAAATAAGTAAGTTCGCCGATTACGATTACAATGTGGAATCGATAACAGGATCGACCATGAGTAAAAGAAAAGCAAAACTTATATCACTTTCACATAAGCAAGGATTAAAGGTCGCTATTATCAACTACGAAGCCACATGGCGAATGGAAAAAGAACTAAACATTTATAAGCCAAATATGATTATTTGTGATGAGTCACAAAAGATAAAGAATCCGAGTGCATCGCAAAGTAAGACACTCCACCGACTAG
>CANAXT010000030.1 GCA_947365915.1 uncultured Mycoplasmatota bacterium
ATAACTTTCGTTTTATCTACATAATAATAGTCTTCTGTAATCAAATCCTTAAAATTATCTACTCCTACTGGTACTGGTTTCATATAAAAACCTCCTTATAAAAAATCACGAATCTTTTTTACCAACTGTTTTCCTTCCTTACTCATAAATGGATTATGATAAGAGGTCTCTACCATAACCTCTTTTGCATTCGACCAAGAAAATTCTCGAGAAACAAAAGGATCCCCTTCTGAATAAACAACCATAACTGGTATTTCAATATTATATAGTTCCTGAAGTGCCCATCTTCTAGATCTCAAAAACAACCCCACCAATAACAACCTTTCTGAAATTGGTTTTGGATCCATTACCATAGGAATTTCATCTGCATACTTTTGACTCGTATTGGATTTAATGAAAGAACGTTCTTTTCGAGAAGATGAAACAAACTCTGGAGAAATAAAAACAATTTTTTTCACACTTGGATGTCGTCCAATCAACGCTCCAAAATTACATCCCATAGAATGACAAATCAAATTTACATCATTTCCATCCGAATAATCCAAAACTCGTTTCTCTAAATCATCTACAATCTTTGACTTTGTCATTTTAGAAAAATACAAATGATCATCCAATAACCCTTTCAAAGATAATCCATCTTCTAAAAATAACTTTTGAACTTGTAAAAATTCCTGATGTGTAGTATTCATACCTGGTATAAAAAGATTTTTCACGTTTCTCACCCATCAACAGTATACCACAAAAAAATAGAATCTCTATGAATTATTTGACTAACAAACAAAATCCGTTTATACTAAATATAGAAAAGAGGCTGAAATATGAAACTGTATGAATTAAACGAACAAGAATTTAGAGTATATTTAGATAATCACCCATTAAAAACTTTCTTACAAACACCAGAAATCGCTAAAATGAGAGAAGCCAGTGGTTGGGAAACTTATTATGTAGGACTAAAAGAAAAAAATAAACTGATTGGTGCCACCATGTTAACAGCAAAAAAAAACTTTATGGGGAAAAAACTATTCTACGCACCAAGAGGAATTTTAATCAACTTTGAAGACAAAAACGTATTAAATGCGTTCATCAAAGAATTAAAAGTATTCATCAAAAATCATAACGGTTACATATTTAAAATGGACCCTTACTATGAGCTGAAAGAACACGACATCGATGGAAATGTTGTAGAAAACGGATTTGATCATACAAACCTATTAGACGAATTAAAAGAATTAGGATTCATAGAAATTCCAAAACCAGAACAACTAAAATGGATGTTCGCACTAGACATTGAAGGAAAAAGCATCGAAGAATTAAAAAAGAATTTTAGACAAAATACAAGAAACATCATCAACAAAACACTAAAATCAAACATTATTGTAAGAGAACTAGACTATGATGAACTACCGCTCTTTAAAAAATTAACAGAAGAAACCAGTGAACGAAAACATTTTAGTGATAAAACATTATCATACTATCAAACTATGTATCAACTATTGAAACCATTAAATCAAATTAAATACATGATTGCGGAAATACATTTAAAAGAATACATAAAATCATTAAAAAAAGAATTAGAAAACATTACCGAAAAAATCGAAAAACTAACACCATCTGCATCAAATGATGGAAAACGAAAAGAATTTCAAATCACAAAAGAAAGCCTAACAAAAAAAATCAAAGAAGCCAAAGAAATTCAAAAAGAAAATGGAAATATATTAATACTATCTGGTGGAATGTTTATATTATATGGTGATGAAGTTGTTTATTTATTTAGTGGAAACTACAAAAAATACATGCAATTTAATGCCCAATACATGATTCAATGGGAAATGATTAATTACGCTGTAAACAATCATTATAAACGTTACAATTTTTATGGAATCACGGGTAATTTTGATAAAAATGACAAAGACTATGGAATGTATGAATTTAAAAAAGGATTTAATGGATATGTAATAGAACTAATTGGAGAATTTGAACTTCCAATTACATACCATTACAACATTCATAAAACATTATCCAACCTAAAACAAAAATTGAAAGGAAAATAAACATGAAATACACATTTAAAAAAAACATCGATATTAATGAATACAACAATTTTATCAAAACCTCTCCCATTCTTTCTTTCATGCAACAGCCAAACTGGGCCAATGTCAAAGACAATTGGAAATCTTTTCGTCCAGGTCTTTATGAAAATGACGTTTTAGTTGGGGTTTGTTTGTTGTTAATTCGAACACTTGGAAAAGGTATTGTAATGGGTTACGTTCCAAGAGGATACATAATCGATTTTAAAAACAAAAAACACTTAGAAGAATTTACCAAAGGAATTAAAAAACTAGCTTTGGATGAACACTGTTATATGATGAAAATAGATCCCAATTTCTGTTTTCATGAAACAAGCATTTTAAAACTTGAAAAAAACGAAAACATAAACATTCCAATTACTCTCTCAAAAAATCATCAAAAATTCCACGAAAACTTAACATCTTTAAACTATCATCACAAAGGCTATCCAAAATCAATTAGTAAAACATTACAACCAAGATATCAAATGATGATTCCATTAATAGATGATCAATTAAATCCATTAACGGAAGAACAAGTATTAAAATCATTTAAAAAAAGAATTCGAAGTTACTTAGGAAAATTCCACAAAAATAGAGGCGTTTTTTATGAACATACCAAAGACATAAATAAATTAGATGAATTTATGGATATTTTAAGTTCTACAGAAGATAGACAAGGAATCCATCTTAGAAACAAAGCATATTTTGAAAAAATTATGACAGAAATGGATGCCGTATTATTCTTTGGAAAATTAGACTTAAATATCTACTTAGAATTTCTAGAAAAAAATGGAGAATCAACAGAAGAAATTGAAAATCTAATCAAAGAAGGAAACGATATTTTAACACTTTCAGCAGCTTTAGTCATCATGCCTTTTAATGAAGACATAAGAATTTCAGAATACTTATATGCTGGTAATCGTTTATTATTTCACAAACTACAAATATCAATTGGGCTAGTTTATGACATTTGCAAATATTCAATACAACATCATTGTTCTTACTGCAATCTAGGAGGAATTGACGGAAACTTAACAGATCACTTGTCAACTTATAAATCAAGATTCAATTCCATTGTCATGGAATATGCTGGAGAATACGATTTAGTAATTAAAAAAAGCTTGTACTATCCAATAAATTTATTCTTACCTATTTTAAAAAAAGGTTACCATTTGATTAGAAAATAGAAACTGATAAAATAGTCAGTTTTTTTTTAATACAAAAATAAAATGAGCTTTCCCATTCTAGTACTCATCATTTTATTTTATACTTTGTGTTTATTCTCTCGAAAAGGAATTAAATTTCTAGGATATTCATCTGATAAAGTCCTTAAACTTTATCTTTTACTTTTTTATATCGTAGTACTCCGAGCACTACCACCCGGAACGAGTTGTTGTCGTTCGCATTACCATTGTTCCAATTGAAGTAGAACACTCCTGCATTCGTCGTATTGTTATAACCCCCGCCACGTTGGAACCACGGGTTACTCGAATTGACGAAGCCCACGTTTTATAATTTAATCCCTACTATTTTCTAGCACTTTCATTTTATCAAAACTTTTACTTTTCCACAATACAAAAATAAAATGAAGTTTCCTATTTCAGTACTCATCATTTTATTTTATACTTTGTGTTTATTCTCTCGAAAAGGAATTAAATTTCTAGGATATTCACTTGATAAACTCCTTAAACTTTATCTTTTATTTTTTTATATCGTAGTAGACCGAGCACTACCACCCGGAACGAGTTGTTGTCGTTCGCATTACCATTATTGTTGTTGAAGTAGAACACTCCTGCATTCGTCGTATTGTTATAACCCCCGCCACGGTTGAACCACGGCCAATCCGAACTGACGAAGCCCACGTTTTATAATTTAATCCCTATTATATTTCTATAACACTTTTATTTTATCAAATTATACATTTTTGAACAAGTAGAGATAAAAATAATACCTATAACAAATATTTAAAAAAAGTTACTTATGGTAGCTCTCATTATGAATAATCTTATAACAACGATATATTTGTTCCAACAAAAGAACTCGAAACAACTGATGTGGAAAAGTGAGCTTAGAAAACGAAAGCGCAAAATTACTTCTTTTCTTAATATCATCATGTAACCCATATGATCCACCAATCACAAAAGTAATATTAGACTGAAAAATAGAATCTAATTTTTTAGAAAACTCCAAAGAAGATAATTCTATACCATCTATTTCTAACGTAATGACATAATCCTTTTCCCCAATATATCGTAACAACAAATCTCGTTCCTTCTCCAAAATCAAAGGAACATAATCATAACAAGCATCAGGAACCTCAATAATCTCTAGCTTCACATACCTAGACAAACGCTTCTGATACTCTAAAATCGCTTCCTTTAAATAACTTTCCTTAATCTTTCCAACACATAAAACCTTCATACTTCAATCACATCAGTTCTCTCATGCTGCGTAGAAACATAAACATGCTCAACAAACTGATTTTTTTTAGCAAGCGTCTCCTCTAAAGTCTCTAACGCCTTTTCCTTCGTATTATTGTCCTCACTCAAATGAATCAAAATAATATCCTTCGTTTTATCCCCTATAAACTTAGACAAATAATTAGAACAATCAATATTAGATAAATGTCCCTCATCTCCAAGAATTCTTTGCTTCAAATGATAAGGATAACTCCCATTCATAAGCATCTCTACATCATGATTACTCTCCATCACATAAAGACTTTTATTTTTAAGTTTTCCATGATTTTTTAAATGAATATATCCAGTATCCGTAACATAAACAATCGAAGAATCATTATGTGAAAAAATATAAGCATTCCCATCAGGAGTATCATGAGAAGTTTTAAACATCTCAATAGAAATATCACCAATATCAAAATCATGATCAATAATCTCATAACTAGAAATTGAAAACTCCTTACTCAACTCCTGATAAATTTTACGAGTCAAATATAACTTCGTTTTATATTTTTTCACAAACACACGAATTCCACTAATATGATCAGTATGTGTATGCGTAATTAAAATTCCGTTCACTTGTCTTGGATCTACTCCAATCTCCTTTAACTTCTTTTCAGCATAAAGAGAAGTCGTACCAATATCTACTAACAATCGCGTCTCACCCAATTCAATATAAGTACAATTTCCCTTAGAACCACTCGCTAAAACACAAATCTTCATAACTAATAGAAATTATTCGGATTTAAAGCCGTCCCACCATAATATGGGAACCCTCTCCAAATACCAAAGTGAACGTGTGGACCTGTCGCTTGACCAGTCATTCCAATTTTTCCAATCTCTTGTCCACGAGCAACAGTTTGGCCTTTCTTCGCAATAATACGTGACATATGACCATAATAAGTATAATATCCATTATTGTGATTAATAATAACGTAATTACCATTAATACTTGTATAACTTGCAACCACTACAGTTCCATTATTTGCAGCATAAATTGGCGAACCATATCCTGTACCAGCAATATCCAAAGCATCATGTAACTCACGTCGTTTCGTAATTGGATTCATTCTCCAAGCATACTGAGAAGAAATTGTCCAGCCACTCTCTGTTGGCCATCCCCAAGAAGTAGTACTACCAACATTTGGAATATAATGAGAACCTTTTGTAATAATTTGCTCAATTGGAGCCTTTAAAACTTCCTTATTAACCCTTTCAACATAATTAATCGCACCATTTACATACTTCACATTCTGACTAATACGATCTAACCCATTTTCTCCATTTTGAGAAACAACTTCATCCCCAAGTAACATTGAATCATCATAAACAATCTTTTGTGTATAACTACTTTCCTTTTCCTCCACCATATATTCCTTCATAACAACACTAAGCTGTGGATTTGTAGTCGCAATTACCACCTCTTGATTCGGATACAATAAATTGTTTTCACTTGTAAACTCAGAATTAGAAATTAAAAACTCTTCTACACTAATTTGATTATTAAAAGCGACCTTTTCAATCGTATCTCCTAATTGAACAACATACTTTTTTGTAGTACTATCTTTTCCAAACACCAAATCATGTGCGAGTGCAGTAGAATCCGTATAGATCTCTTCTGTTACTGGAATCTGCATCTCTTTAATCGTCTTATCCCCATCAATATAAATATCAGTAACCTTAGTACCAGTCGTTTCAATTTCTTTTTGTGTTTTATCACGATAAGCCTCATATTTCTCTTTTCCAACAAAAATACGGATAGTAGACTCTGCTGCCTCTTTAAATATTTTCTCATTCAAAACATAATACTTATTAATTTTTTCTTCTTTTTTAGAACCATCTTCAGAATCCACTTCTTGACGAATCGTTACTTGATATCCCTTAATCGTAAAAGGACGCTCCTTTTTAATTTTCTGATAAATATCTTTCACAGAATCTAATTTCTGATTATAAGTCGTAATTTTTTTAATCTCTAAACCATTTGGAGCATATACCTTTTTCACCCCATATTTTCGTTTAATATGATTTCCTTCTCGGTCAATATAACGCTCTAAATCAGATTTTGATTTAATTACACCAATCACTTCATCATCAAGATACACCTGATAAAATACACTAGGCTCACTCATATTTTTATAATTGAATCCGAGTAAAAAAGTAGCTAAAAAAACAATACAAACAGTTACTATCACACAAACCTTTTTCACACTTCTCACTCCTCTTCTCTATTTGTCATATTGACAAACGTACTCGTATTTCTTCGAAAAATCAAATCTATTGTAGTCGTTGGACCACTACGATGCTTCGCAATAATAAACTCACTTTTACTGGTATTCTCATCAATTGATATCTGCTTTGTATAATAATCATCACGATATAAGAAAGCAACAATATCCGCATCCTGTTCAATAGAACCAGATTCCCTTAAATCACTAAGTAACGGTCTTTTATCATCCCTACTATCCACGCTACGAGAAAGTTGCGCTAAAGCAATAACAGGAATTCCTAACTCCATCGCTAATGTCTTTAAAGAACGAGAAATTTCTGATACTTCTTGTTGACGATTTCCTGCGTATCTCGCAGAACCACTGATTAATTGCAAATAGTCAATAATTACAATTCCAAGTCCATCACTAGAACTAGCAAGTCTCCGACACTTTGCTCGAATCTCTCCAATTGTCATACCAGGAGTATCATCAATATAAATCTTCGTATCTGATAACTTACTAATTGCCTCATTCACACGTTTCCAATCATTATGTTCCAAACGACCATTTCTAAGTTTATAAGCATCAATTTGACCAGCTGATGAAATCATTCTCATAACAAGCTGTTCAGCACCCATTTCCATATTGAACAAAGCAACAACAACATTATTATTTTGTGCCACATTAACAGCCAAATTAACAGCCATTGCTGTTTTTCCCATAGCTGGACGAGCTGCAATAATAATAAGTTCATTAGCATGTAGTCCACTTGTCACTTTATCCAAATCATAATAACCAGTAACCAAACCAGTAATTTCTCCCTTACGTTGCGCTAATTTTTCCAAATCCCCCTGCGTTTTTAATAACACTTCTTGTAACGAACGAAATTCTGTTCCTTGTCTTGTTTTCACAACACTCAAAATCTTTTTTTCAGCATTATCTAAAATTTCCCCTAAATCATTAGTACTAGAATATCCATCAGTTACAATACTGGTTGCCTCTTCTATGAGTCTTCTTAATGTTGCTTTTTCACTAACAATTTTAATATATTCATCCACATTTGCAGCAGTTGGAACACTATTAATAACTTCAGCTAAATAATCAACATCTCCAATCTGCTTTAGCCAACCACGATTATTTAATTCTTCTGTCACAATCGTTAAATCAATTGGAACATTTTTTTCTAGTAAATCACTCAAAACAGTGAAAATTTTGGCATGAGTTTCAGAATAAAACAAATCTTTATTTAATAACTCAGTTCCTTTTTGTAATGCATATTTTGACAAAAACATAGAACCTAATACAGATTGTTCTGCATCTAAATTATGAGGCATTTCCCTCTCTGCCATAATATCACCTTATTTCTCTTTCACTAATCTTACTTTTATCGTAGCACGTACTTGTTTATGAAGTTCCAAAACTACTTCATGAGTTCCTAAACTGGTTAAACTATCTGTTATTGTAACCATTTTTTTATCAATATCAAATCCTAGTTTTTTTAGTTCAGTCACAATCTGTTTACTACTAACACTTCCGAAAACTCGATCACTTTCCCCAGTTTTTACTGGAATCTCAATCGTAACTTTCTCTAATTTCTCCTTTAAAAGTTTACAATCTTTTATTTTTAAATTTTCTTGTAACTCCGCTTCTGCTTGTTCTTTTTTTAGTCGATTCACACCAGTACTAGTTGCAGGAACAGCATATCCATTTTTTACTAAGAAATTCATTCCATATCCATCTTTTACTTCTTTAATTTCCCCTTTTTTTCCTTGCTTTTTTACATCTTGTAAAAATATCACTTTCATAATTTCACCTCTCAATCGCATGCAATACTTTTTCTTTTGCTTGCTCTATAGAAACAGCTGTTAATTGAGCTGCTGCATCTGTAAGATGCCCTCCTCCACCAAGTCGTTCCATGATTTGCTCTACATCAACATTACCTAACGATCTAGCGCTTACACCTATTACGTCTTCCTTAATTCTTCCAATACTAAAAGAAGCTTCTACCTCATCAAATTGAAGTAATTGTTCTGCTATTTCAGCCAAATCTTTTGGAGCATAAATTTCATCATCCATCGTGCACATCGCCATATTATGATTGATCATATAACTATGTTTCACAAAATGACTTCTCTTCAAATAAGCCGTTTTATCTTCTTTTAATAATTCTTGCTTTAAAATAGATTCTGCACCCATAGAAGTTAGTATTGCTGCCGCTTCATACGTTTTTTCCGTCGTTTTTAATTTATAATTATTGGTATCAATTTCAATTCCAGTTACCATAATAGTAGCAATTACTGGATCTACCGTTTTATTCAAATATTTGAGATAATAAGCCATTAATTCAGTAACAGAAGAAAGTGAAGAATTAATATAAGACAAATTTGCTCGTTTAATATAATGACTGCCTTTAATATGATGATCTAGTATCACAATATTCTTTACATGTTCTAAAATTTCTTTACTTTCCACCATTTCTGGTTTATGAACATCTACAATAATTAACAATGTATCATCAGTAAGATCTTTTAAAGCCTCTTTTTCCCCTTTTAGTTTAATTTCTACTTTCCGTTCTCTTAAAATATCATACATTTTTTGAACACTACTATTTTTAGAATCTCCTGTATCGATAATAAAACATTCTTTCTTAAATGAAGTTACAATTTCATATAAACAAATAGAAGAGCCTAATCCATCTAAATCTGGATTCTTATGCGTCATAATATAAATAGTAGAATATTTTTTAATATATTCTGTTAATGATTTAAAGATATCTGTCATATGTCACCTCTTCAACTATCTATTATTATACTATAAAAATATTTTTATGTCTTCAAAATAGAAAAAAAATCTTAAATTAAGATTTTTAAAACTACATAAATTTTTCAATCAATTCAGCTACAAAAGACTTATATTCTACCTCTGTACTTTCTTCTGCTTCAATCAAACAAAGAGGCGGAAAAAGCACACACCACCAATTACTACCTTCCCCTTTTCCTAAAGTAATCAACAAAGATTCATAATTTCCCGCTTCATAAGTGACACCTTTATATTGCTTTTCTGGAAAATAATGTTGACCAAAATCGACCTGATACCCTAAAGGATATTGTTCAGTAATTAATAATTGTTTTACTTTTGCTTCTATATTTGGAAGTTCTAAAACAATTTTCTGTCTTGCTTCCTTAGAACCTTTTGTATCTTTTAACAACAAATACATTTCTTTTTGAACCAAATCACGAACTTTCAATTTTATTTCTTGATCATAATGACTATCACTATTTGGAATCACTCTTAATCGAATGGCATCATCTGGAATTAATTTTTCCGCACTCACATGTCCTATAACAACATAAAATATCATAATCAATAAAAATAGTAGAATTGTTTTTTTCATAATATCGCCTCTACTATTTATTGAACTATTTTTAAGTTTTTATACAAAAAGTTTTATTTTTTTAAATTTTCTACCATATTATGTATTTTTTTTAACCGATGATGAAGGCCAGATTTCGTAATTGGCATTCCAGTTTCAATACTGATGATTTCACTAAGTTCTAATAACGAAGCATCTGGATACTTTTTTCGATACCAAGCTGCCTCTTTTACTTTATCATCTAACAAATCATATACACCTGCTTCTTCTAATAATTCAATTTCTTTTATTTGAGTATCAGAAGCCATAATCATTTTATCCACATTTGCCTGTTCACAATTATTAAGCCGATTTGTCATATTTTTATGATCACGATAAATACGAATATTCTCATAATATAAAATCGCATTATTCGCTTGAATCAATCGTAAAAAATCTCCAATTTTCTCAGCTTCTTTCAAATAAACCATAAACTTATTATCCCGTTTAATATATCTTGCATTTAATGAAAATGTATTTAATAAATCGCAAATAAAAATCGCATAGTCTTCCTTATCCACCAAAAACTCTAAATGATACCTTGATTTTTTTGGATCATTAACACTTCCAATGGCCAAAAAAAATCCCCTTAAATATGCTTTTTTTAAATCAATATCGTCCAAAATATATTCTTTCGGAACACTCAAATAGATATCACTTTCTAACAAACTAAGATCTGTTAAAATAAGATCTTTTTTTTGTGTCACTTCTAACATATAAATATAATTTTTATTATAATTATATCCTTTACGAACTGTAATTTTAGAAATCACTCCATAAGTATCTTTTAATAATCCAAAAATTCTTCTAGCAACACTAGAATTTTCAGTAACAATTCGAATACCTCCAGAAGAAATCGTTCCAATATTTCGAATTAAAGCGGAAAGTTCTGTAATATTTTCTGTTTCAATTGTATCTAATTTGCTAACTTCATTTTTAACAATACTAGTAAACGACATTAGACATTCATTAAATATGCGAAAATATGAAAAGACAAACGATTCACATCATGTCTTAATAAATTATCATCAATACTAACCAAATCCTGTGCAATAATTTCTAATCCCATCGTTTCTAATTCTTCTTCATCATATAAGACAGGATCTTTTTGTTCTAATGTTTCATATTTTTCACATAATTCTTTTTCTATTTCGCCACTGTTTACAATTAAAACATCAATATTTCTCTTTTTTAAATAGCGATTTAATAATTTTACATGATCACTCGCTTTATATCCATCCGTTTCTCCTGGCTGTGTCATCATATTACAAACATACATAATTTTTGCTTTCGATGAAGCAATTGCATCAATCACTTCTTCACAAATCAAATTAGGAATAATACTCGTAAATGGACTTCCCATACTTAAAATAATCAAATCCGTTTCTTTAATTGCTTTTAGTACTTCTTCACAAACTTCTGGTTCTTTCAAATAATAGACTTCCTGAATCACTTGACTTGATTTTGTGATATTATGTTCTCCTTTAACAACACTTCCATCTTCCATTTTTCCAACCAAAGTAACATTGTCTTCCGTTAAAGGTAATATTCTCCCTTTTAAATTTAAAACTTTTCCAATCGATTCAATTCCATCTGACATATTTCCAGCAATATCTTGCATTGCTGTAAGTAATAAATTTCCTAAAGCATGACCATCTAAATCACTACTCGTTTGAAAACGATAACTCAAAAGTTCTTGAAATAATGGTTCTGTTTCTGATAAAGCAATCAATACTTTTCGAATATCTCCAACTGCTGGTATATGAAATTCTTCGCGAAGTCTTCCCGTGCTTTCGCCATCATCACATACAGAAACAACTGCCGTAATATCAATAGGATATTGTTTTAATCCTCGAAGTAAAGTTGACATTCCTGTTCCTCCACCCAGCACAATGATTTTCTTATTCATTTTACCACCCACTTTATTATACTACAAAGTAGAAAATAATAAAACTTTAAGATACTTGACTACAAATAGAGATCTGTAACATTTCTTCTTTAAACAAAATTTTATCATAAATATGTTTTTGTAAATGATAACTATTGGAATGACTACTATGAGCAAGCCATGAATTCCAACTAGCATAAGCAGACAACATATTTAATTGTCCTTTTTGATATAGTTGATTCCATTTTTTGACTTTTCGTTTGATTTTCTTTTTACTTTCAGTTCTAAGTAACACATGAGTCTCAAAAATACGATATCCACAAAAATTAACTCCCATCGCATTTGGATAGTATCTGCTTTTTTCATTCAATTCCAAATGAAGCTCTGATACTACAAAATCATTAACGCATTGCTTTAATCGTTTGGCTTCTTCTTTATTAGGAGCAAGTAAAATAAAATCATCCATATAACGAACGTAATACTTTACCCTCAATGTTTCTTTTACATAATGATCAAGTTCGTTCAAATAAATATTGGCGAAAAATTGACTTGTATAGTTCCCGATGGGAATACCAATTTCGCCTGTTCCATCAAAAATAAGTACTTTTGTAAATTCCAATAATTTTTTATCTGTTATATACTTTTTCATAATATTAAATAGAATATTCTTATCAATATTATAAAAATACTTTCGAATATCACATTTTACAATATAATAATCATGATATTTTTGCTTCATTTTCCTCATATATTTTCTAGTCGCTAAAACAGCTTGATGAGTACCTCTCCCATCAATGCAAGCATAAGTATCTTTAATAAAACGTTTAATTATATAAGGTTTAATAAACTCTTCTACATACCATTGATGCACAATTCGGTCAATATAAGGAAGTGATTTTATAATTCTCTTCTTTGGTTCATAAATAACAAATTCCCGATATTTTCCCAAATGATATTGATTACTTTTGATACTTTCTAGTAAATTAATAAGATGACACTCTAAATCGACATTAAATTTCATTACTTCTTTACGATTTCTTTTGTTTTTACTCGCACGTACATGAGCACTTGCCAAATGTGTAAAAGTAAGTTTCTGATCAAAAACATTTTTTATTGTTTTAGACATGAGTTAATCCATCCTCCCAATAAATTCGCATTATCTGTAATTTTCTTACTCCAAGCTGCATAATTCCCATTACTAATATACTTCTTTTTATGTGATATACGGACCATTACTTTAATCATTTTGAGTTCTACATCCAAATTATTTAATATTTCCAAACGTTTTTGTTTATTATATGTTTTCTGAGCCACAATAATCGTTCTCATTCCTTGATAAGTTGCATTTTTAATTTCATTTGCAAGGGCAAAACGTTCTGATTTTGGATACTTTAACAAAATATTTTCAGTATAATAAATAAGATCCAAATATTGCTTATAAATAACCAATCCTTCCACATCATTCATTTTCTTCCACTTCTTTCTTTATAGTATATAAAAGCTCTAATGCACGAATAGGAGTAATTGCGTTTAAATCTAATGATTTTAATTCATTAATACTTTTGATTTTTCCAGAACGAATCTTATTAGAAAGCTTCTTTTTTTCTGATTCTTCTAATTGAATCACTTCTATCTCCAAATTTAGTTCCTTAAAAATTTCTAAATAACGTTCTAAACTATTTTGCGGAAAACCACATTTTACTACTTTAGGAGTCAACTGTGTACACTTTAAAGTGGTAATTTTACTAATCTTCACAGCATCTTCTTCTAAAAAAACATAAAACAATCCACTTTTAAATAAATACATTTTCTCATTATTTTCCTTTTTTAATTCAATATACTTATCATATAATTTACTCACATTTTCAACCCCAATCATAAAAAAACAGTATTAAAAATCAATACTGCTTTTTACACATGCCTAATTATATGAATATAATCCAATTTCCTCGGCACATTTCTTTATCCTAAAAACATTATACAAAATTTATCAACTTTTGTCAAATAAATTGTTAAAATCTATTAAAAAATAAAATGAGCTTTCCCATTCCAGTACTCATCATTTTATCTTTCAATTTGTGTTTATTCTTTCGAAAAGGAATTAAATTTCTAGGATATTCATTTGATAAAATCCTTAAACTTTATCTTTTATTTTTTTATATCGTAGTATACCGAGCACTACCACCCGGAACGAGTTGTTGTTGTTCGCATTACCATTGTTGTTGTTCGAAGCAAACACTCCTGCGTTCGTCGTATTATTAGCAAACCCGCCACGGAGAAACCACGGGTTAGTCGAATTGACGAAGTTGGCGCTTTATAATTTAATCCCTGCTATATTTCTATAACAACTTCATTTTATCAAAACTTTTAACTTTTCTCAATACAAAAATAAAATGAGCTTTCCCATTCCAGTACTCATCATTCTATTTTTTTTATTTGTGTTTATTCTCTCGAAAAGGAATTAAATTTCTAGGATATTCATCTGATAAAATCCTTAAACTTTATCTTTTATTTTTTTATATCGTAGTAAGCCGAGCACTACCACCCGGAACGAGTTGTTGTCGTTCCAATTACCATTGGTGTTGTTGAAGTTGAACACTCCTGCATTCGTCGTATTGCCATAGTTCCCGCCACGAATGAACCACGGGTTAGTCGAATTGACGAAGTTGGCGTTTCATAATTTAATCCCTGTTATATTTCTATAACAATTTTATTTTACCAAAATTTTAAGTTTATCTCAATATCATAATAAAACCACTTGAATTTTAAAATAAAAGTTTTTATTCACTAAATATTATAATATAACGTTAAATTTTCCATCACATAAATTTCATTTTTTAATAAAAATTCCTCTCAAGGCCACTATACATAGTGGCCTTGAGAGGAAAAAAACTTTCAAAACAAATATTACTCAAATTTTCAAGTCGCTAGTCCCGTTCGCCCAAAAAAAGAGGCGAACGGGACAATCAAAAATTCAAGTCATCTTTTTTTTTGAATTTTCATTCCTACTTTATTTTTTTCACTCCGTTCGGAGAATTAGAGGTACGTTGCTTCGCAACTATCCGAGCACTACCACCCGGAACGAGTGGTTGCCGTTCGCACCACCATTGTTCCAAGCGAAGCAGAACACTCCTGCAGACGTCGTACAGTTATAACCCCCGCCACGACGGAACCACGGGCCAGTCGAATCGACGAAGTAGGCGTAATCGGAATACCATCCGCTCGTCTCGCTTAATGCATGGCCATAACATATT
>CANAXT010000031.1 GCA_947365915.1 uncultured Mycoplasmatota bacterium
CATTGTAATAGAAGGTATCATTTGTAATACTACTACAGTTCTAGTAATGGTTGCTGTTTTATCATTACTACTTGTACTATAAATAACTTTATAAGTTCCTTCTACTGAAGTATCTATACTACTTACAACAGAACCATCTTTTTGAATCTCACTTGTATATTCTAAAGGATCTCCACCTCTAGTTTGAGCTACTGCTCCTAACTCTTTATAAGTTCCACCAATTTCTACATACACCGTTGCATCCCCATTTAATGTAATCACTGGATCTTTTTCATTTTCAGATAATATACATTTTCCTTTTTCATATTTTGTTAATGTTACTTCACTATCTAAAAATCCTTTGATCGCACACCATTCATTATTATGTATAGCTACACTAATTTCTCCATTTGGAGTTATAGTTAGCATTCCACCTTTTGGACTCGATCCACTATATTCTAATCCAACTGGTTTTCCATTATCAAAAGAAAATGTCTTTTCTTCTGATAAACCTCCATCTAAAATACTTTCCGCATATAATAATTTCGCACTTTCTATTAATCCATAAGTACTATCTTTAAAAGCACTCTTCTTAGATTTTTCTACAATATTTAATATAATTGGTACCGCAATTAACGCAATCACAGCAAGTATTACAATCACTGCTAGTAACTCAATTAAAGTAAAACCCTTCTTCTTCATTTAGCCATCTCCATTCTAAATATATTATAGTCTAATATAGACTATAAATCAAGATTTTGTTTTCTATTCCTTATTATGAATAACAAAACAAAAAAATATACCTTCCACTATCACTACATTATACTAGAGCATCTAAAAATTGTCAAAAAAACTTCAAAACTTATAAATCTATCTTATTTTTATAAACAAAATATCCATTTCTGTTATACAAATATAGAAAATCTGATTTCTACACTATCCAAATTCTTCATTTTCCTTCTTTTACACACCTCCCCACACCATGATAAACTACCCACCAAGGAGGTGAATTAACATGACAACACAAACAAAAATCAGATTATTAAACGACCGTTCTCGTATTTCTGAATCAGATCCAGACTATCAACATATCATTCAACAAGAATATTTAGAAGACATGGAAGAAAACGAAAAATTATCTATTTTCAATAGCGCTATTTTTAAAACATTAATGACAACTGAAAATAATAAAAAATATATCTGTAAACTACTTTCTTACATTTTAAATATTCCTGATGAAATATTATCAGAAGAATTACAATTTGGAAAAAATGAATCTGATCAAAAAAACAGAATGGACTTGGTTGCTTATGCCGATGACTCTAGTATTGATATTGAAATAGACTATAATAAGAAAACATGCGCATTAGAATATGAACCCAACTACATGAATTACTTCTTTTACAAAAATGAAGGAATAGAAAAAAACTCTTACTCTACTCAAAGAATATTGATCAACATCAACAATTTTGCTTACAAAGGAAAAGACAAAGTCAAATATGTATACCGCTTAAAAGACGAAGACAATGAAATACTCACTGACAAATTAATCGTAATTCAAATTTATATTCCAAACTTAGTCAAAAAATGGCACGCTACTGGCATAGAAAGCTTAACTGAAGAAGAACGTTTCTTACTAGTACTCACAATAGACAATATTGATAACGCAAAAGCCATTGTAAAAGGTGATCCAATTATGGAAGAAGCCATCGAAATTACAAAAAAGAATTCAGAAATACAAAAAAATATAGCTCGTAACCAAATTATGGAAATAAATGGCCTCTGGGAAAGCAACTCTGTATAATACGCCTAATAACACCTTAATAAAGAAAGGAGCAAAAAAACTATGAAAAATTATGGAAGAATACATCGAAGAAGCAATCAAAGTAAGTCGTGATCCAGAATTTCTAAAACTGTATAACCTTGAACTAGAAGTCAAAGAAAAATCATACGATCATGGAATGTATGACGGCATTTATGAAGCACAAGCAGAAATCGCCAAAAGAATGCTAAAAGAACAAATGGACCATGATTTAATCATGAAACTTACTAGTCTTTCAATACCAAAATTCGAAGACATTTTAGAAAAAGTAAACAATGAAACTTAAAAACAATTACTTGCAAATATCTCCAAATACAACAACTACAATAAAATAGATATTTTTAATTGCAGTTTTACAAAAACTGTGCTATGATAAGAATGTATGAAGAAAAACTTCATACAGATAACACATAGCTTTCGCACTTTCTATGTGTTATCAAAGTAAAACCTTACTAATGTTAATGATAAAAATATCATTAACAAACTCATACTTTACATAAGGAAAAAACATTCACAACAATGAATGTTTTTTCTTATCCTTACAACACTTTCTCCAACCCATTCATACCATAAATAAAAACAACCTCTTTAATTTCCTTATGACTTTCCAAATAATCTGATATAGAATCAGTATATCGATTCACATCAATCACATGAACCTTAGAATAATGATTCACCAAAAATGGTATCAAAACATTCGCATCATCATCCTTAACAACTAAAATTTCATTTTTCTGATCATCATTCACAAACGTAACAACCGCATCATCACCTAAAAAATAGCCATACATATCATTCGATTTCAAAGCCTCATCAAAATACAAATGATCCACATCTTGATGAACAAACCTCACAATACGATCTTTTTTCAAAGAAAATAGGTAAGACCTTCTAGCAAGATCTCCAACAAAAGAATCCGTTACCACCTCTACATGAAAACGATCCATAGGTAGAAAATCAAAATCATTCAACTCCGCATACTTCTGATAAACATAATAAGCACCATAACTACTCAAATGAGAATCCAAATGATAGTACATATCATACTCCATAGAATGCTCCTTAAGCACATCCACTACATCAATCACATTAAACTGAATCTGACGATACAAAGACTTCATCTCCTGATATTCATCAAACACAGGAACTCCAGAAACCAAATCAGGTCTTACTGTAATATGACTCGGAATCAACAACAAAGACATATTCAAATCATTATGTTTTTTATAAAAACCATTCAAACTAGAAACCAACTTGTCCTTATCCTTTAACGCATGTGTTTGTTCAAATAAATATCCATCACGACCAAAATAAACCTGATTATTTTCACGAACACCTACCAACTTTTTAAACTTTGTAGAATATTCCAAAAAACAACTACGATATAAAAACTGATCCTGAAAAGAAGATTCTAACAATAAAGTTTGACCAAAAGAACGTTTCACCAACAACCGATTTTCATCATTAGAAAATGATTCCTCTCTAAGACATAAAAGTCCAAAACAGAAAAACAAAACCATAAAACAAATCGATAATACAAACTTCTTCATAACTCACCTCAAATCATAAAAGCCCATATAGAATTAGATGTTCCAGAAACCAGAAAAATCAAAATCAAAAAAACCAATACTACATAAAATACATTTTGAACACCAGAAAAACGTTTTCGAGCTTGACCAAACAATACCACACCAAATGATATCAAAATCATCAACAAATAAGATCGAATTTCATAATTCACCACAAAATTAGACATTGGCACATGTTTGAACCCTAACAAAAAATCTAAAACAGAAGGTTGAACAAGTAACACAAACGATAACAAAAACAACCAACTACGAGTACCAACAATAGCCAAAATCAAAAACCATAAAACAACATTCACATTCATACCAAACAAAAATGCACTAAGCAAAAACCAAACCCATTTTGGAAAACCACCACAATATCGCTTAAACCAAGAAAAAATCCCCAAATCTAAAATTGAAACACACTTTTCAAAATGAAAACCAAGCATCCTACTAAGACCAAAGGAAATCTCAAAATAACTTCGAAACCAAAGAACAACCTGAAGCATCGTTAAAATAATGACAACAAAAGAAGACAATATCGTTTTCTCTAACAATAACCCATCCAAACACATAGACAAAAAAGTAATCAATATTGCCTGAATTCCAATTCCTTTTACAAGTGAAAAAACACCATCTGAAAAATCCTCTTTAGTTACCTTTCGACTCTTTAGTTCCTCTTCCATATCAAAATAAGATAAAACTGGTCCTAATAACAAATTTGAAAAACAAGAAACATACGTAAAATAAGAGAAAATAGTTGGAATCCTTTTCTTAAAATCCAATAATGTCCCAATATTATGTAACAATATAATTCCATAAATAACAGAATAAACCGAATCAAGTCGAACAAACAAAAGCCAAATCAATATTAAAATACCAATCATCCATAACAGAATTTTTTTTCTAGAAACATTTCTAGGCAAATTAGAAAGAACATGCATTCCTACATAAGTAAAACTACTACTAACTAAAAAATACCAAATCAAATGAGAAGATCTCAAAACCAAAAACAACAAACTTCCAAATAACAACCATCCATTTTTAAACCGACTGGGAATCAAATAATAAACCGAATAAAAGATGGGAACAAAAAAACAAAGAAACAAGATACTACATACATTCATGACAACACCATCTTTCAAATATACCTATATTATAACATCGAACCCAAATTTAGTCACCGAAAAATTTAAGAACCATTTTTTCCAAAATAATAAGAAGGAACCCCACCTTGTAACAACTTAATCGTCAAAGGAATATCAGAAGTAATATCTACTACCTTAGAAGAAAAAGGCAATATTGCTTGCGCTTTCACATCAACCTTAATACTGACCTCCACCACTGCATTATTAATTCCATAATTCGTTACCTTCGTATAAACATTGGTAATAATATCACCAATAATTTTTAAACGAATTGGAAACTTTGGTCCCAAATTAGAAAGTAACGCATTTCGAAACACAATCCCAGTTGGAATATTACCAATAATTCCCTTTTTCAAATCATTAGGATCATAATCTCTAAGCACATCATCCATGAGCGATAACTTTTCTACTTCCCCTTTCTCAATATAATGAAGATTCATCTGAATACTATTCGTCGTATTACTAAGTAACCGATTTACTTTAATAGGATCCAAATCAATACTTCGAATTTCACCATTACTATCTTTCGTAATCAAAAACAAACTTTCAGCTTCCAAGTCCTCACCAATCGATTCCGTAATCGCACTATTAATAAGTAACGTTACCAACTTTCTAGCATGCAACTCCGCATACTCCATTAAACCTGGAGTAATTCGTTTACTAATAAAATGAAGCGTAAAAAAAATAGCAACCAAAAGAAAAATAGCCGTAACAAATAATACCTTACACTTACTTTGAATCACCCATTTTTTCCGAATATGTACCCTTCTTTTCATTCTTTCACCTAATTTAGTATATGATTTTGAATAGATTACTAGAAACAGTTTCATAATAAAAATGGGTGAGAAAATGAAAATAGAAACAATTATGTCTAAAGACTTAATCATTGGCGAAATCAACCAAAAAGTAAGTGAAATCGCAGAATTAATGAAAAAATACGATATTGGATTTATTCCAATCGCACAAAACAAACACTTAATTGGAGTAGTAACTGACCGTGATATCGTATGCAGTACCTTTAGTAGTGAACTCGACAGTGAAGCCAAAATAGAACGATATATCACACACAGTGTTCTTTCCATTGACAAAGATGAATCAATCGAAAACGCCCTAAAAAAAATGGGACAAGAAAAAGTAAAAAGACTCATTGTCAGTGATCAAGAAAAAGTAGTAGGAATTCTATCACTATCCGATATCATTACAGCAGATATAGACGAAAAAAAATTTATAACAGAACTAAAAAAAATATGGACAATTCATAAAAACATAGATGAATTCCATACTGAAGTTGATGAATTTTACCTATAAAAAGATCCTAACAAAAATTAGGATCTATTTTTCTATCGCACAATTTCCATCATACGCAGTTACTTGAATACTCGTTCTAGAACGTTTCTTAATCGCACACCAAGAATCATCATAAATAGCAAAAGCCACAGTTCCATTCATATATTGAATAATTGTACCACCTTTTAACATACGATCATTAAAATTTACAACAGAACTATCTGGAAATGTATAAACAACATCCTCCAAACTTTCACCAGTTAACATATTATCATTTTTATAATTATCCTCAACACTTTTCAATACTTCTTGTGCTGTCTTTAAAAAATTCTTTTCTCCACGATTTTGTTGCCATCCGTAAATAAAATAAGCACCTACACCAAGTAACAAAATAACAAAAACCAACCCAAAAAATTGTTTTTTCTTCTTCTTTTTCGCAACTAACGTCATTTGTGATTCATAATCCATCTTACCACTCCTCTACTATTAGTATACCACAAGAAAAACAAAAAAACACGATAACTCGTATTTTTACGCTCTAGAATCATATTTTCCATCTTTTGTTGACACTAAAATATGCTCTCCTTGTTCAATAAATAAAGGTACCCGAACCATCAATCCATTTTCCATATAAGCATCTTTCATCGCATTATTCGTTGTATTTCCCTTCACTGCTGGTTCTGTTTTCGCTACCTCATACTCAATTTTATCAGGTAAAATAATTCCAATTAATTCACCCTTATAAAAACTAATATCTACATTAATTCCCTCTTTTAAGAATTTTTCACTATCCCCTAATTGCTCTTTTGAAAGTTCAATTTGTTCATACGTTTGCATGTTCATGAAATTATAGATGTCACCATTATTATATAAATATTGCATATTTTGCTTTTCAATCATTGCTTTTTCCAATTTAATACTCGTATTAAATGTTTTTTCCACAGTAGATCCAGTCCTTAAATTTCGAAGTTTTGCCTTCACAAAAGCAGCACCTTTTCCTGGTTTTACATGTAAAAACTCCAATACTTGATAAATATTATCCTCATATATAAAAGTTATTCCATTCTTAATATCATTAATATTAAACATATGGTACCTCCTCTCTAATGTATGATTCTTTTTACTCCACGCTTACGACTTTCTGAATTTGAGCGCTTTGTCATAACCTTGACTTTCTGCTTTTCATACTCACCATCTGTTACAGTAGAACTTAAAAATGATGGTTCCTTAGCTTGCGCTTCAATTAAAGCAGCATAATTTAAAGAAGTATGAAGTAATCCACGATCTGTAATTTTTCCCATTTAAAATCCCCCCTATTTTTTCTCTTTATGAGTTGTTGTTTTTCTACACTTTGGACAGAACTTATTTAATTCTAAACGATCTGTCGTATTTTTTTTATTTTTTTCAGTACGATAATTTTCATTATTACAAGCTGTACAGACAAGAGTAATTCTTCCTCTAGCTTCTCCTTTTTTTGCCATTTACAATCCTCCTTTTCTCAGGTCTCTAACTATTATAACAAATTATCGATAAATTTCAAAGAATTTTTTTGAAACTTCATAAGATATTTTACGATTCACAGGATATTCATAATTTAATCCTGTACTTTGATAAAAACTATCCGGTGACACAACTACCATTGACATCACTGGATTATCATATGGAACATATCCTGCAAATGTTGTAGTAATCGTTTCTGTATCAACAACACCATCCCCATCAGTATCCATAAAACTTTGACTAGTTCCCGTCTTTCCTGCCGATTTCAAACTAGGATCAATACTATAATATCCAGTACCATTACTTTCCATAACCATTTTAAATCCTTGTTTCATTCGATCAAAATATTTTTGTTCTGTAGTTACCGTATTTAAAACAACTGGTTCCACTTCATAAATCTTTTCAGTTAATTTTTCTTCTGTTGGAGCATACACTTCTTTTAATAAATGAGGCTGTATTCTCTTTCCACCATTCGCAATGGTTGAAATATATTGAGACAATTGAATCGGCGTATAAGTATCATATTGTCCAATTGCAAGATCTAGTAAATGTCCTGAAAGAGTACTATTTCCTTTATATCCTAAACTTTCTACAGGAACATCAATTCCTGTTTTTACACCCAAACCAAATTCAGCAAACGTATTTCGATAAGTAGTAAAGGCTTCTTTGTTGAGCGCTAAAGGACCATTATAAACATAACGACCGCCTCCTACATTAATTGCTGTTCGAAACTGATAAGTATTAGAAGAATACTTTAAAGCATACAAATCATTAATATTTCCATAAGCTTGCCAAGAACATTTAATTGGAGTTGCTGCAATTTTAATACAAGCATCATTTCGCACCTCTCCAATTTTCATCGCTCCTGTATTATATCCAACAATATGAGAAGCACCTTTAATAACCGAACCAACAACAACAGGAGATGTAACTACTCCAGGAGTATAATCTCGAAATCCATAACTTCCATCACTTTTCTGATAAATCTGTTTCCCTACCATAGCAAGTACTTCACCAGTATGAGGATTGGTTATTACAACAAACGAACGATTATAATACATCGTATTTGGTTCTTGCTTTGCTTTCAAAATATGCTCTTCTAACAATTTTTCAATCGCCTGTTGCAATTCAATATCAATCGTTAATACCAAATCATTTCCCCTAGAGCCTTCTTCAATTAATTTATATTCTCCACCTTTTAACACTTGATATTTATTTTTCTTTCCTCTTAAATAATTTTCATATTGATATTCCAAATAACTCGTACCAACACGATCATCTAAAGTATAACCTTTTGACAAATAATCATCTTTTAATTCATAAGGAATTCCATTTTCAGAAGTAGAAACAGTACCTAACATCGTTTTAAAACTTTCCCCATAAGGATAAACTCTTTCCCAATCTAAACGAGTATTCACACCCTTTAATAAATCCAAATTCTCACTAATTTTCGCATATTCCTCATCAGTAACATCTTTATTTTTGATCACCTTTTCTGAATAAGAATATCCCTTATTCATCAAAGTATAAATATAAGCCGCCTTTTTATCTCTTTCATCATATACACTAAGATCTTCTGCAGTAATACGTTCTAATTGAAGCTTTTCAATATCTTCATTCTTTAATTTCCGTTCATCCAATTGTTGCCACTCTGAATCTTTAATTTTAGCTTTGGCTTCTTTCTGATTTAATTTAATCCAAAATTGTTTAAGTTCCTTTTCTTTTAAACCAGAAATATCTAAAACCAACATATCAGATAACTTATAAGCAAGTTCTATCTCCTCTTTTACAGTCATACCATTTGTTTTTTTATAATAAATTGTTTTTACAGGAACATTATCTACTAGTAATTTATGATTTCTGTCATAAATTCGCCCTCTTGGAGCTGTAGAACCTTCTACAAACTTTGTATTGAGTTGTTCTACCCTTTTTACATAATGTTCATTTTGAAATACTTGAACATAAAATAGATCACTTAATAAAACAGTCATTCCAATAATAATAATCGCAATTAATACATAATATCTTCTTTCGACAATTGATGCAATATTTCTTTCCTTTTTTTTGTTAAACGATTTATAAGTTTGTTTTGTCTTTGATTTACTAATTTTAAGCGGTTTTGGTTGCTTTGTCATATCGTTTTTCAATTACATCAAAGTCGATTAGGTCAAAAAAAGCATTTATATATTGGTCTCGTTCCGTTTTATAATCTAAATAATAAGCATGCTCCCATAAATCAATATTCATAATTGGAAGCATATCATACAAATAAGGAGTTTCTTGATTACTCATATTTACAATATCTAGTTCCTTCTTACTATTTAATACCAAAAAAGTATATCCAGATCCAACCAAATATCGAGCAACTTTTTGAAATTCTTGTTTAAAATTTTCAAATGATCCGTATTTTTTTACAATCGCTTCTTCTAAAGAGTTTGATGGTTGATGTCTACCATTTTTATTGATTTCTTCAAAATAAAGTTCGTGGTTTAAAACTCCTCCTGCACTATTTAAAATGGATCCTCTTTTTTCAATTGGAAATTGATCAATCTTTAAAACTGCCTCCAATGGATTAACACCATCACCAACCAGATTATAAAATTGATCTTTATAATTCTGATATAATTTACCATAATGATAATACATCGTTTCTTCACTCAAAATGGGTTCAAACTGATTCATCTTTTAGACCTCCTTATTATTAATCTATGAAATATTCCCTACATTATTCTATGAACTGTACATATAATATGTCGAGGTGATTACATGAAAGAACGATTCATTCAAAACTATGTAGATAAAATAACAAAAGATGATATTGCTCTATTCGCACGTTCAAAAGGAATTGTATTAGAAACAAAAGAACTTGACATATTATATGATACGTTAAAGAAAGAGTGGAAAAAAATGCTCTATGAAAATCCTACTCCAGTTTTTAAAGATTTAAAAACAAAATTAAATGAAACTACATACGAACAAGGAATCGAATTATTTTATGAAATGAAACAAAAATATCAATCTTTCTTATAATAGTTACAAATATCCTCTATTAAATTATGATTCATTTTCTTATTTTTAATCATATCAATTTCAAATTTATATGGAGGATATGATTTTATTTTTGAGGTATCATCAATACTAACATAAGGGGTTTCTAATATTTTAGGAATCTCTTTTAATTTTGGATGATAAATAACATTCATTAAAATTTCAAATCCTATTTTTCCATATCCAACATTTTCATGACGATCTTTATGACTTCCTCTACTATTTTTACTGTCATTAATATGAAGAACCCATAATTTTGAAAGACCGATAATTTCGTCAAATTCTGTCAATACCGATTCAAAATCTTCTAAAGAATATCCAGCATCATGAATATGACAAGTATCCAAACAAACGCCCACTTTTTCTGGATATTTCATTTCCTTTAAAATCAAAGCAATTTCTTCAAAAGTCCTTCCACATTCATTTCCTTTTCCTGCCATTGTCTCTAAGCATATTTTTACATTTGTTTTACTGTCAATCACAATATTAAGTGCTCTCACAATATTTTCAATTCCAACTTCACTTCCTAAGCCGACATGACTTCCTGGATGAAGTACCAACAACTGAATTCCAAGTCGTTCTACTCTTTCAATTTCTTCTTTCAAAAAACGAATCGAAAAATCATACTTTTCATTATTGTTTGCTAAATTAATAATATAAGGAGCATGAACCACTACTTTCGTTTGATCAATGCCTTGTTCTTCCATTAACTTATGTGCAAGACTAGTGAGTTCTAAATCAATACCAGATCGTTTTGTATTTTGTGGAGCTCCTGTATAAAACATAAACGTATTAGCTCCATACGATAAAGCTTCTAAAGTAGCTCCCAATAATTGTTCTTGTTTACCAAAAGAAACATGAGCTCCCAATAATGGTTTTTCCACAATATCATCCCCAAATCAATACCTATTGTACCATGTATAAAGAATGAAATAAATAGAAAAAAGTTGTTTTTTCCATTTTTTGGGTTTAAAAAATATGAGGTTTTAAAATTTGACCTCATATTTTCGTTTTTAGACAATTTTAATACAATTCTATAACCAAAGACTTTAAACGATTATCCAAGTAAAACAACACGGAATGAATAACCATCATAAGTCGCTCCACCAGTACCACCACAAAAATAGAATATTCCGGCATGTGACGAATCATTATAACTACCGCCACGAGAAAGCCATGGATTTCTTGAAGTAACAAAAAAATCATATCGATCTCCATACCATCCGCTTGTCTCACTTAAGGCATGTCCGTAACATATTCCACTGTTACATGCTGACGTTGCTGTTGTACTTGTATAATTATCATAATACTTACTCGCTGGTAAACTACTAAATCCTGATGAACCTTTTGTACTATTGTACACTCCCATTACAACGTCTAGGGCTCCTCCACTCATGCCATATACTCCGTATATTGTTCCTGTTGTACTTGCTCCTGTTCCTTCTGGGGCTTTTTCATATGTATATGCACATGATGATGCACTTCCTGTACTTGGCGCTCCTCCACTACACCCTGTTAAATAATACTGATTATTATTTTTATATACTTCTTTATCATTTCCTGAATATGCACTATTTCCATATTTTCCATATTTACTTTGACTTAGGTACGCTACCGCTCCCCATTCACTGTTTTTCATCATATGCGCATCTGCACTCGTACTTATTCCGTAACTATTTTCCAAAACACTAAATCGTTGAGCCAGTTCAAATTGTTTGCTCACTGTATAATATGTTAATGCCTTTAAATTAGGCTTTATCGTTAGTTCATTTGCAATTCCTGTTGTTTCAAATTTTCCTACCCATATTCCTGATAGTTCTTGTTCTCCGAATGCAAATGCTGGATGAATTTTATAATCAGTATTTGGGCTTACCTTACTCACTGGTATAAAATTTAAATGTATTTGCGATGCAAACGATGTTCCTAAATTTGTATAATTATACTCATATCTTGGGATCCATACAAAATATGCCTTTATTGCTTCCTCTGGTATTGCAGTTCCTACCGTTGCATTTCTATATTCCTCACTCACACTTACTGCATTTGCCCACATCTGATTTTCATAATCATACCATTTTGTAGTAGAATCATTTGCAGATTTATATTTTATTGGAACAAGACCATTCAAAGTTGGAACATTTCCTAACGATCCATGATTATTCTTATCTGCTACTATCCAACCAGCACTTGAACTCACTTCAATTGGTTTACTTGCAGATTGTGTTAAACCATTTACTCCTGTTGCTGTACATGTTATCTCATGCGTTCCCACTGCTAAACTATTTGTATTCGTTATCGTTGTACTTCCACTTTGACAAACAATACTCCCTTCTCCACTTACACTCCAATCTGGTGTATTAAAATAACTTGTTATTACATGATTTTCTCCTTCTATTACAGTTTCTACAGAACTTGATTTTACTGTAAATGTTGGTTTACTCTTATCTATCTTATATGGACCAAACGTCTTACTTTTTGTATTTCCTGCATTATCAATAGTCGTTACTGTCACACTTTTTCCTGTCGTATTACTTGTTATACTTGTTGGACTTACTGTCGTACTCTTATGTCCTGATAATATATCTGATCCATCTACTACACTAAATGTTACATCACTTGTATACCATCCATTACTTCCCATTGTTCCATTTGGGGTTACACTTCCAACACTAGGCTCTGTTACATCAATTTTATATTCTCCACTACTTAACGTATTTGTATTATTATATTCATCACTTCCTATTAACTTAATATTATAGATTCCACTCTCATTTAATATAACATCAGCTGAAGCACTTTTCCCACTTACACTTACATTACTTACACCTTTTGATACTCCATCTTTTATTACTTCATAAGTAAATGTTTTTAAATTACTATTATCTGTTGCTGTTACTATAATCGTTTGTTCTTGTGTCCAAATATCTCCTGTACTTGCATTACTAAAATTCAATATTGGTCCTTCTGCTTCTACTACTGTAAACTTCCTTACAACACTTTCTTCATTTCCTGCCTCGTCTATCGCTTTATAAGTAACAATTTGTTCCCCTAATATAGCTGTTAGACTTCCTGTTGTCTCTACTCTTGAAGTTACTCCACTATTATCACTGACTACAACTCCTGTCATTAAATCATACCCTGTTACTTCTGTTATTTTTATATTTGTATTTTCTGGTACTGTAATGCTTGGTTTCGTATTATCTATTTTATAAATTCCTGATGTTACTGTCCTACTATTACCACTACTATCTATGGCTGTTACTTCTATTACATAATTTCCAGTACCATCACTTAATGTCACTTTTCCTCCATTTGTAATCGTTTGTTCTTCTCCTCTTACATTATCTTTGATAACAACATATGTAATAGAATCTACTCTAATATTATCTGTTGCTGTTATCGTTACAGTTTTACTTTTTACAAAACCACTTTCTTCATTTGGACGAATCACAATCTCTGGTTTCGTAGTATCTGCTACTACAAAAGTACGCTCTTTACTACTACTATTCCCTAAACTATCACTTACTGTATACATTACCCTATAAGTTCCTGAAATCTTCTCTAATGTTCCTGAAGTTTTAATCTTACTATAATCGATTACCCCATCTACATTGTCTGTTACTGTGACCCCTGTAAACAAATTATATCCATCTACTTCTTCTGATTCTAAAGAAACTATTTCTGGATCAAACACAATCACTGGACCTAATGTATCTATTTTATAGATTCTACTAACTGTAGAAGTATGATGATGATCATCTGTTGCTGTTACAACTACCTCATAAATTCCCATTTCATTTAATAGAATCGTCTTTGTTAATCCATTCACTGTTTCTGTCTTGATACTTTCATTATCTTTCTTAATTTCATATGTAAAACTTTCTACATTATTTGGTTTTACCCCACTTACAGTAATCAAAACTTCTTTTTCTTTCTCATATGTTCCACTAGATTCTGTCATTGTTATCACTGGTGCCATTTCTAGTATTGTTACTGTTCGAATAACAGATACCGTTTTATGATTATTACTCGTTTGATAAAGAATTTGATATACACCTTCTCTACTTGTATCAATCGAATCTACTTTACTACCATTCAATCGAAACTCTGTCATATATTCCAACTTTTTCCCATTTCTTGTTTGCGCAATCGCTCCCAATTCTTGATAAGTTCCACCTATTTCTACATAAATAGTTGCATCCCCATTTAATGTAATCACTGGATCCTCTTTATCAACTTCTGGAATTGTTCCTGATCCATTTTCTGTAATTTCAATCTCTTTTGATTCTCCATTCGCACAATATTCCTTATTACAAATACTATCAATTCGAATAGTTCCATCTTCATCTACATAAATAAAACCATTTCCATCTATTTTTCCATTAATTTCTACAGATTCATTCCATGCCTTATGATTCACTGTCAATAAAGTTAACTCCCCTTGATTATAAAAATATTCCCTTGGGGCATTAAAATCATCATTATGATGATCAATCCTTACAACATCAACAAGTCCATCGATACTACGAGCAAATGTAGCCTTTTTAGACTTTCCAATAATATTTAATATTATTGGTACCGCAATTAAAGCAATAATTGCAAGTATTACAATCACTGCCAAAAGTTCTATTAGAGTAAAGGCTTTTTTATTCCTTATGCCCCCCCCCCTAGGTTACTATTTGTTAATACCATATTTTTCCTTCCTCGTATAAT
>CANAXT010000032.1 GCA_947365915.1 uncultured Mycoplasmatota bacterium
CTTTCAAATTTTGGATTTTTTTTGGTTTCTTCTAAAAT
This sequence comes from uncultured Mycoplasmatota bacterium, assembly GCA_947365915.1. Taxonomy (GTDB): domain Bacteria; phylum Bacillota_I; class Bacilli_A; order RF39; family UBA660; genus MGBC102946. Next base: position 39 of record CANAXT010000032.1, read on the forward strand.
CAGTCTACTTTCATCTATTTCATATTCTCTTAAGTGAAACAACCTAGCATACCAATAATCAATTGTACCTTTTTCTTTTAATGCTTTTTGGATATTCCATATGAATAATTCAATATGAGTAATACTTTTAATGGTTTTACATTTTCATAGTTTTTTCCTGGATTCTGAGTACTATAGTGATTTGAAAAATACATTGTAATTCTTGGCTCTAAGTTTTTTAAATCTTGGTTCTGTATTTCTATCATGATTCGTTCTTTCCCGTTTTCTATTACAATATCACTAATACCATACCTCAAGTTTCTATTTTCTTTTTTGTACTCTTTATCTACATACCAGAAATTTTCTACTTTCTCTTCAAATACATCAGATAAAAACATTGCTAGATTTCTTTTTCTTCCAAATACGTTTTTGAAATTGAGATCTGATTTTAAGCCGTATAACTTTGTAATCATTTTTTTCTCCTTACTAGAGGAATGATTCTTTCTCTATTATACAAGAGTGTTTTACTTTTGTCAATGAGATATCTCCTCACTAATAATATACCCTGTAAGTATGGTAAGCACCTTCCAAAAATGCAAAATTTTTTCCAAATTTCTGAAATTTATTCTATAAAAAAAGGAATACCGAAATATTCCTTAATCCATTAATTCTTGCTCTAAAGCCTCTAAAGGTTCATCCTTTAACATATCGACTTCTAAATCATAATCAGACGCTCTATACTTACGAGCTCCTGTTCCTGCTGGAATCAATTTTCCAATAATTACATTCTCTTTAAGTCCATTTAGATAATCCACTCTACCATGAATCGCCGCATCCGTTAAAATACGAGTTGTTTCTTGGAATGAAGCAGCAGATAAGAATGAATCTGTCTCTAATGAAGCTTTCGTAATACCTAACAATACAGGTCTACCTGTAGCCGGTCTTTTTCCCTCTAAAATCAATCCTTTATTAACCTCAGTAAACGCATTAATATTTACCATTGTTCCAGGTAAGAATAATGTATCACCACTATCAATAATCTTAATCTTAGAAATCATACGTTTCGCAATAATTTCAACGTGTTTATCGCTAATATCAACACCTTGAGAACGATAGACTTTTTGTATTTCTAACAAAATATATTGTTGAACTGTAATTGGATCTGTAACAACCAATAACTCTTTTGGACTAATTGCACCATGAGTTAAACGTTCCCCAGCTTTCACTTCTGTTCCTTTTTCAACAGCCAATTTCGCACCATAATTGGAAGTGTGCTCCACAGTTTCAACATCATTTTTCACACTAATAATGAACTTGCCACCATCTTCCTCAATATTAGATACAACACCATTAATCTCAGAAATAGTCGCTTTTCCTTTTGGATTACGTGCTTCAAATAACTCTTGTACACGAGGAAGACCTTGTGTAATATCGTCTCCAGCAACTCCTCCTGTATTGAAGGTACGCATCGTTAACTGAGTACCTGGTTCTCCAATCGATTGCGCTGCCATAATTCCTACAGCTTCTCCTGTTTCTACAATCGCACCAGTTGCCAAATTACGTCCATAACATTTACGACAAACACCATGTTCTGTCTTACAAGTTAATACTGTACGAATTGGAACCTTAGTAATTCCAGTAGCAATAATCTTATCTGCTAACTGTTCTGTAATATATGTATTTCTCTCTGCCAATACTTCTTCCGTTCCTGGTTTTAAAATACGTTTATTCAAATAACGTCCAACAATACGATCATAAAGAGACTCAATAACCGTATTATCTTTTGGATTCAAAAACGCTTCTACAACAACACCTTGATCCGTTCCGCAATCTTCATCCTTAACAATAATATCTTGTGAAACATCAACAAGCCTTCTAGTTAAATATCCAGCATCCGCTGTTTTTAAAGCCGTATCAACAGCCCCTTTACGGGCACCATGAGTAGACAAGAAGAATTCAGAAATACTAACACCTTCACTAAATGATGATTTTACTGGAATTTCCTCATTCATACCACTTGGTTTCGCAAATAAACCTCTCATACCTACTAACTGAGTCAAAGAACCAATATCTCCACGAGCTTTACTATTAATCATAATTGCAATTGAATTATCTTTGTTTTCTTTCATCATTTGTTCAAGTTCTTGACTAATACGTTTTTTTGCCTGAGTCCAAATATCAATAACTTTTTCATAACGTTCTGTATCTGTAATCAAACCACGCTTAAACTGTTTATTCACTTGATCTACCAAATCTTGGCTTTCTTTTAATACTTGTGGTTTAATTTCACTTTCCTTAATATCACTAATGGCAATCGAAATTCCAGATAAAGTAGAATACTTAAATCCCAAATCTTTTAATTTATCTAACATTACAGATGTCTCAGTTGTCTGATAACGTTTATAAATCTGAGCGATTAAAGCCGTTAATTTTCCTTTATTTAACGCTTCTACCAAAGGCATTTCCTTAATTTTTTCAGAAATATTCTCTCCTCTAGCAATAAAGTATTTACTTGGAGTAATACGTTCAATATTTTCAGTACTTCCATCATTGATATATTGGAAAGTATCTGGGAATATTTCATTAAACTTTAATTTACCTACAGTTGTCACCAAATATTTATCCATATAAGCATCTGGGAATATCTTATGACGGAATGAAGATACTGGAATCGCAATACGAGTGTGTAAATCTACTTCTCTTCTCTCATATGCCATCAATGCCTCATTTTGATCTTTAAATACCCTACCTTCATTAGGTCTTCCTTCTTTTTCCATCGTAATATAATAATTACCCAATACCATATCTTGTCCTGGCGTTACAATTGGTTTTCCATCTTTTGGTGACAAGATATTATTCGCACCTAACATTAAAATTCTAGCTTCTGCTTGAGCCTCTTCACCAATTGGTACGTGTACAGCCATCTGATCTCCATCAAAGTCCGCATTAAATGCAGCACACACTAATGGATGAAGACGAATTGCCCTACCACCAATCAATTTTGGTTCAAACGCTTGAATACCAAGTCTATGCAATGTTGGAGCACGGTTAAGCATAACTGGATGCTCTTTAATCTTTTCCTCTACAACATCCCAAACTCTTTCATCTTGATTTTCAATCATTCGCTTAGCAGCTTTTATATTACTCGCAATTTCTTTGGTTACAAGACCATTAATAACATGTGGTTTAAATAACTCTAATGCCATTTCTTTTGGAATACCACATTCATACATTTTTAATGATGGCCCTACAACAATAACAGAACGACCAGAATAGTCCACACGTTTTCCTAATAAATTCTGACGGAAACGTCCCTGTTTTCCCTTTAACATACTACTTAAAGATTTTAAAGGCCTATTTCCAGCACCTGTAATATTTCTTCCACGTCTACCATTATCAAACAAAGCATCAACAGCTTCTTGTAACATACGTTTTTCATTTTGAATAATAATACTTGGAGCTCCTAAATCCATTAACTTTTTAAGACGATTATTACGATTGATCACACGACGATATAAATCATTCAAATCTGATGTCGCAAACCTTCCACCATCCAATTGAATCATTGGACGAAGTTCTGGTGGAATTACTGGTAGTGCATCCAAAATCATCCATTCTGGACGATTTCCAGATTCTAAAAACGCATTCAAAACATCCAAACGTTTAATCAAACGAATTCGTTTTTGACTAGTAGAATCTTTAATTCCTTCAATTTCTTTTTTTATTTCATCTACTTCTTTTTGTAAATCTACTTCTTTTAGTAATTCCTTAATGGCTTCAGCACCCATACCAACGCGAAAACTATTTCCATATTTTTCATAATAAGCACGGTATTCTTTATCACTAATTGTTTGCTTTTTCTCTAAAGGTGCTGCCCCAGGATCCAAAATAACATAAGATACAAAATATAATACTTCCTCTAAATCCCTTGGAGACATATCAAGAACAAGACCCATTCTTGATGGAATACCTTTAAAAAACCAAATGTGAGAACAAGGAGTAGCAAGTTCAATATGACCCATACGTTCACGACGTACTTTAGATCTAGTTACTTCTACTCCACAGCGATCACAAACGATGTTTTTATAACGAAGTCTTTTATACTTTCCGCAAGAGCATTCAAAATCTTTTGTTGGACCAAATATTTTCTCACAGAAAAGTCCATCACGTTCTGGTTTCAATGTTCGATAATTAATGGTTTCCGCTTTTTTGACTTCCCCATAAGACCAAGATCTTATTTTTTCAGGAGAGGCAATTGCTATTTTTAACCCTTCAAAGTTATTTACATCCATTATTCCACCTCCATTTGTTCATCAAAGTCTTCTTCATAATTATCTTCAATTTCTTCTTCTAAATCTTCTTCATCGACATCCAAATCATCAAAATCTGTTTTATCTACATAATCTTCTCCCTCAATGACATCAACATCAATTGCTTTTTCTACCTCTGCTGGAGAAGCATAAGTATCTTTATCTTCAGATTCTAATTCTCTTAATTCATGATAATTTCCTTCTGGATCTAATACCGTAATATCAAGTCCCAAAGCCTGGAATTCTTTAATCAAAACACGGAAACTTTCTGGAATTCCTGATTTCGGAATTGGTTGACCTTTGACTAATGCTTCATACACTTTCACACGACCTACAACATCATCAGATTTAATCGTAATCATTTCTCGTAAAACATGCGCTGCACCATAAGCATATAAAGCCCAAACTTCCATTTCTCCAAATCTCTGTCCACCAAATTGTGCTTTTCCACCAAGTGGTTGTTGTGTAACTAAAGAATATGGTCCAGTTGAACGAGCATGTAATTTATCATCTACCATGTGGTGAAGCTTAATCATATACATAACACCAACACTAACACGGTTATCAAATGGTTCTCCTGTACGTCCATCATAAAGTTGGAATTTCCCGTCCTCTGGTAAATTAGCTTCTTTTAAAGCATCGATAATTTCTGTTCTAGTTGCTCCATCAAATACTGGAGTAGCAACATATATACCAAGTTCTTTCGCTGCCATTCCAAGATGCATTTCTAGAATCTGCCCAATATTCATACGACTTGGAACTCCAAGTGGATTTAATAAAATATCAACTGGTGTTCCGTCTTCTAAATAAGGCATATCCTCTTCTGGCAAAATTAATGAAATAACACCTTTATTTCCATGGCGTCCTGCCATTTTATCTCCAACACTAATTTTACGTTTTTGAGCAATATAAACACGAACGCTTTTAGAAACTCCTGCTGGAAGTTCGTCTGTATCTTCTTTTGTAAATACTTTTACATCATGAACAATTCCTTCTCCACCATGTGGAACACGTAGTGAGGTATCTCTTACTTCACGTGTCTTTTCACCAAAAATAGCATGTAACAATTTTTCTTCACTCGTTAATTCAGCCATTCCTTTTGGTGTAACCTTTCCAACTAAAATATCATCATCTTTGACTTCTGTTCCAATTCGAATAATCCCATTTTCATCCAAATTCTTACGTGCTTCTTCACTAACATTTGGAATATCTCGTGTAAATTCTTCTGGTCCTAATTTTGTATCACGACATTCAATTTGATAATCTTCAATATGAATTGAAGTATAGACATCGTCTTTGACAAGTCTTTCATTTAAGATAACCGCATCTTCATAGTTATATCCATTATAGTTCATGAAAGCAACAACGACATTTCTACCTAAAGCCATTTCTCCTTTTTCTGTAGAAGGTCCATCAGCAATTACTTCCCCACGTTCTACTTTGTCACCAAGTTTTACAATTGGAACTTGATGATAACAAGTACCAGCATTACTACGTTCAAAACCATTCAAATAATAAGTATCCATTCCACCCATTGTTTTTACAATGATCTTTTTAGAATCTACATAATCGACAACACCAGCGGCTTTCGCAATCACAACTGCCCCTGAATCTCTAGCAGCAATCGCTTCAACTCCAGTACCAACAAGTGGTGCTTCGGCTTTTAATAATGGAATCGCTTGACGTTGCATGTTAGCTCCCATCAAAGCTCTTTTTCCATCATCATGTTCTAGGAAAGGAATTCCTTGTGTTGTAATAGAAACAACCTGTTGTGGAGAGACATCAATATAATCTACTTGAGCGGCATCAACGATCAAGTTTTCTCCATGATAACGAACTTGAACACGATCCAATGTAATATCATTATTGTCATCTACTTCTACAGTTGCTTGTGAAATATAATGTTCTAATTCCTCATCTGCAGTCATATAAACAATTTCATCTGTCAAATGTTTATTTTCCACCTTACGATAAGGAGTCATAATAAATCCATAATCATTCACCCTTGCATAACTAGCAAGTGAAGTAATAAGTCCAATATTTGGTCCTTCTGGAGATTCAATTGGACAAAGTCTACCATAATGAGATGGATTAACGTCACGTACTTCCATTCCAGCACGATCCCTGGATAATCCCCCAGGTCCTAAACTTGACAAACGACGTTTATTGGTAAGCTCTGCTACAGGATTGGTTTGATCCATAAATTGTGATAACTGACTACTTCCAAAGAATTCTTTAATAGAAGCTGTTAATGGTCGAATATTGATTAACGTTTTTGGTGTTACTTCTGTAATTTCTTGAGTAGACATTCTATCTCTGATTACTCTTTCAATACGACTAATTCCAATGCGAAATTGATTTTGTAATAATTCTCCTACTTGACGAACACGACGATTCGACAAATGATCGATTTCATCAAACGAACCAATTCCATCAAGTAAATTTAGATAATATGATACAGAAGCATAAACATCAGAAATCGTCAAACGTTTCACACTAATTGTCTGATCATTACCAATAATTTTAGTAATTTTTTCTGGATTTTTCTTAGAATATACTTTTATTTCTTGAACACGATTAAAAGCATCCAAATCAGTATTTACAAGTACTTCTCTAACACCATAACCATCTGCCATAATTGGTTTTAATGTTTCTAATACTTCTTTCGTTACAACAGTATCTTTTGGTACAATGACTTCTTTTCCAACTTTGATGTTTTCAGCTAAAGTACAACCAAGCAAACGATCCAATACATTTAGTTTTCGATTAAATTTATAACGACCTACTTTGGCTAAATCATAACGGAACGCATCAAAAAATCTTGATACCAATTGATTTTTCGCACTATCTAATGTAGAAGGTTCCCCAGGTCTTAATTTAGAATGAATATCAATCAATGCTTCATCTGTATTTTTATTTGCATCTTTTTCAATCGTTCTAGTAAGAAATTCATCTTCTCCAAATAGATCATAGATGTCCTGGTCATTAGATAATCCTAATGCACGAAGCAATGTTGTAATAGGTACTTTCCTCGTACGATCAATACGTACATAAATAATATCCCTCGCATCAGTCTCATATTCTAACCAAGTACCTCTCGTTGGAATAATTTGCGAAGTAATAATCATTTTTCCGTTCTTTTTGTCTATTTCTTTTCCAAAATAAACACTAGGTGAACGAACAAGTTGTGAAACAATAACACGTTCTGCCCCATTGATGATAAATGTTCCACTATCAGTCATAATTGGCATATCCCCAAGGTAAATATCTTGTTCCTTGACTTCTCCTGTTTCTCCATTAAAAAGTCTTGCAGCTACTTTCAAAGGTGCAGCATAAGTTGCATATCTCTCTTTACAACCTTTAATGGAATATCTTGGAGATTCAAAAGAGTATTCTCCAAATTCTAATGACAAATTTCCAGTAAAACTTTCCACTGGAAAAATATCATCAAATACCTCTTTGATCCCTTCAGTTATAAACCAATCATATGACTTCTTTTGAATTTCTAACAAGTTTTCTAATTCAATTGCATTTTTTGTTTTTGCGTAATTACGTCTTTCACGGTGATCACCATATTTTTTAATTGTATAAGCCACTCTTTTCACCCCTATAACCTATATTGACTATTTACGCATGCACGAAAAAAACAGTACATGCCACCAATTTAAAATTTTACCAAAAAGAAATATTTTTGTCAACGCTTCCTAGCACAAATTATGTAAAATCCTTTATTTTTTGCTACAATTTTTGCATAATAAACTTCGTTTACTTTCGAAAATACAGTTTTTGCTCCCTGATCTTTATGAATAACAAACCACAATTCTCCATTTTCTTTTAAATGTTCCCTTGCTCCAAATAAGATTTGATATAAGATTTCATTGCCAACTCGAATAGGTGGATTGGTAACAATATAATCATATTGCTTCGTAACATTCTGATAAATATCACTTCCAAATATATGAACAGCCACTTCATTTTTACAAGCATTTTTATGAGCAAGTGCAAGACTGCGTTTATTAATATCTACCATATCCACAGTAGTGGAATATTTCTTTTTGATAAATATTCCAATCGGTCCATATCCACAACCAAAGTCTAAGACTTCTCCTGTTAATTCTGGTAAGTTTTCAAGTAATGTTCTCGTCCCAAAATCAAGTCCCTTTTTAGAAAACACTCCATGATCTGTCAAAAAAATAAAAGGAATGTTTTGAATGACGACATGATGTTCTTTTTCTTCTGTTTTAATCGTTTCATCATTTGAAAAATAATAAGACATAGTAAACTCCTTCATATACGGTTTTAGCCCATACGAAACGTATAGGCTAAAAACAATTAAATTTATAGTTATTTTAATTCGATAGTTGCACCAGCTTCTTCAAATTTTGTTTTTAATTCATTTGCTTCATCTGAAGTAGCTTTTTCTTTTACAACTCCACCGTTGTCTGCTAATTCTTTTGCTTCTTTTAATCCTAATCCTGTAACATCACGAACTAGTTTAATAACAGCAATTTTGTTAGCACCAGCACTAGCTAGAACAACATCTACTGCGCTTGGTCCTTCTTCAGCAGCAGCACCAGCTGGAGCAGCAGCAACTGCAACTGCACTTGGGTCTACACCAAATTCTTCTTTCATTAAATCTACTACTTCTTTAATTTCTAAAAGTGTCATTTCTTTTAGTGAATCAATAATTTCTTTTGCACTTAATTTTGCCATTTTATTTCCTCCTTTTAAATTATTTTTCTTCTAAATTTTTACTATGTAAATCTAAGCAAATAGAGAAATCTCTTGGAATACCAAGTAATCCACTTGCAAACATAGTAAGTAATCCCTCTCTTGATGGAATTGCTGCAAGTTTGTTTAACATTGCCTGATCTGCAATTTCTCCATCTACAATTCCAACTTTTAAAACCAAAGCTGGATGGTCTTTTGCATAATCGCTAAGTATTTTAATTGGAGCGACTGCATCGTTACCAAACGCCATTGCTTTTGGTCCAATGAGTTCTTCATCTAATGCTTTGATATCAAGAGCATCTAACGCTCTACGTGCTAATGTATTTTTATAAATTTTAAAATCTGATCCTGATTCTCTAAGTTTTCTTCTTAGCTCATTTGTTTCAGTAACAGTTAATCCATGATATTCAAAAAATACAACACTAGATGATTCTTTTACACGATTACTGATCTCGTTTACAATTTCTTGTTTTTGATCCAAGATTTTTTGATTTGCCATATTACACCTCCTCATATAAACATAAAAAAGAGCCACAATTACCGTTAGACTCTTTCTTTATCTAGAAAACCTCGGTAGGAAAATTTAAGCATAAGCTCCTACTGTCTACGGCAATGATACTTTTTTGAAAACGACTATAGTATAACACAGTTTATACTAAAAGTCAAAACTATTAACATCTATTTTTACGCCTGGTCCCATTGTTGATGAAACAGAAATATTTTTGATATAAGTTCCTTTTACAACAGATGGTTTTGTCTTTACAATAAGTGTTACAAAAGCAGTTAAGTTTTCAATTAATTTTTGATCTTCAAAAGATGTTTTTCCTATTAATACGTGTACATTTCCATAACTATCGGTACGATATTCTACACGTCCTTTTTTCACATCTTCAACAGCTTTTGCCACATCCATAGTAACAGTTCCTGTTTTAGGATTTGGCATTAATCCTTTAGGTCCTAAAACACGACCTAATTTTCCCAAAGCTGGCATCATATCTGGAGTTGCAATCATCGTATCAAAATCGAACCAATTTTCTTTTTCGATTTTTTCTAACATGTCCATATCTCCAACATAGTCAGCTCCTGCTTTTTTCGCTGCAGTTGCTTGTTCTCCTTTTGCAATAACCAATACTTTTTTGGTTTTTCCTGTTCCATTTGGTAATACTGTTGCACCTCTTAATTGTTGATCTGCTTTTTTTGGATCCAAATTAAGACGAAGTGCAAGTTCAACAGAACTATCAAATTTAGTAATTGATGTTTCTTTTACTAATTTGATTGCTTCTTCTTTTGTATAAAGTTTGTTTTTTTCTATCTTTTGAGTAGCTTCTACATACTTTTTACCTTTTTTCATTTTTTTTACCTCCTTATGTGGTTATGCGGATGTTTTCCTCCCACATAGGTATCCCCTATGTATTATTTTACTGTTACGCCCATATTGATGGCAGTACCTTCAACAATTTTAATGGCTTCTTCTAATGAATAGCAATTTAAATCTGGTAATTTAATTTCAGCAATTTCTTTGATTTGATCTTGTGTTAAAGTTGCAACAGTTTCTTTAGATCCTTTGGCAGATCCTGATTTAATTTTTGCATATTTTTTAATCAAGAAAGCTGCTGGTGGAGTTTTAATTACGAAGTCAAATGTTCTATCTTCATAAATAGAAATTTCTACTGGTAACACATCTCCCATTTTATCTCTTGTTGCATCATTATATTTTGTACAAAATTCTTGTAAGTTAATTCCTGCTGGTCCTAATACAGTTCCTACTGGTGGAGCTGGTGTTGCTTTTCCTGCTGGAATTTGTAGTTTCACAATTTTTGCTACGTTCTTTTTTGCCACGAAAAACACCTCCTATATTTTTTTCGCGAGTGGTCTTAATGATATCCGCATGTAATCTCCCACTTGTTTTTATCTATATGAATGAATTCAATATAGCCATTTCATAATAACACATTTTTACTATTTTGTAAACTATGCTTTTTCAATTTCTGATAGTTCTAATTCGACAATTGTTTCTTGTCCAAATAAGTCAAGTGTTACTTCTAATTTACCAGTTTCCATTTCCACTGTTTTTATTTTTCCATACATGTTGGCAAATGGTCCAGCAATCACTTTAACACTATCCCCTACATTGAGTTCGTTTCCAATTTCTAAACGACTCATTCCCATCGTTCCTAGAATTTTATCTACTTCAGCTGGGGTAAGTGGGAATGGTTTCGCACCTTTTCCAGATGAACCAATAAACCCAGTTACTCCTGGAGTATTTCTGACAATAAACCATGCTTCATCCGTCATAATCATTTCTACTAAAATATAACCTGGAAACATTTTCTTTTTCTTTTCTTTTTGAACACCATCTTTAATTTCTATTTCAGTCTGTTCTGGAACGATTACACGGAAAATGTAATCTTCTAATCCCATTGAATTTGCACGCATCTCTAGTTTTTCTTTTACTTTATTCTCATGTCCAGAATATGTATTAACAACATACCATTCTTTTTGCATTATCCAAGCAACGTCCTTATACTAGCAAATACAAAGTCTGTTAATCCGAAGAATAATCCAAATACGAGAATAAATGAGATTGTTGCAATAGAATATGTTAGCATTTCTTTTTTGTTAGGCCATCTAACTTTGCCCATTTCTTTTTTGACACCAATGAAAAATCTAGCTATTTTTTTCATACATTCACCTACTTTTTATCATATGTTTTTCTTCAAGAAAAAAACACTTCTTTGTGTCTGAATTCATCATATCACAAGAAACGTTTGTTTGTCAATTGTTTTTACTTAAATTTTATTGATGAAAAGAAACATCTTTTGCCAAATCAAAATCACATAATATTTCTGCGGGAATTCCAATAGAGCATTCATATATAAAAATATAAGTTATAAAAGAAAAATAGGGCTCTATCCTAAAACAGACCCCTTACAAAAATGTAAACACTTTTTCCTTGCATAAATAATATAACATAAATATTAATCTATGTCAAACTATTGATCCAAATTTTCTTTATAATTTTTTTCAATAATTTTATCAAAATAATGATATATGTATTTCAATAGTCCATTACTATAATATAATACAAACTTTGTCGTTTTGTAGCCATATAGTTAAAATTAATTCAAAAACCAACTTAGAAAAACACACATCTCTGTCAAGTAATAAAAAATATATCGTTTAATGGTTTTCATATTTTAGAAAATCAGTTATAATATATTATGGTGATAGTTATGGATAAAAACGATAAATTACAAGAAAAACTAGACTTACTAAGTGCCTTGAAAGAAGACGAAGAAAAAAACAAAAAGAAAAAAAAGGACAAATTTGATTTGGATCCAAAAAAAGAAGCTGTATTAAATGAAATTCAAAAAGTAAAAGATGCAACACCAAAACAAAAAAACGGACTCCTTATTATTCTATCTTTTCTTTCCTTAGTCATTAGTATTAGTTATTTTATTTATAATATAGTAAAAGCAAAAAATAATGTCAATCAACCATACTTAATATTCAATAGTGGCTGCCTTATTATATTAAGTATTTTACTAGTGATTACAGCATTCATAAAAAAGAAAAAAGGCATTTCAATCTTTAATAAACTCAATATTTTAGCCATTACTTCTTACGTAGTATTTCAATTTCTAGTCACAACAGGAACCATTACGTTTCCAACACTAAAAACAGTTGGTGACCTAAGCAATATGAGTATCAATGAAGTAATCAAATGGGCTAGTAGCAATCATGTCAGACTAGAACAAACTTATGAATATAGTGAATCTATTGATTCAAACTATGTGATCAGTCAAGACATACCAGCTGACACGTTATTAAAAAAAGTCAAAAAAATAGAAGTAATCGTCTCCAATGGACCAAACTATGAATTGACTGTAAACATTCCAAATATGGTTGGTTGGAAAGTAGATGACGTTGTAGAAAAAATCAAAGAAGAAAAATTAAGTAACACAAAAATCGAATTTAATTTCAATGAAGCCATTGAAAAAGATATCCTTTATGAACAAAATAAATCTGGAGAAATGAAAAGAAACGATGAATTCATTTTAAAATTCTCTTTAGGAAACGAAGCTGATTTAAAACCAGTTGAATTAATTGACTTAATCAAAAAAGAAGAATTTGACGCAACATTATGGTTAAAAAGAAATGGTATTCCATACGAAATCAGCTATGAATTCCACAATGATATTGAAAAAGGAAAAGTCATTTCTACTACCCCATCAAAAGGAACAACAATCGATCAAAAAACAATGAAAGTAAAATTAGTAATATCAAAAGGGCCAAAGATCATTGCCCCTGATTTAACAAAAATGTCCTTAGAAGAAATTAGTGAATGGGCAACAAAAAACAAACTCATATTAAATTATACAAGCGAATATAATGACAAAATCAAAGCTGGTGATATCATTCGGGTCAGTGTGAAAAAGGGAGACCCATTAGAAGAGAATATGAAAATAGAAGTTGTTACTTCTAAAGGAACCTTAAAAATGGTATCCATTGCAGATGGTGATATTGCAGCACTACGTAATTTTGCAACCGAAAACAAATTAACATTAACAGAAACAGAAGAATTTCACGATTCTATTGAAAAAGGAAAATTTATCAGTATTTCTAAAAAAACAGGTGATACCATCAATTCCAATGATGAAATCAAAGTAATCATTTCTTTAGGAAAATCAGTCGAACTTCCAAACTTTATTGGAATGAATGTGAATAATGCGAAAAACACATGTAATAATATAGGAATTACTTGTCAAATGTCTTATGTTTACAGTTCAAAAACAAAAGGAACCATATTCAACCAAAGTATGACTGCTGGATCTAAAGTAATTGGCAATACGCATATTGTATTAACCGTTAGTAATGGTCCAAAACCAACAAATCAAGGAAGTAGTTCTGGTAACAACAATTACTATAATGGTGGTGGTTCTACTACTACTACAAATCCAGGTAATAATAGTACAGGAAGTAATAATGCAAATACAGGAAATCAAAATCCACCAGTTCAAACTTGTACAAATTATACATTACGTTTAGGGGCAGGTGGAAATGTTCAACAAACACAATCAATTATTAGACAATTAAATCCAAATGGAAAATTTAGTTTCAAAACAGTAAATCCAGGATATGGAACCAATGGTTCATTAAGAAATGATATGTTATCTACTTATCAAGGAACAACACATACTTCTTGTGAAACCATTACCATTTACATTATTGATCGATCATTATAAGAGCACAGTAAAGTGTTCTTTTTTAGTCTAAACAAAAAAGGAAATGAATAAAAATTCCCTTTCTTCAGCTGTTTTTGTAATACTTAGTATTAGTAAATTACTTGACCATCTCAATTGTGTCAACACTGTTGACACTTTTTGATTGTCTGTATATTTTATAAAATTGTACCATTCTATGAAGCTACCGAAAAGTATACAAAGATTACAGTAAAAAATATCAGAAGTCTTTTAAATAAAAAAAGGACTGTTTCCTACAAATTAATTATTTAATTATTCGACAGCGCCTTTTTGTTTTATGAAAAAATTCATTACTTTTAAATCTAATGGTCTTTTCTAACTAATCAATTAATCAATAATAACTACCCTAAAAGAAGTTGAAGTAGATCCACCACCAGTGTCACTAGTAAAATAAAATATACCAGCCGTTTCACTATCACCATAATAACCACCACGATCAACCCATGGATACCTTTGATAAATCCAAGAACCGATTTTATCAGAATACCAGCCACTTGTCTCAGTGAGTGCATGACCATAGCATATACCCCCTTTACATGCTGTTCCTATTGTACTGCCATAACTATCATAATATTTTGCTGCTGGTAAACTACTAAATCCTGAACTGCCTGTGTTAGTACTATAAACACCCATTACATGTTCATATGCTCCCCCACTCATGTCATATACTCCATATATTGTTCCTGTTGTACTCGCTCCTGTTCCTCCTGGACTTTTTTCATATGTATATCTACAA
>CANAXT010000033.1 GCA_947365915.1 uncultured Mycoplasmatota bacterium
ACAATGAGGAAAGAGAGGTAAGTCGAGTTTGTCTACTCGACAAAGTGCGTTTTTTTTGAAGAATGTATTGACGAACTTGTGTTTGTATAGCATTATGAATATACCAGGGGTGATATCAGTGGAAAAACAATTAAAAGGATATATCTTTAGAATCTATCCAAACCAAAATCAAAAACAATTAATCAATAAAAGCTTTGGTGTTAACCGATTTATTTATAACTATTTTTTAGAAAAAAGTAAAACAGAAAAAATGAATGCTTACAAGTTTATCAAACAAATACCAGAACTAACAAAACAATATGAATGGTTAAAAGAAGTAGACAGCTGTCTACTCAGAACAAGTATATTTGATTTGGATAATGCTTATCAAAAACATTATAAAGAACAAAGAGAAAAACCAAAATTTAAAAGTAAAAATAGAAGTAGAAATAGTTATAGAACGAATAATATTATTAACACATATAAAAAAATAACATATGAAAGTATCAAACTAGATTTAGAAAAAAGAATGATCACCTTACCAAAACTAAAAGAAATGAAAATTAGAGGATATCGAAAATTAAGAAAAATAGATGGAAGAACTATCAATGCAACAGTATATAAGGAAGCAAACAAATATTATGTGAGCCTATGTATAGAAGAACAAACAACAATACCAAAACAAATACCAACGAGTATCGTAGGAATAGATTTAGGAATCAAAACATTAGTAACAGCATCAAGCGGAAAAATATATAAAAATCCAAAACAAATCAAAAGATATGAGAAAAAAATAAAAGGATTAAACCGATGGTTATCAAGAGCAACCCCAGGAAGTAAAAACAGATACAAAATCAAACAAAAATTAGCAAGAGCTTACCAAAAACTAAAAAATGCTAGAAAATATTACCTACATAGTATTAGTAGAGAACTAACAGAAGAACATGATATTGTAGTAACAGAAAAACTAAAAATTACAGAAATGGTAAAAAAGAAATCACTTTCAAAATCAATTTATGATGCTTCATGGAACGAATTACTAAGACAACTAGAATACAAAATAAAATGGAAAGGAAAACAGTTTTATCAAATAGAAACCTATTACCCAAGTTCACAAATATGTAATCATTGTGGACATAGAAACAAAAAACTAAAAGACTTAAAAATTAGAAATTGGATATGTGAGGAATGTAAAAATGAATTAGAAAGAGATTTAAATGCAAGTATTAATATCATGTTTGAAGGAATCAAAAAATATATGAAAGAACTAGAAGTCATGTAAAAAGTAGACAAAAAATAGGGTAGCGACTATCCGACATTGGTCTGTGGAGAAACCTAGTTTCATTGAAGCAGAAAAACCTTATCGCGAGATAAGGGCGTCAAAATTTATTGTGACTTTTGTTCTGATGCAATAAACCATAAGAAATCTCTTCAGATTGACATTTCAAAAATTTTAGAGTAGGATATCTAAAAAATGAAAAAGGGGGAACCAACATGACTTTTTGCCAGGACATATATGACATGCTATGTAAAAAACATCCCAATACGAACATCTATGTAATCGGAGACCATCATTTATTTCATAGAAATATTATTGATTATACAAGAACAAAATTCAATACTATAGAGGAAATGAATGAGTATATTATAAGCACCCATAACAGAATCATTAAAAAGGAAGACATTGTTATCTTTTTAGGAGACTTTTGCCTTAGAAATTCTAAAATAGGACCATCTTGTAGGATTATGAATGGCCATAAATATTTAATATTGGGAAACCATGATCCAAAAAACATAGAAAAAAAATATTATGCCTTTGGATTTGAAGGTGTATATACTACACCGATTAAAATTGGTAGCAGTTTTTTATCTCATGAGCCTCTTGTAAAAGAAGAAAAAGACGATTTGACCTTTCAAGGAATCCTACAAGAATTCACAAATTGTGCAAATGGAATAAACTATCATGGCCATATTCATACAAAAGATAGTAACATATCTTCTTCACATATCAATGTAACATGTGAAGCCCAAGAATATGAACCCGCTTTGATTGGAAAAACAGGAAATCCGACAAATGAAAAGCCACTTTTTATCAATTCAAATCAATTTGTAAATGCCTGTGATCAATTAAAAAAAGCATATGGACTAGAATCAAGCTTGCTTTTAAATGATTATATTTATTCTATGATGCTTGAAAGCCTTACCAAATATCAAGAGCGAAGCTTTATCCAAGGATCATTTGGACTATATAAAAAATATGGTTATGCATCTGCCTTTTCAGACTTAGACATCTCATGCCTTTACAATCCCATAGAAAGCAAAAAAAAGAACTATAGCGCATTAAAAAGAATTTCTGATGATGCATATGAACATTTAAAAAGGATAGATGGAATCAACCTAGCGTTTTTTAAAAGATATTCAAGTGTTAGAATCTTCAGTGCCTCACTTGCCAAACCGAATGCCATATTTTCCCATTGTTATTCAGATATGAATTTGCTTCTCCTAGACTGCTATAGAAATTCTGACTTTATAAATTTACATGGTGGTTCTTCAATGGAAAAATTTCTTACCAAAAAAAATTCTTCTATGACTGATGATTTTTGCTTTCCGCAATTTCATGTACAGACCTTAAAACCAGTTGGTGACATTTCCAATCTTTTGCTTCAAATTATGTTTCAAAAAGACCATAACGAAAAGAAAGCATTAGCCCTAAAAAAACTACATTATGTTTATAAACATGCAATAAAAGACGATACATTAGAGAACTTCTTAGATACGTTTATAAGATTTTTTCTAAGAAATGTAGCACTACTGAACTCTTGGTGTAGGAGTAGAGAAATTGAATACATAAAAGCCCAATCCTCTAAAATGCGTTCTTTATTAGAACCCTATATTAGAAAGCTTCCAGAACCTTTACTAGAACAAATATATGATGTATTAATGAACCCAAACTCTTTATTTCTAGAAATTTATAATGAACTTGTTCACACACCTTTAGAGCGCACATTTGAGAGCTGTGAAAAAATCATGAAAAAAATAAAATAAGAAAGGAATTACAACATATGAATCCAAAAATACTATTAGAAAACATTGACAAAATTCAAACAACAACAATGGGAAAAGATAGAATTAAAAAAAATTTAAATTTATACACAAATGATGTTGTTGAATACTGTAAAGCAAAAATTAAAAAAAACAACTGCAATATTTATAAACAAGGAAAAAATTGGTATTGTGAAATAGACCAAATTAAAATAACGATTAATGCCTACACATACACAATCATTACAGCACATCCCCTTAATAAAAAAACAAAGAAAAAAAGATTATAAATTTTACTTATGATCTTTTTTCGTTGTTAACTTGCTTTGTAAGAATTCCTCAAACGATTTTAAACCATATTTAGGATGATAATAATTTGGAAACTCATTCAAATGTGCTAAGGCAATTTTAGAAGTTGTAATCAGATCATCATTTGTGACATTAGTCTTAGGATATACCTTACCATGTTCAGACTCAATATTAATTCCCGTTAAAAAATCTAAAGGTGAAAAAGAATCAAATGATATATCTAATACATAAGCTGCATAAAGTGCATCTGACATTGAAAACATAGTATCACCATTATATAATATGCAATAACTAAGAAATGGGTTTCTCTGTTAATTGATATTCCATAATCTCACAATTTTTTAACCCACGATTTAAAAATTTTCCATCCTTTAAACCACAAAAATATCCATGGAATGCTTTTGAAACTCCACTATGCGCAACAATCAATACAGAATGATAGTCACTCTTTTGAAGTTCATCCAAAAAGGTGTACACCCTTTCAAATAATGACCTCACACTTTCTGAAGTACCATATTGATGATTAGAATAATAATTCCAATAATCTTCTCGGTCAACAGAATCAAGTGGCTGCCCACCCAAACTCCCGAGTTCTCGTTCTCTTAGTCTGGAATCAAGTATGATTTTTTTGCGCCCCACATTAATCAAAGAAGCTGTTTGAATTGCTCGTAACAAGGGAGAAGATATCACAATATCATAATTAATTGTTTTTATTTTTTCCCTTAATTGAATGGCTTGCTCAATACCATGTTCATTTAAACTATCGTCGGCTAAATTATATAACCCCAGCAAATTGTCATCAACTTCACCATGTCTTACCATATAAACTTTCATAACATACCACCTAACTGAAAATAAAAATCAAATCAGATTCGAAACGATCTATTTTCATTATACTATAAATTTATAGAAAAAAGAAACTTTGTTTGTTATATATGTGTAAAATAAGACAAAAATACGAAAAAATATTGTGAATATGAACATAATAAGTTATAATGATAAAGTACGATCTGGAAAGGATATGATGTTATGAGGAAGAAAATGATGAAACAAAATAAAGGATGGACAGTGATATTTTATGCATTATACTTAATACTAATTGTCGCATCAGTTTATATGTTATACTCACTTTCATTATTAAATAACATTGAAAATACATTAAGACTAATTGGGGTAATTGCAATTATCATTATTGCCATAGTACTAATATTATTATCAGCGCGTTCCGTGATTAAACAAAAAAAGATTAGTAGAATGATACTTACTTTTATTTTGATATTATATTCAGGAGGATTATTCTTTATCGCTTCTAACGTACATGTTGTGATTGACAAAATAGGAAACGTAAGCACCAATATGACGACTTATTCCTCTAGCTTAGTAACCATGAAAAACAACAAAGCAGAATCTATTAATGATATTGGTTCAAGTGAACTAGGAATGATCAAAGATGAAAACAATGTTGACGGATATCAAATTCCAAAACAAATTATAAAAAAACAAAAACTATCCTCTAATAAAATTGTAGAATATGATGACTATGTCCCAATGTTAAAAGATTTATATGAAGGCAAAATAGACTATATCTTCTTGCCAACAGGATATACCATTCAATTTAGTTCATTAGAAGGATTTGAAGAAATTGGAAACGAAACTAAAATATTATATACAGAAGAAAAACAAGTAAAATCGAAAATCAAAAAAAAGGGAAACAAAATAGATAAACCCTTTACAATACTACTAATGGGAGTAGATTCAGAAAAAGAAAACATCAGAGGAGCATCCTTTAATGGAGATTCTCTTATGTTATTAACCTTTAACCCAACAACGCTAAACACAACCATTTTAAGTATTCCAAGAGATACCTATGTTCCAATTGCTTGTTTCGCAGGAAACCGAAAAAATAAAATTACTCATGCAGCTCAGGGCGGAGAAGAATGTATGATTAATACCATCCAAAACTTCACTGGCATTACTATTGATTATTATGTCAAAATCAATTTTAAAGGTGTCGTTAAAATGGTAGACGCATTAGGTGGAATCGAAGTAGATGTACCACTTGACTTCTGTGAACAAGACAGTAACAGAGACTTCTCAAACTTAATTTGTCTAAAAACAGGAATGCAAACTCTAAATGGAGAACAGGCTCTTGCTTTATCAAGACATCGAAAAACAATCAATGACTTTATCCGTGGACAAAACCAACAATTGGTTGTAAAAGGATTAATGAACAAGGCCAAATCCATAAGAAGCATTGATACCATTTATGAACTATTAGATACCCTAAGCAACAATTTAGAAACAAATATGAGTACAAATGAAATATTATCATTCTATAACATTGCCAAAGACCTTTTATCACGTAGTAAAAATACAGAAAATATAGAAGAACTATTAGGAATGCAACGACTTTATATTAGTGGAAGAGACGCAACCATATATGACCCAGTATATAGATTAAATCTATATAACTTCGTTCCATATGAAGAAAGTATCAAAGAAGTCGTCACTGCTATGAAAATCAACTTAGGATTAGAAAAACCAAAAATTATCAAAACATTTGAATTTGATATCGATGAACCATATGAAGAAAACGTCATTGGAAAAGGAACATACAAAAATAACAGTATTAATCTACTACCAAACTTTGTTGGTTATGACAAATCAAAAGCCCTCACATATGGAAATCAAAATGGAATAAAAATAAACATCAACTATGTGGACTCAGCCCAAAGAGAAGGACAAGTCATTAGTCAAAGTCTAACCCCAGGAATGGATTTATCAGCCATCAACAAAAATACTGGATTAACACTAACCGTTTCAAACGGGAAAGGAGAAACGACTTCTTCAAAAAATGATACCCAAACAGATACCAAAAATGACAAAAAAGAACCAACCGATAAAGCAGAAGAAACATTACCGAATTTCATAGGAGGATCTTATAATGGAAGCGTCATTACCAACTTTAGAAACAATCATAAAGACATTTACATTGCGTTAGTAAAAATATCAGAAGGAGATAGTAGATTTGATATCCAGAAAAAAGGACAAATTATTGCTCAAGATGTCAAAGCAGGAACTTCATTATCTAGTTTAACAGGAAAAACCATAAAAATAGAATATATTGATCCAGAAGCAACACAACCAGAAGAACCAGACGATAACGAATCAGAAGAAACATTACCACCAGAACTAGATCCAGGAGCTTAAATTGCTCCTTTTTCTTTTCCTTAAAAAATGTTATAATGGAACTGGAGGAAAATATGGAAGAATTATCAAGACTCTCATTATTGATTGGACAAGAACAAATAAGAAAATTATCAGAAACAAACGTCCTCGTTTTAGGACTTGGCGGAGTAGGAGGATACACAGTAGAAGCATTAGCGAGAAGTGGAATAGGACACCTCATCTTAGTAGATTATGATAAAATCGATATTACGAATACCAATAGACAAATCATTGCTTTAAAATCAACAATAGGAAAATCCAAAATAGCCATGTGGAAACAAAGAATTTTAGACATTAGAAACACCTGTCAAATAACAACTATAGAAAAGAAAATCACCAAAGAAAACCTAGAAGAACTATTCAAAAACAAAATAGATTTTGTCGTTGATGCCTGTGACACAATAGAAGTCAAATATGGTATCATCAAATATTGCTTAAAACAAAACGTCCCATTTATTTCTTGTTTAGGAACCGGGAAAAGAATGGATTCTACCATGCTAGAAATTACAGATCTCTCAAAAACTAATTATGATCCAATTGCTAGAATATTAAGAAAAAAAATAAAAGAAGATCAAATTAAAGCAAAGATCCCCGTAGTATGGAGTAGAGAAATACCAAAAAAAATAAATAGTGATCAAATTCCATCCAGTATCTTTGTTCCAAGCGTCGCAGGAATATTATGCGCAAACTATATAGTAAATCAAATTATAAAGCAGGAAGGAAAATAAAATGAAAAAAGAACAAAAAAAACTATTACAACTAATTCAATCAATAGAAGGAGATGTCCTTGCCGTTGGAATTACGGAACCTTACTTAGTAGAAGCATTTGAAAAAAACGAACACATTCATAAATGTTATTTCCTAAACTCAATCTCAAACGAACAAGGAGAAACAAAAAGAAAAAAACTTCGGAAAAACTTTAGTATTCGAAATCTAAGAAAACGGTTTCATAAAAAAAAGATTGATTATATGATTTGTAACATAGAAGAGATTTTGCCCTATCAAAAAACATTCATTAAAGACAGTGTCTATATCAACAAGAAAAAATTGTATTTTTATGGTAGTAGCAAGTTAGAATTAGATCAAATATGGAAACGATATACACAATATAAAGCAAAAGTAGAACACGAAAAAATTAAAGATACATGTTTTACAACCATTTCTAATGAACATAGTAAAACAAATAAAGTGAAAGACATCTGTTTTTCCATAAAAGACATACTCAGAACGCTATATGATACTATTGGTGACTTATTAATTAATTAGAGGTGCAAAAATGAAAAAGAAATTAGGACTAGTGATAGGAATCATTGTACTAGAGAAACCAAGACTTGGAACTTTATATCGGTTGATATTGTAAACAAAAATAATAAAGCAAATAAAATAACCATGTTAGTAACATTCGATAACAAAAATCAAATAAAAGAAAAAATAATTGGTTATGAAAAACAAGATAAGCATCCAAAATATCGATATTCTAGTAACGACAAAAAGACAGAAAACTATCTCATTTATGATAACAAAGAAACTTATTGCTATAAAATCAACACCACAAAAACATTAAAAAAAGACAAAATAGATATTTGTACAAAAACCCCAAGCTTAGAATTAGAAAAATTTGAAGAACAATACAAACAAGAATTAAAAGATTTAGGAATCACGGAACAAGATCTATATAACTATACTGATTGGTATTATGAAAAAAATGCCAAAAGGAAATTTCTAGATTCTAAAAAAACAATAACACCATTATCTTATGAACAAATAGAAAAAAACATAAAAAAACATGAATACCAAATAGAAAAAACAGAAGATGCCGTTCTTATAGAGTACAAACTAGAACTTGGAGGAACAACATACAATTACACAATTTTTCGCATACAATTTGAAAAAGAAAAACTGACAACAATTGTATATGGAAACTCTATATATTCTATGACATCCCAAATAAAATTTATTATGGAACAGATACCGATAACACATGCGTTTATATTGTAAAACCAGAAGATCAAAAAACGACATGTACAGAACAAAGACAACGCGACTTAAAAATTGTATTAGACCTTTACCAATCAGACCTACAACGTCTAGAAATAACAGAAGAAGAAATGATAGAATATGCAAAAGAATTTTATCAAAAAAACAAATAGTACAAAAAAATATCTTTTTCTTTGTTATTAAACAAAAATAATGGTATAATAAAAATGGTGAGAAAATGATAAAAAAAATAAATGGAATATCACTCCATTACATAGATTATGGAAAACAAGATGGCGAACCTTTAATTTTTCTGCACGGTTGGGGACAAAATATAGAAATGATGAAAATGCTCGCTGACCCATTCGAAAAAGAATATCGTATTATCATTCCTGATTTGCCAGGATTTGGAGAAAGTAGTGAGCCAAATACCGATTGGACATTATATGAATATGTTGACTGCATACATAAACTATTAGAAACCTTAAAAATAGAACAACCAACTTTATTAGGACACTCATTTGGAGGAAAAATCAGTTTATTATATGCAACAAAATATTCAGTAAAAAAACTAGTATTATTTGGTAGCCCATACAAAAAAGAAATCCAAAAAACGAGTATGAAATTAAAAGTATTAAAAAGCTTAAAAAAAGTTCCCATCTTAAACCAATTTGAAGAAACAGCAAAAAAACATATTGGATCAACAGACTATAAAAATGCAAGCCCAATGATGAGAAAAATCATGGTAAACCATGTCAACCTAGACTTATCAAATGAAATTGAAAAGATAGAAGCCCCAACCTTATTAATTTGGGGAGACTTAGATAGAGAAGTTTCATTAGAACAAGCAAGAGAAATTGAACAAAAAATAAAAGATGCAGGAGTCGTCGTGTTTGAAGGATGCACACACTATGCATATTTAGAAAACTTAAAAGGTACCATTCGTGTACTTCGTAATTTTCTATAACATATTAGGAGGTTTTGTTATGTTTATAAAATTATTAGGACTATCTATCCCATGCCTTATTGTAATCATATTAAAAAGCAAAAAAGCATTACATATGTTACAACAAAATTGGTATAACGAGGGAGGACGTTATATTCATTGGATAGTAAAAAATCCTAAAAAAGTCTTTTTAACACCAGATCTATTATTTTTCTTATTTCTAATAGGAATGGTAATTGATCAAGAAATTTTATTATTCCTCTTTTTCTTATTTTATGCAGTAGTAGCGCTTCTAATTTATCAAGCAATGAAAAAAGAACAAACGAAAAAACCATTAGTAGTAACAAAAAGAGTACGAAGACTTATTTATACCACGCTACTATGTTATTTTCTGATTTTTCTAATAATAGGACTGACCTTTAAAACTGCAAATATATATCTTTATATTACAACGCTTGGTCTTGCCTGTTATATGCAATATTTCATAATATGGCTTGCCAACATTATAAATAAACCAATTGAAAAATTTGTATTTTACTATTATAAAAGAAAAGCAGTGAAAAAATTATCATCTATGACGAATATGCCAGTCATAGGAATCACAGGAAGCTATGGAAAAACAAGCAGTAAAAACATTTTAGCCGATCTTTTAAATGTTCGATATAATGCTTTCCCAACACCAAAAAATTTCAACACAACCTATGGACTAATTAATACCATTAATAACTATTTAGACAAATTTAATGATTACTTTATAGCCGAAATGGGAGCCTTTAAAAGAGGTGAGATTAAAGAAATTTGTGACCTAGTAAAACCAAAATATGGAATATTAACCTGTGTTGGAACCGCCCATCTAGAAAGCTTTGGAAGTAGAGAAAACATTCAAAAAGGAAAATTTGAACTTATTGAATCACTTCCTAGCGATGGAATAGGAATACTAAATGGGGACGATCCATATCAACGTTCCTATAAACGGAAAAATAATTGTAAAATTGTTTGGATTGGAATCGATTCAGAAGATGTAGACTTAAGAGCAATCAACATCCAACTATCTCATAAAGGAACAAGCTTTGATTGTATTGTAGATAACAAAAAATACCACTTTGAAACAAAGTTACTTGGAAAATCAAATGTCTATAACATTTTAGCGTCCATTGCCCTTGGAAGAGAACTTGGAATTTCCATGGACCAACTCATCATTGGAGTCAAAAAAGTAAATGTCATAGAACATAGACTAGAATTAAAAAAATATGGGAATATTAATATTATCGATGATGCCTATAATTCAAACCCAGTAGGATCAAAAATGGCACTCGAAGTATTATCGATGATGCCAGGGAAAAAAATCGTTGTAACCCCAGGAATGATTGAATTAGGACCAGAAGAATATGAATACAATAAAACATTTGGAGAACAGATTGCAGAAGTCGCATCCGATGTAATTCTAGTAGGAGAAACCCAAACAAAAGCAATCTATGATGGATTAATCAACAAAAAATTTGAAAAAGAAAATATTCATATCATCAATGATGTAAAACAAGCATTTCCAATGATGCAAAAATTACAAGAAAAAGAAACTTATGTACTATTAGAAAACGATTTGCCCGATATTTTTAATGAAAAGTAGAAAGAAGTGAAACTATGAAAATAAAAGTTGGCGTACTATTTGGAGGAACGACTGTAGAACATGAAATTAGTATTATTTCAGCAGTCCAAGCAATGAATCATTTAGATCCTGATAAATATGAAGTCATTCCGATTTATTTAGGAAAAGATAGAACCTGGTATACAGGAAAAATGCTTATGGATATCGAAGTATATAAAGACACTGAGATGGTAAAACGATATGCCAAAGAAGTAATGCTTTGTAACAAAAACGGAACATTTGTATTACAAGCAACCAAAGGACTGTTTCAAAAAAAAGTAGCAGAACTAGATTTAATTTTCCCAATTGTGCATGGCAATAATGCCGAAGATGGAACCCTACAAGGACTATTAGAAACCATTGGCATTCCTTACGTAGGAAGTGGCGTATTAGGCTCTGCCTTAGGACAGGACAAAGTCGTAATGAAACAAGTCATGAAAGAAGAAGGACTACCAATCATTGAATATACTTGGTTTTATGATAGCGAATACTTAGAAGATACAGATCGCATTTTAAAAGAAATCAAAAAAATAGGATATCCAGTCATCATAAAACCAGCAACATTAGGTAGTAGTATTGGAATTACATATGTCAAAAATCATGATGAAATCATTGCCGCAATTAATGAAGCAATTCGTTATGACAACAAAATCATTGTAGAAAAAGCAGTAGAAGAATTAATTGAAGTCAATTGTAGCGTATTAGGAAATTATGAATATTCAGAAGCAAGTGCCTTAGAAGAAGTGATGGGAACCGAAGAATTTCTAACCTATCAAGACAAATACTTAGGAAGTAAAAAAGGAGGAAGTTCCAAAGGAATGGTCTCTACAGATCGCATTATTCCAGCTAGACTAGATGAAAAAATGACTGAACAAATTCGCTCCTTAGCGATATCTGTTTGTCAAGTATTAAACCTAAGTGGAGTAACAAGAGTAGACTTTTTAATCGATAAAAAGAAAAACGAAATTTATGTAAACGAACCAAATACCATTCCAGGATCTCTTTCTTACTACTTATGGGAACCAGCTGGCAAATCATATAAACAATTATTAGATGACATGATTACCTTAGGAATCAAAGAATACAAACGAAAAAATAAAAAAATATATTCATTTGATACAAACATATTAAGTAACTTTAATGGAACCAAAGGTTGCAAAGGATTAAAAGCTTGTAAAAAATAAGCTTTTTTTGTATAATGAATATGGTGATATTATGCTAAAAGTAAAAAATGTAAAAAAGAAATTTGTAAAATATAATGCCAAAAAGAAAAAAGAAGAATTTTATGCAAACAATGGAATTTCTTTTGAAGCCAAAGAGGGTCAAATTATTGGTGTTTTAGGACCCAACGGAGCCGGAAAAACAACACTACTACGAATGATTGCAGGAATACTAGAACCAACGGAAGGAACCATCTGTTTTGATGAATTAGATTTTTTAAAAAATGAAATTGAAATTAAAAGGGAAATTGCTTATCTATCAGGAAATACAAAAATATATAATACCTTATCAACTTATGAACTATTAAAAATGTGCGCTGATATTTATGAAGTAGAAAAAGAGAAAATAGAAGCACGTATCCAAGAAATTACGGAAACCTTAAATATGAAAGATTTTCTTTATAATAAAATTGAGAATCTATCGACAGGTCAAACCCAAAGAGTTAATATTGCTCGTTGTTTAATACATGACCCAAAATACTATATTTTAGATGAAGCAACAAGTGGTTTAGATATCATCTCTAGTCAAATTATTTTAGACTTTATAAAAAAAGAAAAAACAAGAGGGAAAACGATTCTTTATTCTACGCATTATATGGAAGAAGCCGAAAACATCTGTGATTGGGTAATGATGATCAATAAAGGAGAGATCATCAAAAAAGGAACTCCAGAGCAAATAAAAGAAGAAACCAAAACAACAAACTTAAGAGATGCTTTTTTTACATTAATCGGAGGTGTTTCGAATGAAGAATAATTTATGGAATATGTTAAAAAAAGAAATCAGAGAAATGTTTCGAGACAAAAAATCACTATCGATGATGTTGATTATTCCAATTATGATCCCACTTTTGGTGATAGGTATGTCTGCACTGTTCGAATCTCAAGTAAATAAATCAGTAGAAGAATATAATAAAATTGGATTTGATTATAAACTAAACGAAGTAGAAAAAGAAATTGCCAAAAATTTACAAATGGAAGTTTCTGTAAATGATCAAAAAACATTAGAACAAGAATATGAAAAAGGAAATTTGGACTTATATGTAACAAAAAAGGACAATCATTATGTTGTTCATGGCAATGACAATGAAACAACGAGTTATGCAACTTCCTTAACAGATCAATTTTTTACCTTGTATAAAGAGCATTTACAACAAGAATATTTAAACGATAATCATATGAATCCAGAAGAAGTAGTCAATATCATTACCATAGAAGAGGATATAAAAACAACGGAAAATTTTTATGCAAACTACATTATTAATTATGCGTTTTTATTTATTATCATGGCAATTACCGTATCTGCAACTTATCCAGCAACAGATACAACAGCAGGAGAAAAAGAACGTGGAACATTAGAAACATTACTCACATTTCCAATTAAAAGCAAAGACATTATTATAGGCAAATTTTTAAGTGTTACATTGTCTTCTATGATAACAGGAATTATTAGCTTGATATTAACAATTGTATCATTATTACTAGCGAATAGTATGTTTAAAATTTATGATGGAGTGAACCTCATGTTACCACTATCCAGCACTATATTTGCAACAATTGTCATTATCGCATATTCATTCTTGATTAGTGGATTATGTATTGCGATAGCAAGTCGCTCCAAGACATTTAAAGAAGCACAAAGTGCCTTAACACCAATTACGTTTATTTCGTTTTTCCCTGGAATGATTGCATTTATGATGAATATTGAAACAACAACATTATTTTCAATAATTCCATTTTTAAATTATACCTTGTTGTTTACAGATATTACTTCGGGAAATGTTAACTTTCTATACATCTTCTTAATGTTGTTATCAACGATTGTCATTATTGTTGCCCTTTTATCAGTAATCATTAAACAATATAAATCTGAAAAAGTTCTGTTTTCTAGTTAACAGAATTTTTTTTGAACAAAATTGAAAAAATTTTGTTTATTTGGAAGGTGCTTACCATACTTACAGGGTATATTATTAGTGAGGACATATCTCATTGACAAAAGTAAAGCACTCTTGTATAATGGAGATATAATCGTTCCTCTAGGAAGGAAGATTAAATGATCCAAAAAATTTACGGTTTAAAATCAGATCTCAATTTTAAAAACGTATTTGGAAGAAAAAGAAATCTAATAATGCTTTTATCAGATATATTTGAAGAAGAAGTAGAAGATTTCTGGTATGTAGACAAAGAGTACAAAAAAGAAAATAGAAACTTAAGGTATGGTAGTGCGCCCAGATAAGGGTCAATAATCTAGTAGGTGTGAATCCTACCTAGTAAAGT
>CANAXT010000034.1 GCA_947365915.1 uncultured Mycoplasmatota bacterium
CAATTAAAGTCTCATCACAAACGGGATAATCCTCCAAATGAACACTCTCTTTTCCAGTCAAATTACGATACATTTCCTCAGATAAAAATGGAACAATTGGAGCAATTAATTTAGATAACCCTACCAACACTTCATAAGTCGTAACATAAACACTCTTCTTAGAATTATCAAGAGAACTTCCCCAAAAACGATTCCGATTTCGTCTAATATACCAATTTGACAAATCATCAGAAACAAAACTCGCTAGAAAATGAACAACCTTATTCAAATCATACTCATCAAAAGAAGCCGTAACATTCCAAACAAGACGATGATACTTCGATAATAACCACTTATCAATCTCTTCACGATCCTGATACTCTACCTGACATGCTGCAATATCAATTTGATCTACATTCGCATACATAACAAAGAAATTATACGTATTACGTAACGGATTAAAAAACTTAGAGTACACTTCCTTTAATCCATCCATATCAAACTTTAATGGTGTCCAAACAGGTGAAACATAAGGCAAATAAAATCTCACTGTATCTGCACCATACTCCCGAATCGTAGAAAATGGTTCCACAATATTCCCACGACTCTTACTCATTTTTTTACCTTCTGCATCTAATAACAAATCATTCACCAAAACATTTTTAAAAGGAGAACAGCCTTTGACAAACGTAGAAATAACCATCAACGTATAAAACCAACCTCGAGTTTGATCAATTCCCTCACAAATAAAATCGGCTGGAAATTGAGACTCCCATAACTCCTGATTTTCAAATGGATAATGATATTGCGCAAATGGCATCGCACCAGAATCAAACCAACAATCTAACACATCTGGAATTCGTGTCATTTCTCCACCACATTTTGGACAATTCAAATGAACTTCATCAATATAAGGTTTGTGTAAATCAAAATCATCCTTAATTGGGACACAAGCCATTTCCTTTAATTCTTCAATAGAACCGACCATATGTTGATATCCACAATCACACTTCCAAAATGGAATTGGTGACCCCCAATATCTACTTCTAGAAACATTCCAATCTTTCGCATTACTAAGCCAATTGGCAAATCGTTTTTCACCAACATAAGAAGGATACCAATTCACTTTAGCATTTGCTTCTACAAGTTGATCCTTAAATTCACTTACCTTAATATAATAACTTGGCATAGAATAATAAATCAAAGGAGTATGACATCTCCAACAATGAGGATAATCATGTACCATCTTTTGCTTTCTAAATAACTTATCATTTTGCTTTAAATACTCTACTACTTCTTCATTGACATCAAACACAAATTTGCCATTCCATAAACCTTCTACATAACAGCCATCTTTCCCTACTGGATTTAAAATTGGCAAATCATAATTTTTACACACATTGGCATCATCTTCACCAAAAGCAGGCGCAATATGAACAATTCCTGTTCCATCTTCCATCGTAACATAAGAATCACAAGTCACAATAAATGCTTTCCCAGAAACCTCTAAAGAAGGAATCAACTGCTCATATTCAGTATATTCTAACGTTTTTCCTTTAAAAGTCTCTAATATATTCACCTCTTCCCCTAATACTTGATGAACCAAAGAAGTCGCAACTATAAATTTTGTTCCCTTAGACTCTACCAATGAATAATCTTCTTCTGGATTCACACAAAGAGCAACATTCGCAATTAAAGTCCAAGGAGTTGTGGTCCAAACTAAGAAATATACATCTTCATCTTTCTTCTTAAAAGGAACATATACTGTAAGTGCAGTCTCGCTCACATACTCCTGAGCAACCTCATGAGTAGCAAGTCCCGTTCCACAATGTGGACAATACGGAACTACCCTGGTTCCTTCATAAAATAAACCTCCTTCAAAAAACTTCTTTAAAATCCACCATTCCGTTTCAATATATTCATTTTTATAAGTTAAATAAGGATGATCGACATCAATAAATTGTCCCATCTTACTCGTCAAATCAGTAAAAGCTGCTTCATTTTCTCGAACACTTTTTCGACACTCTTCATTAAACTTTTCAATTCCCAAAGCTTCGATTTCCTTTTTAGAAGAAATTCCTAATTTTTTTTCAACATGATTTTCAATCGGTAACCCATGAGTATCCCAACCTACTTTTCGAATCACTTTATGTCCCTTCATCACTTGATATTTACAAATCGCATCTTTCAAATTTTTAGCTACCATATGATGAAGACCTGGAAAACCATTCGCAAAAGCAGGACCATCATAAAACACAAACATATCATTATTTTTTCTATTTTCATTTTGCTTTTCTGTAATTTTTACAATTCCATTCCAAGAATCTAAAATATCTTTCTCAACCTCATGAATGGCTCTTTTATCTAATTCTTTAAACATATAAACCCTCCTAGCCAATTATAATGTATGCATAATATACAATAAAAGTAAAAATCATAATAATTCCTTCTTTTTTATGAATCACCTTATCATTACTTGCTGCCACAAAAATCATAAGTG
Organism: uncultured Mycoplasmatota bacterium; assembly: GCA_947365915.1. Lineage (GTDB taxonomy): Bacteria > Bacillota_I > Bacilli_A > RF39 > UBA660 > MGBC102946. Next base: position 2,480 of record CANAXT010000034.1, read on the forward strand.
CGGAAACAAGGAATATAATCAAATCCACGTAAGAAAATCCCGTTCCCGAAATACTACCAAATATCGCAACAGGCAATCCAAGAACAATTCCAATATTAAAAATATTACTTCCTATAATATTACCAATCAATAAATCTTGTTCCCCTTTTTTCGCAGCCATCACGGAGGTAACAAGTTCAGGAAGCGAAGTCCCAAGTGCAATAATGGTAAGTGAAATAATTCTTTGACTGACTCCTAGTATCGTAGCAATCGATGAAGCGCTTTCTACAACAAAATGACTTCCAGCAATAACTCCTACAAGACCCAAAAGCGTAAAAATAATAGAACGCCCCATTGGAAATTTTGGATTATCCTCTAATGTATCTGGATCATCTGTCTCCTTCTTCTTACGAATAATCGAAAACAAATAATAAATAAATACCATAAAAAACAATAAAATGACAAACCCATCTGATTGACTAATCAAATTTTCTTGTGTTGGATCAAATAAATGATCTACAAATAAAACCACCAACAAAAGTGACATCATAATAGTAATTGGTAATTCCTTTCGAATCGTGTTACTCTTCACACGAAGAGTGCAAAAAAGACTAGATACTCCTACAATTAGTAAAATATTAATAATATTACTACCAATCACATTTCCTATCACCATATCCCCATTCGAAGACATCAAAGCCTTTATGGAAACCGCTAACTCTGGAGCACTCGTTCCAAATGCAACAATTGTAAGTCCTATGACTAACCTAGAAACATTCAAATTCCTAGCAATTGACGAAGCTCCATCCACAAATATATCAGCACTCTTAATCAGTAATAAAAAACCTGCTAATAAAATAATGACTTGTAAAAACATAACATTCCTCCCTATCCTATAAAAAAATATATATAAAAAGCCCATCCGATAAGGACGAGCTTTTAACCCGTGGTACCACCTTAATTAATACTCTGAAACTATAACGCGTTACCGTTTCTACTTTCATAGAAAACATCTAGAGTGATTTATATATGATTCCTAGGTTCATTTTCATCAACCATGAACTTTCTACACAATTCCTCATATATCGTCTCTATCATATGTTTTAAAGATCGATTCTTTCTATATCATTCACCATTTCTAATTGGGTTTCAATTACATCACGTAACCTTCGTTTGAAAACTGTCATATTTCTTCTTAATTGACTCGTCTCTTGTTCTACCTTTTCTGCTCTTAATAGCGCTTCGTTGACAATGCGACTCGCATTCTTTTTTGCTTCCTCCAATATTACTTCACTTTCCCTACTAGCAGATACTTTAATTTGATCAGATGTCTTTTGAGCCATCATAATTGCTCGATTCAAAGTACCTTCCATATGTTCATATTGTCCAAGTCGCTCTCTTAATGACTCATTTTCTTGTTGTAATGATTGCAATGAAGCAATTTGTTGATCTTTCATTTTTAACTCGGTCACCATTTTTTCAACTTGATTGATCACCTGATCCAAAAAAGCATTGACCTCATCTGGATCATAGCCACGAAGTGTTCGATTAAATTTTTCCATAATTTCACCCCTTGGCACTACGCTATATTGTAGCACACTTTATCTCTGTTTTCAAACTTTTTTTACCACTCTATATTAATATCATCATTATCATGAATGTCTTTTCCTTCTGTTTCATCTGTGATTTTTCCCTGAATGTTAATATTATTTGGTGTACACAAAAAGATTCCACCACCAATTTTTTGAATATCTCCACCAATCGCATAAATTGTTCCACTTAAAAAATCAACAATTCGTTTTGCCTGATCAGAAGTTACTCGTTTTAAATTGACAACAACTGTATTTCTAGTTTTTAAGTGATCTGCAATTTGTTGTGATTCAGAATAAGCTCTAGGCTCTAACAAAATCATTTTTGCCCCACCATTGTTTTCTGAAATAGAAGCTTCTGTTGTCACCTCATAATATTGATCACTATCCTCTGGATTTCCAAAGATATCTGGATCCTCTTCTTTAAACCATTTTTTTAAACTAAAAGCCATCTTGTCTTCCTCCTTATTCTTGTTCTAACTATACTTCATTTTAACACAAATTAAGAGAAAGGTCAAAGAAAAATTTTCGTTCTGAAATAATTTTTCCATCAAAAAAAGTCCTTACAATGAAGAACTATTTTTGATTCTCATATAATAACCCTTTATAATATTTCCACGCTAAAATTCGAAGCACCCTTTCATTAATAACATCCTCTCCAATTGTTCCATTCGTAATCGCATTTTTAACAGCTTGAATACTATTCTCATAATCACTCACAATTAATAAATCATTTCCAGCAACAATCGCTTTCACCACTGGATCAGATACATTATCCAAAGCTTTCATCGTTAAATCATCCGTAATAATCACACCTGTAAACCCCAAATCTTCACGTAAAATATTATGAATTGGAATAGACAATGAAGCAGGAACAGAAGAATCAATATTTGTTACAGTATTATGACTCACTAAAACAGCTTCAGCACCCGCTTTGATACCCGCTTCAAATGGAGGCAAATCATTCTTTACAATACTATCATACGTCCTAGAATCTGTGACACTACTATTATGTGTATCCGCATTATTTCCATATCCAGGAAAATGCTTTAACGTATAAGTTACCGTTCCACCTTTACTTGCTTCAATCACTGTTTTCGCAAACTCTGAAGTCGTTTCTGTATCTTCCTCCAAAGACCTAGAATACATATAATCACTTGGATTCGTAGACACATCAACAACAGGAGCCAAATTGAGATTAATTCCTAAACCAGCTAAAGCCAAACTTTTATTGACCGTATCTGATTTTATCGCATCCATTCCCCCACTTTTAAATAATTCACTAGGAGATTTAAAAGGAGCATCAACCAAATCAGAATTGCTACTGACCCGAACAACACTTCCACCTTCTTCATCAACCGCAATCAACAAAGGAATGTTTGAAGCTGCCTGCAACTCCCGAATCATATTCACAACTTCATTTTTTGACTTTCCTGTAAAATCATTTTTAAACAATAAATAACCACCAAAATGATTTTTTTGAACCTCTTCTACTGCATTCTGATGAGGCAAATGAGTCAAAAATAATTGTCCAATTTTTTCATCCAAAGACATAGTTTCTAACTTCTTCTGAGCAAAACCATAATAATCTTTAAAAATACCTACATCAGACTTATTTTGAACCTGTTTATCCCTAGACGATCTTGTATAATCTCTAATTTGAACATCTTGAATATCTCTAGTAGAATCTAATAATCCAGTATAACTAATGACAACACTATCTCCTACTTCTAGTACAAAATCTTCTTTTTTAAATTTATAAATCACATCTTGATCATCTTGAACGACCACGTACTCATCATTTGATGAAAGTACCATACCACTCATTTGTTTTAATGTTTCTTCTTTTCGGTTCATACCAAAATAGATAGTGATTCCAATCACCAAAACAAAAACGCTCATGATACCAATCCACATTTGTTTTTTCATCTTTTCCCTTACCTTTCTACTCTCTATTTCATATTATTCATATTTTAATAATACATACCAAAAAAGAGAGTAAAATTCTCTATGCTTCAAAATCATCTAAAAAATCATGAATTGTCATTATCTTCTCATCAATTTGTTCCAAATCGATAATTTCTTCTTGTTGTTTTTCAATTTCCTGTTCTGTCATTTTATTTTTTCGAATCAAACCATGATTCACAAACACTTCAAGTATTTTTTCTCTAGAAAGTGTACTTCCAGTAGAATAACGATCTGCAATTGGTAACTCAGTAATTTTTAAGAAATTAATTTCCAACCGATCTTTTACTCCAATCATCGTATGCCCATCTACAACAAAGGCATTCAATATTTCATATGGATTCGTTTTCACATCACGAACTGCAAGTACTCCTTTTCTAGCACGAGCTGTTTTTTCAAATTCAGACAATTTCACTCTTTTTCCAGTATTCTTAGTCGTAAAAATAGTAATATATGGAATACTAGAATCAAATATCATTCCTTGAACGACTTCATCTTCTTTTAACGTAATGGCTTTTACTCCACTTCCCTTAATTCCTGTTACCGGAATCTCATCAACATGATAATGAAGTCCATACCCTCTTTTCGTAATCACAAACACGTCACTACCCATATCATCGGTTACACCAACAATTTGGTCATTTCCTTTTAACTTCATCGCAGACATCGGTTTTGAATAGCGTTGTACTTTAAAATCAGATAATTTTGTTCTTTTTACCATACCATCTTTAGAAAACATAGTAATATAACGTAACTCTTCAAAATCATAAACTGGTACACTCGCTATAATACTTTCACCTGCTTCAATCTTAACAATGTTACTAATATGTTTTCCAAGCTCTTTCCATTTTAAATCTGGAAGTTCATGAACAGGAACATATAAATAATTTCCAAGATTCGTAAATAGCAATATCGTATCTAATGTATTTAACTCATAAGTACCCAATAAATAATCTCCTTCTTTTAAAGCTGTCTCATCATCACTCGCACTATAACTCCTAGTTGTTACTCGTTTTACATACCCTTCTTTTGTTACTACAACAATACAATCCTCTTTTGAAATCATAGAAGTTGTATCAATTTTAATATCCACAATTTCATCTTCAATTTGTGTTTTTCTCTCTACAGCATATTCTTTTTTAATCGCTTTTAATTCTTCTTTCATAACACTCTTTAATCGATTTTCATCATTTAAAATTGCTTCTAATGCTTTAATAATGAGTTCCAAACGTTTAAACTCTTCTTCTAATTCTGTCACATCAGTATTCGTCAAACGATAAAGTTGTAATTTCACAATCGCATCTGCTTGTAATTCACTAAAATTAAATTTAAAAACCAAATTTTTAACAGCATCACCTTTATCTTTACTAGAACGAATCGTTGCAATGACTTCATCTAAAATCGACATCATTTTTAAGAAACCTTCTACAATATGCATTCTTGCTTTGGCTGTTTCCAAATCAAATCTTGTTCTTTTTACAATCACTTCTTTTTGATGTGCAATATAAGCATCTAATATCTCTAAGATTCCCAAAGTCATTGGTCTACGATTCACAATTGCTACCATATTAAAATTATAAGAAACTTGTAAATCTGTATTTTTAAGTAAATAATTGATAATCAATTCTTGATTTGCATCTTTCTTTAAATCAATGACAATCGTTTCTGGATGTTCCAAATCAGATTCATCTCTGACTTCAGCAATTCCTTCAATTTTTTTATCAATACGAATGTCATCTATTTTTTTAACCAAAGCAGCTTTGTTGACTTCATATGGAATTTCACTAATCACAATTTGATCTTTGCCTTTATTCTTAACAACTTCATATTTAGATTGAACAATAATCTTTCCTCTTCCTGTCTTATAAGCATCTAGTAAACCATTTTTTCCACGAGCAATTCCACCTGTTGGAAAGTCTGGACCTTTTACAATATCTAAAATTGTTTCCAAATAACAATTGGGACTATCAATTCGTTTAATCGTTGCATCGATAATTTCACCTAAATTATGAGGAGGAATATTGGTCGCATATCCAGCACTAATCCCAGAAGAACCATTCACAAGTAAATTGGGAAATTTAGCTGGAAGTACCGTTGGCTCTTTTAACGTATCATCATAATTAGGAGCCCAAACAATTGTCTCTTTATCAATATCTTTTAAAAGTTCATTACTAATTTTTGATAGTCTTGCTTCCGTATAACGCATAGCAGCTGCAGAATCTCCATCCATAGATCCATTATTTCCATGCATATCTACATAAGTCGTATTTTGTTTCCACCACTGACTCATACGAACTAATGCTTCATAAATACTCGAATCTCCATGAGGGTGATAATATCCCATTACGTTTCCAACTGTTTTCGCTGATTTTTTATACCCTTTATCATACGTATTATGATCCCGATACATCGCATACAAAATTCGTCTTTGAACAGGTTTTAATCCATCTCTAACATCAGGTAATGCCCGATCTTGAATAATGGTTTTGGCATACCGTCCAAATCGTTCTCCCATAATTTCTTCTAAGGAATAATCATATATCTTTTTTATTATTTCTTCCATATTCATTTCCCCCTATATTTGATAATTATCTTCTAGTGAAAATTCTACATTTTCATTAATCCATTCTTTTCTAGGTTCTACTTTATCTCCCATTAAAACACTAACTCTTTTTTCTGCAAGTGCAACATCAGTAATATTGACTTTCACTAGACTTCTCGTTTCAGGATTCATTGTTGTTTCCCATAATTGATCTGCATTCATTTCTCCAAGCCCTTTATATCGTTGTGTTTCTAATTTTACTTTACTACTATTTAATATCTCATTTCGCTCTTCATCACTCCAAGCATAATAACTATTTTTTCCATTAAATAATTTATAAAGTGGTGGCATCGCAATATAGAGTTTTCCTTGTTCAATTAATGGTTTCATATAACGGTAAAAGAAAGTTAATAATAATATTTGGATGTGTGCTCCATCATCATCAGCATCGGTCATAATAATGACTTTGTCATAATTCGAATCATTCACATCAAAATCACTTCCAACTCCTGCACCAATCGTATGAATCATCGTATTAATTTCTTCATTTTTCCAAATTTCTTCTAATTTGGCTTTTTCTGTATTGAGTACTTTTCCTCTTAAAGGCAATATTGCTTGAAATTTACGATCTCTTCCTTGTTTCGCACTTCCTCCTGCTGAATCTCCTTCGACTAAAAATAGTTCATTTTTTTTGGGATTTTTGACTTGAGCTGGCGTTAATTTTCCTGACAAAGCACGTTCTTTTTTATTTTTATCTTTTCCGGCTCTCGCTTCATCTCTAGCTTTTCTAGCAGCTTCTCTAACCATTTTACTTTTGATCATTTTTTCTACAATTTTAGTTGCAATCGCTTTATTTTCTTCTAAGAAAAACTGTAGTTTTTCACTAACAACACTGTCTACTGCATTTCTCGCTTCTGGGGTTCCTAATTTTCCTTTGGTTTGTCCTTCAAATTGAAGTAAATCTTCTGGAATTTTTAAACTAATAATCGCCGTAAGTCCTTCTCTTGTATCAGCACCTTCTAAGTTTTTATCTTTTTGTTTTAAGTAGCCATTGGTTCTAGCATAATCATTAAATACTCTTGTTAGAGCTGTTTTAAATCCAACTTCATGAGATCCTCCATCACTTGTTTTAACATTATTTACAAATGAAATGATGTTTTCAGAATAAGTATCTGTATATTCTAAAGCAACTTCCACTTCAATTTTGTCTTTCACCCCTTCAAAGCAAACTGCATCATGTAATGCTTTTTTGTCTTCATTTACATAATCGACAAATGCTTTTAATCCATTTTCATAGTGGAAGACATCTTTCTTTTTGTCTTCTTCATCAATTACTTCAACTGTAAGACCTTTTAGTAAAAACGCACTTTCTTGCATTCTTTCACATACAGTTGTATAAGAAAAATTGATGGTTGAAAAAATACTAGCATCTGGCATAAAGTGAACTTTGGTTCCTGTTTTGCTTGTTTTTTCATTTTTTTTAAGTGGGACATCTAATTGTCCACCATTTTTAAAACTGATAAAATGTTCATATCCATCTCTTTTTATAGTGACTTCCATCCAAGTGCTTAAAGCATTAACTACACTTGCACCTACTCCATGAAGTCCACCAGATACTTTATATCCACCTTCTTCAAATTTTCCACCTGCATGTAAAACGGTATAAATGACTTCAGGTGTACTTTTCCCACTACTATGATTTCCAACTGGAACTCCACGTCCTTCATCTTCCACACTGACACTATGATCAGCATGTAAAACAATTTTAATTTTATTTCCATATCCATTAATGACTTCATCCATACTGTTATCAACGATTTCCCAAATTAAATGGTGTAATCCTCGTTTATCAGTGGATCCAATATACATTCCTGGACGTTTCCGTACTGCTTCTAATCCTTCTAATATTTTGATTGAACTTTCATCATATTTTACCATAAACTCACCCCGTCTATCATCTTTGTCATTATATCAAATTTTTATTTTTTTTGCAAAGAAATTCTTTTTTTTCATTGTAAATCAAAAGGAAAACGAACCACTATTGTGATTCATTTTGAGTAATTTTTAATCTAAAAGGACTACACGGAAAGAAATCATATTGGCAACTCCACTAGTCAACTCAACACTAAAGATTCCTGACTTAGAAGTCATACTTAATCCCTGACTTCCTCCACGATAATACCAAGGACCTGAATTAGAATAATAAAGGGAAGAATCATTATACCACTCACTCGTTTCAGATAATGCATGACCCACTGATGAAACAATCCTATAATTATCATAATATTTACTTGCTGGCATGCTACTAAATCCTGAATTTGAAACTACATCATCACGATTGGCCATTACATATTCATATGTTCCACCATTCATGTCATATACTCCGTATATTGTTCCTGACGTCGATGCTCCTGTTCCTCCTGGACTTACATTATACGTATTGGTACATGATGACGTATAATTTGCCAGTGGAGTCCCTCCACTACATCCTGTTATACTATTCTGATTATTATTTCTATATATTTCCTTATTTGCTCCTGTGTAACTACTATTTCCATATTTTCCATATTTACTTTGACTTAAATACGCCACTGCTCCCCATTCACTATTCTTCATCATATGTGCATCTGCTGACGTACTGATTCCATAACTGTTTCCTGAGGCACTGAATTTCTGTGCTGTTGCAAACTGCGTACTTATATTTTGATTTTGGAGAGAAGTTAAATTTGGTTTTATTGTTGGTGCTCCTGCACTTCCTGTTGTCTCAAATTTTCCTACCCAGATCCCTGCTAACTGCGTTGATCCAAATGTAAACGCTGGGTGAATTACATAATTCGTACTTGCTGTTGTTTTACTTTTTGATATAAACGTCACATTAATAGCACCTGGTTGTGATTGCGTTCCTCCTGCATATTTTCTCTCTAAATTTGTATTATCATATTCATATCTTGGGATCCATACAAAATACGCATTTATTGCACTCTCTGGTATTGTTGTTCCTACAGACACATTTCTATAATTACTTGTTACACTTGCTGCATTTGCCCACATTTGTTTACTATAATCATACCATTGATTACTTCCTGAACCGTTCTCACTATCTGCTCTTATCCAACTACTTCCATTCCATTTTATTGGGATTAATCCATTTGATAGTGTTGGCTTATTGGCTCCTGTTGTATCTACATTTGGCGCTTTTATTATGATTGACTTATTTGCTGATGCTGTTAATCCGTTTACCCCTGTTGCTGTACACGTTACTGTATGCGTTCCCACTGCCATACTACTTGTATTTGTTACTGTCGTACTTCCTACCTTACATGTCACACTTCCTGTTCCACTTATACTCCATGTTGGACTATTAAAGTATGTACTTTGGATCGCATTACTTGCTCCTTTTGTTACTGTTACACTTCCTGTACTTTTTGCTGTAATCTTTGGCGCTGTTTTATCTATCTTGTATGGCCCATATGTCTTTGTCACTTTATTTCCTGCATTATCTTCTGTTGTTACCGTTACACTGGTTCCTGTCGTATTACTTGTTAAACTTGTTGGCGCCACTGTTGTACTCTTATGCCCTGATAATGTATCTGTTCCATTTGTTATACTAAATGTCACATTACTTGTATACCAACTATTACTTCCCATTGTTCCACTTGGTATCACACTTCCTACTACTGGATCTGTTACATCAATTTTATATTCTCCACTAGAAAGAGCTGTACTATTTCCATACTCATCACTTCCTGTTAACTTAATACTATATGTTCCACTTTCATTTAAAGCTATACTTGTTTCCGCACTCTTTCCACTTACATTTACATTCGTTACTCCTTTTGATACTCCATCTTTGATCACTTCATACGTAAATGTTCTTAGATTACTGTTATCTGTCGCTGTTGCTAATACCCTCTGTGCCTTTGTCCAACTTCCTCCTGTACTTGCATTACTGAAGTTTAATATTGGTCCTTCTGCTTCTACTACTATAAACTTTCTTGTAACTGTTTCCTCATTTCCTGCTTGGTCTATTGCTTTATATGTAACTATCTGTTCTCCTAATGTTGCTGTTAAACTTCCTATTGTTTCTACTGTCGGTGTTACTTCACTATTATCACTTACTGTTATTCCTTCTAATACATTGTATGAAGTTACTTCTGTTATTTTTAATACTGTATTTTCTGGTACTGTGATTGTTGGTTTTGTATTATCAAGCTTATAAATTCCACTTGTTACTGTTCTACTATTATTACTAAAATCTACTGCTGTTACTTCTACTATATAGTTTCCTGTTCCTTCTTTTAATGTCACTTTTCCTCCTGTACTAATCGTTTGTTCTGTCTCTCTTACACTATCTTTAATAACAACATATTTTATAGAATCTACTCTAATATTATCTGTTGCTGTAATCGTCACTGTTTTACTTTTTACATATGTACTTTCTTCGTTTGGATTAATTACAATCTCTGGTTTTGTTGTATCTGCCACGATAAACGTTCTCTCTTTACTACTACTGTTTCCGAGTGTATCACTTACTGTATATGTTACTTTATAGGTTCCTGGTATTTTCTCTAATGTTCCTAATATAGTTACATTACGATTATCAATTACTCCATCTACATTATCTGTTACTGCTACCCCTGTAAATAAATCATATCCACTTACTTCTTCTGATTCTAATGAAACTGTCTCTGGTTCAAATACGATTACTGGTCCTTCTTTATCTATCTTATATGTCTCACTTAATGTATTTGTATGATTATTGTTATCTGTTACATTGACTATTACTTCATAAATTCCTGTTTCATTTAATGTTAGTGTTTTTGTTAACCCTAACACACTATCTCTAGATATTGATTCTCCATCTTTCTTTATTTCATAACTAAATCCAGTTACTTTATTTGGTCTTACTCCACTGACTGTAATAAGTACCTCTTTTTCCTTTTCATAAACTTCATTCGACTCTGTCATTGTTATCATTGGTAACATATTTAATACTGCTACTTCTCTTGTTACACTTACTGTTTTTTCATTACTACTAGTCTTATAAGTAATGATATATGTTCCTTCTACTGAAGTATCTATACTAGTCACAACCTCATTATTTTTACATATCTCAGTTGTATACTCTAAAGCATCCCCCGCCTTTGTTCTAGCTACTGCTCCCAATTCTTTATATGTTCCATTTAATTCTACATAGATAGTACTATCTCCATTTAAACTAATCACTGGATCTTCTTTATTTAAATCTGGTACTTCTCCTGTTGGATTTTTACTAATCTCTATCTCTTCTTCTTTTCCATTCGCACAATATTCCTTATTACAAATATTATCGATGATTATATTTCCATCACCATCTACATATATAAATCCATTTCCATCTATCCGTCCACTTATCTTTACTATCTCATCCCGCTTTTTATCTGAAACTGTTAATAAACTTAATTCTGACCCCTCATAAAAATATTCTCGAGGTGTCAAAAAATCATCATCCGATAAATCAATACGCACTGCTTCTATGATTCCATCAATACTACGTTCAAAAGCAGCTTTCTTTGACTTATCAACCACATTTAATATGATAGGAGACACGATTAAAGCAATCACTCCTATAATTATTATTACTGCCAAAAGTTCTATTAGGGTAAAGGCTCTATTCCTTATGCCCCCCCCCCAGGTTACTATTTGTTAATATCATATTTTCCTTCCTCCCTAGTTTCAAAAAACCAAATTTCTGAAACTTATCTTATAAATATAGTATACCTTTTCTATATCAAACTTTGTCGTTTTGTAACTATACAGTTTCTTTAAATTTTTACAAAAAAAACAATTTCTACTGAAACTGTCTAATTTGTTTTTCAGTTAAATTAGTTATAGATCAGCAAATTAATTTGAAAGAAAATCAGCAAATAAAATTGGAGAAATT
>CANAXT010000035.1 GCA_947365915.1 uncultured Mycoplasmatota bacterium
TAGACTTGCAGAGCCTGGAGAATTTACAAAACGTGCTTTCTTAAATGGTAGAATTGATTTAATAGAGGCTGAGTCTGTTATGGATTTGATTCAGTCGAAGACAGAAAGTGCTCGAAAATTATCTATGGCAGGAGTAGATGGAACGATTTCTTTATTTATTAAAAATTTGAGAAATAAAATTATTGAATTATTGGCTAATATAGAAGTAAATATTGATTATCCTGAATATGAAGATATAGAAGAGATGACAATACAAAAGTTAAGTCAAAATATAGAGCAAATTGAATTAGAACTTTCTGATATTTTAAAAAGAAGTAAAGAAGGAAAAATGATCAAAGAGGGGATTAATACTTCTATTATTGGAAGACCAAATGTTGGAAAAAGTAGTATTTTAAATCGGTTAATTAATGAGGATAAAGCGATTGTTACAGATATAGAAGGAACGACTCGTGATGTTGTGGAAGGTAGTATTGTATTAGATGGGGTATTACTAAATATTTTAGATACTGCAGGAATTCGTGAAACGGAAAATGTGGTTGAAAAGATAGGTGTCCAAAAAAGTTTAGAATTGTTAGATCAATCTGATTTGGTATTGGCGGTATTAAACTATAATGAACCGTTAACAGAACAAGATTTTTATATTTTAGATCGAGTAAAAGATAAAAATCATATTATTATTGTTAATAAAAAAGATTTGGATTTAAAAATAGATTATTCTTGTTTAAAAGGAGAGAAATATATTGAGGTAAGTGCTTTAAATAATGATGGAATTGATGAAATAAAAAGAAGAATTCGTGAATTATTTCAGTTAGAAAAATTAGAAAATAAAGATATGACATATTTAACAAATGCTCGTAGTATTGCTTTGGTAGAGGAAGCACTCATTAGTTTACAAGAAGTAAAAAAAGGAATAGAGCAAGAAATGCCTATTGATATGATTGAAATAGATTTGAAACGAGTTTGGAATTTATTAGGTTCTATTATTGGAGAAACGTATCAAGATGAATTGATTGATCAGTTGTTTCGTCAGTTTTGTTTAGGAAAATAATGTATATAAAGGAGGTGTAATAAATGGAATATGAAATTATTGTAGTTGGTGGAGGACATGCTGGTTGTGAAGCTGCTTTGGCTTCCGCTCGTAAGGGTCATGATACATTGTTAGTAACAGGAAATATTAAGAATATTGCAGATATGCCTTGTAATCCTTCTATTGGAGGAAGTGCGAAAGGAATAGTTGTAAGAGAAATTGATGCTTTGGGTGGAGAAATGGGTAAAAATGCAGATAAAGCGCAATTACAAATGAAGATGTTGAATCATAAAAAAGGTCCAGCAGTGCAAGCGCTTCGTGCTCAAGCTGATAAAGTGACTTATCCAAAAGAGATGATTAAAACATTAAAAAAAGAACCTTATTTGACTATTCAAGAAGCACTTGTAGAAGATTTAATTGTAGAAGATCAAAAAATAAAAGGAATTGTATTAGAAAATGGAGAAAAGATTTTTGGAAAAATTGTTATTTTGACAACAGGAACATATTTAAAATCTGATATTTTAGTAGGAGATACAAGACGTAGAGAAGGACCACATGGTGAAGTTCCAAGCCAGCATTTGAGTGATCATTTAAAAAAGCTTGGGTTTCGAATTATTCGATTAAAAACAGGAACTCCTCAACGAATTGATAAAAAAACGATAGATTTTTCTAAGACAAAGGAAGAAAAAGGGAGTACTCAAAAATATACATTTAGCTTTGATCACAAACCATGTTATGAATTAGAAGATCAGGTTCCATGTCATTTAATATATACTACTTCTTTAACGCATCAAATTATTAAGAATAACTTAAGTAAATCTAGTATGTATGGTGGTCTTTCTGATATTGAGGGAATTGGTCCTCGATATTGTCCTTCAATTGAAGATAAGATAGTCCGGTTTCATGATAAAGAACGACATCAACTTTTTTTAGAACCAGAAAGTTTGTATTATGATGATGTTTATATTCAAGGTTTCTCAACGAGTATGCCATATGATATACAAGAAAAGATGGTTCATAGTCTTCCAGGATTAGAACATGCTAAAATATTGAAATATGCGTATGCGATTGAGTATGATGCTATTTACCCAACCCAACTAAAACAAAGTTTGGAAACAAAATTGATTGAAAACTTATATACAGCAGGACAAATTAATGGAACTAGCGGCTATGAAGAAGCAGCTTGCCAAGGGTTGATTGCTGGTATTAATGCTAGTTTAAAATTAGAAGGAAAAGAGCCTTTAATTTTAAAACGTAACGAAGCTTATATTGGAGTTTTAATTGATGATTTGGTAACGAAAGGAGTAATTGATCCTTATCGTTTACTTACATCTAGAGCAGAGTATCGATTATTACTTCGACATGATAATGCTGATTTGAGATTAAGAGAATATGGATATCAAGTGGGGTTAATTACAGAAAATCAATATCAAAAATTATTATCGAAAAAAGAAAATATTCGGTTGGCTTTCCATTTTTTGCATGAGCACAAAATTGTACCACTTAAAGAAACGAATGATTATTTAGAAAGTATTTCTTCTTCTCCTATTAAAGATGGAATTACATTATATGATTTGTTAAAACGGCCAGAAATTAAAATGGATCATATTAGACATTTCATTGATTTGGATTTTGATGAAACTGCGTTACAGCAAGTAGAAATTGAAATTAAATATGAGGGGTATATTAAAAAAGCTATTTGTGAAGCTGAAAAAATGGTAGATTTAGATAGTAAAAAAATTCCAGAAGATATCAATTATGATTGTATTCATAATTTAGCAAGTGAAGCAAAGCAAAAATTAAATGAGATTCGTCCTACATCTATTGGTCAAGCTCTTCGAATTAGTGGTGTGAATCCAGCAGATATATCATTGATTATGGTATATATAAAAAAGGAGTATTATCATGATAAAAGATAGTTTTTATGAAGCTCTTAGAGATTTGGGGATTGAGATTACAGAAGAACAGAAGCAACAATTTTGTGTTTATTTTGAGTTATTAGTGGCATGGAATGAAAAAATCAATTTAACAGCTATTACTGAAGAATCACAGGTGTATTTAAAACATTTTTATGATAGTGCGACTTTGGTAAAAGTAATTGATTTTAATAAAGTGGAAACACTTTGTGATGTTGGAACAGGAGCAGGTTTTCCAGGATTGGTTTTAAAAATTTTGTATCCAAATTTAAAGGTCACTTTAGTAGATGCTTTAAATAAGCGTATTGTATTTTTACAACAGGTAATTCAAAAGTTGGATTTGAAAGATATTGAAGCAGTTCATGCTAGAGTAGAAGATTATGCAAAAAAACATAGAGAGGAATTTGATGTGGTTACTTCACGTGCTGTGTCTGCGCTTCCAGTATTATTAGAATATTCTGTTCCAATGGTTAAAGTAAAAGGCTATTTTGTTCCAATGAAAGGTAATATTGCCCAGGAAATAATTGATTCTAAGCAAGCAATTTCAACGCTAAACGTGCAATTGGTTGATCAAATTACGTTTAAACTTCTTTTGGAAAATAGTCAAAGAACTCTTTTGAAATTTTGGAAAATAAAGAAAACGTCATTGAAATATCCTAGGAAATATAGTGATATAAAGAAAAAATCGTTATAAAAAGAATATTTTTAGGAAATGTTGTTGAAATATTTCCCAAAGTATAGTATGATATATTCAGAATAAAAAGGAGGATACCTATGAATGACAGAAAAATAGTAGAGCTAGATTTGAATGACATTTTGCCAAACCGATTTCAACCTAGAATAAAATTTAATGAAACTTCTATTACTGAACTAGCTGAATCTATTAAAGAACATGGGGTTATTCAGCCTATTGTTGTAAGACCTTTAGGAGATCGATATGAAATTATAGCAGGAGAACGGCGTTATAAGGCAAGTGTACTAGCTGGTAAAGAAACAATTCCAGCAATTGTAACAGAGCTAAATGATAAAGATAGCGCTGAAGTAGCGCTTATTGAAAATGTTCAAAGACAAGATTTGACTCCGATAGAAGAAGCAATTTCATATAAGAAGATTTTAGATATGGGATATTTAACACAAGAGGAATTGGCTGAAAAACTAGGAAAAACACAATCAACAGTTGCGAATAAATTACGTTTACTTAATTTAGATGAAGAAGTACAAGAAGCTCTTTTAGAAACTAAGATTTCTGAAAGACATGCACGATCATTATTAAAATTAACAAATAAAGAACAGCAAAAAGCTATGTTAGCAAAAATTATTCGTGAGAGATTGACTGTACGTAAAACAGATGAGGAGATAGGTAAAATGATAAATGATAATAAGAATATGGAAATTTTAGATTTTAATGAAGAACCAAAAAATACTGGATCTACGAATTTAAATATTCCATCAACGCCAATTGTTGAGGATGTAGTTCCAGAACCAGTGATGCCACAAATGCCAAATAGTGTAGATGTTAATCCAGGATTTATGAATGTAGAGAAAATAGAGCAAGAAGCCAAAGATATTAATGTTACTCCAAAGACTAATGTAGATTTTAATGCATTATTAAAACCAGAAGAAAATATAGTACCTGTAACGAATCCGGAACCTGAAACAACAGATGATGATTCTAGTGCAGAAGCTATTTTAAAACCAGGAAAGTTTTTTAATTTTTCAGATTTAGATAATGAAGGAACAGTGGAATCAACTCCAAATGGATTTTCAGATGAAACGATTATGGAACCATTAATACAAACTCCACTTGTTCAAGAGAATGTTCAGTCAGAACCAGTGAATCAAAATTTTGTTACGAACTTTAATCAATCTATGGTAGAACCTCAAGTAGAGAAACCTACGCCAATTATTCCAGTGAATCCAGAACCATTGGTTCAAACACCAATTATGGAGCCAATGAGTAATCAAACAATTTCAGTACCAAGTTATAGTGAATTAGATGCAGAGTTATATAAGACTCCAGAACCAGTAGTACCTGCTGCAACAAGTAATAATTTGAAACAGGCGATTGATTTGATTCGAGATTGTGCTTCAAAGTTAGAAGCTTTAGGATTCCGTATAGAGACTGAAGAATATGATTTTGAAGATATGTATCAAACGATTTTTAAAATTAATAAATAGACCAAACGGTCTTTTTTGTTAAGTATATATATTTTATCAAAATATTACTTTTTTTCTATACTTATATATGTTTAATTATTTTCTTAATTTTATTATAATTTGATATATAGTGTAAACAATTGTATACTAGGAGTGTGATTTATGTGAAGCGAAAGATCAGTAAAATAGCGCAGGAAATAAAAAAAGGAAAGATTGTTGTGTTTCCAACTGAAACAGTTTATGGGATTGGTCCAAATGCATATGACAAAGAAGCTTGTGAAAAAATTTTTCATGTTAAAGAGAGACCAAATGAGAAACCACTTATTGTGTCAATATCAAATATTCAAATGTTACATTCTCTTGTAGATGAAATTGCTGTTATAGAGCAGCAACTAATTGATCGATTTTGTCCAAGACCACTTACCATTATTTTTAAGAGAAAAAAGAATTGTAGGTTGCCTCAAGTTGTGACTGTGAATCAAGATACAATTGGAATTCGGATGACTAATGGGAAATTGCTCGATTGTTAATCGCAGAAAGTGGAGTTCCTATTGTTGCACCAAGTGCGAATTTATCTGGAAAATCCGATGGCTCTAAGATAAGTCAAATATATTCTGAATTAGGTGATAAAGTAGATTATATTATAAATTGTGGTGATATTATAGAATCGATTCCATTTACGATTGTCAAGGTTATTGATTCTAAAATTCAAATTTTAAGAGATGGAAAAATATCACAATCTGAATTATTTTTGATTGCCCCAATCATACAATAATTTTTGCCAATATTTTCAATTTG
Organism: uncultured Mycoplasmatota bacterium; assembly: GCA_947365915.1. Lineage (GTDB taxonomy): Bacteria > Bacillota_I > Bacilli_A > RF39 > UBA660 > MGBC102946. Next base: position 5,899 of record CANAXT010000035.1, read on the forward strand.
ACAAAAACTTTTTTTTATGTATAATATATTTCAATTTGAGGGGGTTTTTGTGAATGAAAAGGGAAGTTAAAAGATTTATATTGTTATGTATTAGTTTTTCTTGTTTTTTCTTAGCTATGGTTTTTTTGCCACATGGAATTCATTTGGAAAATCGTGTGAAAAATGATCAACAAAATGGAATTTCAGAACAATTTGTATATTTATCAGATATTCCTTATATGCAAGAACAATCTAGTGTTGGTTGGGGGACAATTTTGTTAGATAAAAGTTATGAGAGCAAATTTAATAATGGGTTAATTACACTTTATGTAGATGGAATAAAAACACCATTTATTAAAGGAATTTCCGCGCATGCAACTTCTACTTTGGTTTATGATTTAAGTTCTTATCAATTTGATTTTTTTACTGCTTATTTGGGTTTAGATCAAAGTAGAGGTCAAAATGGAAATGGGATTAAATTTTATATTTATACTTCAGAAGATTGTATTCATTGGAATTTAGAAACTTCTGATCAGCCACAAGTTTTAAAAGGAACTAGTGATTCTGTATTTGTAAAGATTAATATTCAAAATAAAAAATATTTAAAGTTATATTGTTATAATAATGGTAATGATAATTCTGATCATGCAGTATATGCGAATGCAAAACTAATTAAGGATGGTTATGTAGAACAAAACTATAATGTAGATTTTATTAAAACAATTGATCAGTATGATGAAATAATTAAAAGGAAATCATTAGATCAACAATTATCACAAAATGAGTTGGTTTTATTGCAACGAGAGTTTGTGAAAAATATTGGTTATGATGTATTACAAGCTTATGCAAGATATAATGTGGAATATAAAGAGGCATTAGAATGGCTTATGACTGATGTAGATCATTTGCGTTTATATGTTACTGGTGGAAAACCAACTGGTAGTTATGGAGAATCTTTAAAAGTATTTTTCAAATTGTATCATGAATATAAACTTGATTTTAGTAATTCACAAGTCACTTCATATGGAACACATTTAGGTGTTTTATATCAAAAAATGATGATATCTTTATCTTTAACTCATTCTGCTAATGTATGCTTGTGGGTAGGTGGAAATCAATGTTCTGATGCTGTCACAAGATACGCTATTTATAAAAGAATGCATCAAGCTGGAATTTTGAATAATCAGGTATTTGAATCTCTTACAGTTGAGGAAATGCGTTGGGTTATGAATAATAATATTGATGATGAAGAGATAGAATGGTTAAATGGACATATTAGAAGGTATCCAACAAATTCAATGCCATATAATATTGATCCTTATCGATATATTACGTATCGTTTTGGGTATCAATATGGAAGTGCTAAGTATTATGATTCGGCAAATTATGATAGTTGGGATCAAAAGTATAATTTATCACAGTATCATTTAACTTATCAAGTTGGGAAGCCAAAATTATGGATTGTTTTTGAGGAAGGATCTGTATGTGGTGGAATCTCAAAGACGGGATCTAATATTAATGCTTCTTTAGGAAATCCTTCAGCTGTTATTGGTCAACCAGGACATGCTGCTTATTTAGAATATGTTATGTCTAATGATCATCATGGAATGTGGACTATAAAGAATAATATTTCAGGATGGACTCAATCAGAAAAAAGTGAGCGTTTGCTTCTTGGTTGGGGTTCTAATAATTGGGATAGTTATTATCAGGTATCTTATGTGCCGTACGCTCAAGAAGCAATTAATGATTTTCAAAATCTAGAAAAAGCGATTGAAATTATGATTTTAAAAGATGTATATTCTAATAATTTGGACCAGCAAGAACAAATTTATAGAAAAGCACTAGAATATCAAGGGATTAATATGGATGCTTGGTATGGTTTAATTTCAGTTTATAATGCTGGAAATAAATCAGAAGAAGATTATTATCGTTTGGCACAGCAGATAACAACAAATTTAAAATATTTTCCTCTACCAATGATAGATTTATTGAACTTAATTCAAAAAAAATTTGTTACAGCAGAATATAAAATGAAATATACGTTATTGGAAAAAAGGGCATTAGAAGAGGGAAGTAAAATTCAAACTGGATCATTACAACCAAGTATTACGAGAACTATGGCAAATTATTTGTTAGGCAGAACAGATCATTCTATAGCAACATTTTCATTTGATGGCGAAAATGCTGGAGCTATTATGTTATCAAATCGTTTTGATACAACTGAAGTACGTTATGAATATAGTTTAGATGGCGGATCTTCTTGGACAGCAACAAGTGATCGTGTGCATTTATTAACTTCACAAGAGATTGAAAGTATTTCTGTAGAACATGGAATTCAAATTCATATTGTTGGTGTGAATTTGAATTCTGAAAATATTGAAACTATAATAATTACAGAGGGATCTCTTCCTAGTGATTTGTATGCAAATGATTTAGAAAATCGTGTTGTTGGTGTAACTCCAACGATGGAGTGGCGTTTGAAAGAAGGAGATTCTTGGAATTCTTATCAAAAATCGTTACCAGATTTAACTGGTAATGTGTCTGTTGAAGTTCGAGTAGGTGCAACAGGAACTAGTTTACCAAGTGTTTCTAAAATTTATCAATTCACAGAGGATAATCAATCTGATACAAGAAAGTATGTACCAGTATCTCGTTTGTCTATTGCAGGTGTTTCAACTCAAGCAACTAGTAATCAAGGACATGCAGTTAATGCGATTGATGGAAATTATAATACAAGATGGCATAGTGCATGGAATGGTACAGATCAATCTAAATATATTATTATTAAGTTTGATAAGCCAATTATGTTGTCTGCTATGGATTATGTTCCTGCAGGAGGAGGAAATGGAAAAATATTAGAAGGAAGTATTTTAGTCAGTCAAAATGGAACTGATTTTACAGAAATAAGTCATCCAGTATGGAAAAATAATGATGATGTTAAGACACTTGAATTTGAAGATACGCCTCAAGTGCAATATGTAAAAATTGTTGGTGTGAAAACATCTACTGCAGGAGGAGGAAGTTTTATTGGTGCTAGAATGTTTAATTTTTATCAGGATATTACACAACATCCTGAACCAATGGCAGGTTTACAATATAGTAGTACTGAGTGTACTAATCAAGATGTGATTGTGCAATTGGTTTCACCAAGTACTCCAATTACTATTACTAATAATAATGGAAGTGATACGTATACGTTTACAGAAAATGGTACATTTACTTTTGAATTTGTAGATGAAGATGGCGTGGCAGGAATGACTACAGCAATGGTAGATTGGATTGATAAAATTGCTCCTACAGCTAATGTGATGTATAATATTGTGAAATCCACTCGAAATGAAGTTGTTGCGACTTTAAAAGATTTTTCAGAAGAAGTTACTATTTTGAATAATGATGGAAAAGATACATATACGTTTTCCGATAATGGATCGTTTGAATTTCAAATACAGGATAAAGCTGGAAATATTTCTGTTGTTCTAGCTACTGTAGATTGGATTGATTTAGTCCCTCCAACTGCATTAATTTCTTATGATAAAGAGACACTTACGAATGATAATGTTGTTGCTTCTATTATTTCAGAAAGTGAAGCAATTACAGTTTTAAATAATGGTGGAAAACGAACTTATACGTTTACAGAGAATGGATCATTTCAGTTTCAAATTCAAGATGCAGCAGGAAATGTGAATGAAATAGAAGCGAAAGTGGATTGGATCGATAAAGTAATACCAACTGTAAAAGTTGATTATAGTACGATGAAAGAAACAAATCAGCCTGTTGCTGTTACGATTCAGGGATTGAATAAAGATATTTCTATTATTAATAATAATGGAAAAGATACGTATACTTTTTTGGAAAATGGAAAGTTTACGTTTTGGTATCAAGATTCTATTGGTAATATTGGTAAAACAACAGTAATGGTAGATTGGATTATTCATAATCCACATCGAGGAAATTTAAAATCATCTCCAAATATTAATAAAGAAATTCAATATCAAAATTATGTGTTAGAATCAATTAGTTTAAGACTTCCAAAGAATTCGACTGATGAGAATATTTATTTAAGAAATAGAAAGTCAACATTAGATTATGAGTTAAAAAAACAGTTGGATGGTGTTGTTGATTGTTTTGAATTGTATTTTGAAAAAGCGAATGGAGAAAGGGTAGATGATATTTCTGTTTCAATGGATATGGTTATTACAATTCATCCAAAAGAAAAATTATTAGGTGTTTATGAAGTAAAAGATTCTGAGTTGATTTTATTACCTTATGAAAAAATAGGAGAAAGTGGAATAAAATTGACAGTTCAGCATTTGGGTCAATATGTATTATTGTATGAAGGAACAGAACAAGAAGAGGTAAAAGAAATTGCTTATGCAACTGAAAATCAGGTGTTAGAAAAAATGGGTACAAATAAGAGTTTTATCTTATTTATTGGTTTTCTTGTTGTATGTGTATTGTTTATTTTATTTCGAAAAAGAAGAGTTTCATAAAATTAAAATACCTTTCAGGTTTGTACTAACTATAGTATGAATCAAAGAGGTATTTTTTTCATCGAAATATCAACAGTAAATATTTTCTATTTTATTATAAAAGGGTATGAATTATTTGAATAAAAAATTTTACCAATAATATTTAAGTAAGGAACATATCAAATTGTAAAAGAAATTAGCGAAATAATGTTGGTAAAATGATTTTTCTATTTTGTAAATTTATGGAGGATTTAAGTTCAAAATAAAAAAAGAGATAAAAAGTTAGGATATGAATTTTCTGTCTGTGGTCATAATAAGAAGGGTAACATGTTTCAATTAGTATCAAAATATAAGCCAAGTGGGGATCAACCAGAGGCAATAAAGAAATTAGTAGAAGAAAAAAATAACAAAAATTATAATTAATTGAACAGATCACTAAGGGTCTGTTTTTTATTATGCCATTTATTATGCCATTTATTATGCCATAAAAAAAATAAATTAAGTTTATGTCAGTAATTTTAATAAATTTTATTATGCCATTTATTATGCCAATTTTATTGAAATGAGTATTATTATCTAAAAAAGTGGAGTATAATAAGAATAGAAATGGAGATGAGTTAATGATTGATGCTGTTGAAGATTTAAGAAATGAATTTAAAGAAGGTTTAACTGAAAAATTAGAACGAGAAGTAATTGCTTTTTTAAATGCAGTTGGTGGTAATTTATACATAGGTGTAGATGATAATGCTTCCATAGTTGGAATCAAATCAAATATTGATGAAATGCAACTACAAATAAAAGATAAATTAAAAAATAATATAGAACCTGCAATATTAGGATTGTTTGTAATAGAAGTTAAGACTTATGAAGATAAAAAGTATCTTCATATTAGTATTGCATCTGGAAATGAAAAACCGTATTATTTGAAGAAAAAAGGTATGACTCCAGAAGGATGTTTTATTCGGGTTGGAAGTGCAGTTGAATCTCTTAATGCTAAGCAAATTGAAGATTTATTTTCAAGTAGAACAAGAAACAGTTTAAGGAATATAGTATCTCCAGAACAACAATTAACTTTTTCGCAATTAAAAATATATTATGAGGAGAAAGGCTTTACTATTAATGATAATTTTTTAAAACAACTTGGACTTGTTATGAAAGATGGTCAGTTTAACTATGTAGCCTATTTATTATCTGATAACAATAATATATCTATTAAAGTTGCAACTTATAAGGGTACAGATGCTTATGATTTAATAGAAAATAAAGATTATGGTCATTGTTGTCTTATTAAAGCTACTAAAAATATTATTAATAAATTTGATCAGATTAATACAGTATATACTAAAATTACTTTTGATGATAGAAAAGAACTTCCTATGTTTGATTCACTTTCAGCAAAAGAAGCTATAACTAATGCTTTATGTCATACATTATGGGAGAGAGAATATCCTCCGAAATTTGAAATATTTAAAGATCATATTTCTATTACTTCAACAGGTGGACTACCACCACATTTTACAGAAGAAGAGTTTTTAAAAGGCTTTTCAGCACCAAGAAATCCTGAATTAATGAAAGTGTTTAATGATCTTGATTTAGTTGAACAACTAGGAACAGGTATTATAAGAATTTTAAAAGTATATGATAAAAGTGTATATGAATTTACTGATAACTTTATTAGAGTAAATTTTAAATTTAATGAATATAAACAATTAGAACAATTTATTAATGAAAATGATAATAGTATGAGTGAGATTTCTAAAAGAATATTAGCTTTAATTGAGAAAATGCCTAGTATAACTCAAAACGAAATGAGTAAGCAATTAGGTATATCTATTAGAACTTTATCAAGACATTTAAATGAGTTAAAAAATAATAGAACTATAGAAAGAATTGGTTCAAATAAAAAAGGTTATTGGAAAATCAATAATTAATAAAATTGTAATTTTTATGAAAGATTAAAAAATGAATTGTTGTAATAAATGATTTTGTTTTTTTAAATTGTAGTTATTTTACTATCAAATTTGATAAAATAATTTTTATTATTTCTGAAAGTTTTATTTACGTAGAAAATCATATTTTTAAATTTTAGAAGGAGGTATCAAAATGTTTCAATTAGTATCAAAATATAAGCCAAGTGGGGACCAACCAGATGCAATAAAAAAATTAGTAGAGGGAGTTAAAAGTGGTAAAAAGCATCAAGTATTATTAGGTGCTACTGGAACAGGAAAAACTTTTACAATTGCAAATGTAATTGCTCAAACCGGGAAAAAAACTTTAGTACTTGCCCATAATAAAACGTTAGCAGGACAACTCTATTCAGAATTAAAAGAATTGTTTCCAGACAATCGTGTAGAATATTTTGTTTCTTATTATGATTATTATCAACCAGAAGCGTATGTTGCGAAAACAGATACTTACATTGAAAAAGATGCTTCTATTAACGATGAAATTGATGAGTTGAGACATGCTGCTACCTCTTCTTTATTAAATCGTGATGATGTAATTGTTGTTTCTTCTGTTTCTTGTATTTATGGAATTGGAGAAATAGAAGAATATCAAAAGAAGATGTTGACGATTTATACTGGAGAGGAAGTTGATCGAAATTACATTATTGAAAAGTTGGTAGACATGCTTTATGAACGAAGTAATTTAGATTTAAAAAGAGGTAGTTTTCGAGTTCGTGGAGATATTTTAGAAATTATTCCAGTGAGCCAACATGGAAAAGGATTTCGGATTGATTTTTTTGGAGATGAAGTGGATAGTATTTCTGAGTTTGATACCTTGACTGGTGTTGTTTTACAGCACAAAAAAAGTATTAGTATTTTTCCTGCTAGTCATTTTGTTACAAGTGAGGAGAAACTTAAATTGGCGGTTGTCAATATAAAAAAGGAATTAGAAGAACGTTTGGAACAGTTGAAAAAAGAAAATAAATTGTTAGAGTATCAACGATTAATGGAACGAACCAATTATGATATTGAAATGCTTTCTGAAACAGGTGTATGTAGAGGTGTTGAAAATTATTCGAGGCATTTGGCTTTAAAGGGCCCAGGTGAGACGCCAACAACTTTAATTGATTTTTTTAAGAATGATTTTTTGTTAGTGATTGATGAGTCTCATGTGACTGTTCCTCAAGTAAGAGGAATGTTTAATGGTGATCAAGCTCGTAAACAAGTATTGGTAGATTATGGATTTCGCTTGCCAAGTGCGATGGATAATCGTCCTTTACGTTTTTCTGAGTTTGAAAAAAAGATGGATCAAGTGATTTATGTTTCCGCAACTCCTGGAGATTATGAGCTTGAGAAAGGAGAAGTAGTAGAGCAAATTATTCGACCAACTGGGTTATTGGATCCATTAATTGAGGTCCGTAAGACAACTGGACAAATTGATAATTTAGTGGAAGAAATTCATAAACAAATTGATAAAAATGAGAGAACTTTGATTACAACTTTAACTATTCGTATGGCAGAAGAGTTAACTGATTATTTGAAAAAATTAGATATTAAGGTTGCTTATCTGCACAGTGAGATTAAAACGTTAGAGCGACTTCGTATTATTCGAGATTTACGGTTAGGAAAGTATGATGTTGTTGTTGGAATTAATTTGTTAAGGGAAGGTATTGATATTCCAGAAGTTAGTTTGATTGCAATTATGGATGCGGATAAGCAAGGATTTTTAAGAAGTGAGCGAAGTTTAATTCAAACGATAGGTCGTGCTGCTCGTAATGAGAATGGTCGGGTGATTATGTATGCGGATCAAATGAGTGAGGCAATGGATTTAGCGATTAAAGAAACTGAGAGAAGAAGATCTATTCAAGAAAAATATAATAAAGAACGTGGTATTGTTCCAAAGACCGTTATCAAAGAGATTCGAGAGTTGATTAGTAATCATAGTCAAGTAGAAGAGAAAAAAACAGAAAAATTAAGTAAGCAAGAGTTAAATAGTTTAATTCAAAATGTGGAATCAGAAATGAGAGAAGCTGCGAAAAATTTAGATTTTGAAAGAGCAACAGAGCTTCGTGATATTTTGTTTGAGTTAAAAGGTGAAAGAACTTTATCTAAAATATAGATCAGCAAATTAATTTGAAAGAAAATCAGCAAATAAAATTGGAGAAATTT
>CANAXT010000036.1 GCA_947365915.1 uncultured Mycoplasmatota bacterium
CTCCGAATATTCCTCTTGTTTTTTTGTCTGTTAAAACGCTTTGTAATGAAACGATATCGTTTGAAAGTAAGTCTATTTTCTTTTGGGCTTCGTCTATTTTGGAAAGACGTTCTAAAACAGATGTAAATGTTTTATTGGTTTTTTCAAAGTTTTGGTCTAGTCGTTCATTTACTTTGTCATTGATTAAATTTAATCGGTATTCCATTCTTTCGTTTAGGCTTCTGAAGTCTTGGTTCATGTTTTGGGTTAGAGTTGTGTTAAAGTCACTTAGTTCTTTTACTACGGTTGTTTCCATTTTTCCAAGTCGTTCTGTGATATTTGATTCGTTTATGTTTTTTGTTAGTGAAATGATTGATACAATTAGAATGGCAATTAATAATATAATGATAATATACTCCATATTTTTCCTACTTTCTATTGTTTGATTTCTAAAAGATGTGAAAACCAGTTTTTGGTTTCTAGTTTTGGTATAATTTGTTCTCCTGAATGTTTTTTCCAAGGAGAATCTGGGAGATGGGCTAAGGTTACTAATTCATAAGTTGTCATGTTTCCTAGTAATTGGAATAGTATTTCTATGTATTTTTTATTTTCTTTGTTTGTTTCTATTTCTTTTGGTGTTATATCTTGATATCCTTTAAATGTTTTTTGAATTACCTTTGTAATAGGTCCATATGGTTCTGTATAAAATTCCTCTTCAAATAGTTCAGTTTCTTCTTTGTTTTGTATTAAATAAATGGCTTCTAAAAAATATAATAGGATTTGTAGTTTTACAATTGTGATTTGTTTTCCTCGTTTGTTAAAATAATCTACAATATAGTAAGAATTGATAACGATGTCTTTTTCAATTGTATTTGTCATTTTATCCCTCCCTATTATTATTATACCACATTCATGTCGAAAGCACCTTCATTATCATGTCAGTTTTTATGACAAATTGTAAAGGGTGGAATCTTTTTTGTTTTTTAAAAAAAGAAATGAGGTTGAATTCATTTCTTGTTTGTGTTTTTGTTTTAAGTTGTTTACCCTATCATGGTTACACGGAAGGATATAAAGCCATGTGCACTACCTGCTTCGTCTGAAGTTGAAAGGTAAAATAATCCTGCACCATTTCCATTTCCAAAAAGACCACTACGTGTAATCCATTGACCATCTGAACGTAAGAAACTGTAATTATCTGAGTACCAGCCCATCGTCTCACTTAGGGCATGTCCATAACATATTCCTCCTGAACATGCTGTTGTTGCTGTTGTTGAAGTATAATTGTCATAATACTTTGACGCTGGTAAACTACTAAATCCTGATGAACCTACTGTACTATTATATACTCCCATTACATATTCTTGCGCGCCTCCATTCATGTCATATACTCCATATATTGTTCCTGAGGTCGAAGCTCCTGTTCCTCCCGGGCTCTTCTCATACGTATATGGACATGACGTTGCTGATTCATCGGTTGGCACTCCTGCACCACATCCTGTCATAGTTTTACCATTCCAATAATTATTTATATATACTTCTTTATTTGCTCCACTGTAACTACTATTTCCATATTTTCCATATCTACTCTGTGACAAGTATGCCACTGCTCCCCATTCACTATTCTTCATCATATGCGCATCTGCACTTGTACTTATTCCGTAACTATTTCCTGATGCACTAAACTTCTGCGCTGTTGCAAACTGTGTACTTACATTTTGACTTCCTAGTGAATTTACATTTGGTTTTATTGTTGGTGTTGTTCCATCTCCTGTTGTCTCAAATTTTCCTACCCAAAACCCTGCTAACTGGGTACTTCCAAATGTAAATGCTGGATGAATTTTATAATTACTACTTGGACTTGTCTTACCTATTGTTATGAAATTGATATTGATCTGGTCTGGTGTTGCTGAGTGAGCTATACTTAAATTTGTATATTGATATTCATATCTTGGAACCCATACAAAATAGGCATTTATCGCACTCTCTGGTATTTCTTCTCCAACATTTTTGTTTCTATATTCTTCAGTTACTGAGGCTGCATTCGCCCACATCTGACTATTATAATCATACCACTGATTTGCTCCTGCTCCATTTTTTTCATCAGCTTTTATCCATGTTGTTCCATTCCATTTAATTGGCACTAAGCCATTTAAATTTGGTTTTTCTGCTCCTGATGTATCTGCATTTGTCACTTCTGGTTCTACTGGTACATCTGGTTTATTTGTAACCTCACATTTTCCTGATTCATATTTTGTTAGTGTTACTTTACTTTCTGTTTTTCCTTTGGTTGCACACCATTCGTTGTTATGAATCGCTACTTCTATTTCTCCTTCTTTGGTTAATACAATGGTTCCTCCTTTTGGAGCTGATCCACTATATTTTAAATTGTTTGTTTTTCCTTCTCCAAATTCAAATACTTGATCTTTGGAATCTCCATCTAATATACTTTCTGTATATAATAATTTGGCACTTTCTATTAGTCCATATGCACTATCTTGAAATGCGCTTTTTTTGGCTTTTTCTACGATGTTTAATATTATTGGTACTGCTATTAAAGCAATAATTGCAAGTATTACTATGACTGCTAAAAGTTCAATTAATGTGAAACCTCTTTTCTCTTTCATTTTACTACCTCTACTTTCTATAGTCTATTATAGACTAATATTTTCTAGAAATCAAGTTTTGTTTTCCACAATTATTATGTTCTGTCAAACAAAAAGTATTCTAAAAAAATATTCTTTGTTATTATGTACTACATTATACTAGATAAAATTAATTTTGTCAAAAAAAAACTGAAAATTCAGTTTTATGTATTTAAGTATGCATCTATTTTAAATCTAATAATCTTTCTACTGTTTTTATAACGCCTAGTCTTCTATATCATTATTTCCTATTACCACTAAACAGAAATTATAGAACCTTTTATATTTCAATAATCTTTTTTAAACCATCAGAACAATAAATATTTATATACTCTAATTTTTCTTCCTCACTTAAATCATGACTATTATTTTTAAACATATTTTTTAGTTTTTTATAACTACCATTAATACTTTCATGACTAGCAATAATCATATCCATTTTAGATACATTTGTAAGATCTAAGTTTATTCCATTTATTTTGGCAAGTGATTCTATAAATACTCTTTGGCTTCTACCATTACCTTCACGAAATGGATGCAAAGCATTAATATCGGCGAATAATTCTACTAACTTTTCTAACGTAGTTTCATTATCATAATCTACAAAATATTTTTCTTTTTTCAATTTATCAAATATATCAGCACCAAATGATTCTATATGCTCTGTTAAACAAAATAAGTCTTGTTTCGCAATATTACAATTTCTTATATCTCCTGCCCATCTATAAACATCTTGAGTACCTATGAATATTCTTTAAATACTTAAAATCAAAATTTCCTTTTAATGGTTTTTCATTTAATTCATAAGTTCTTAAAGATACAAGTTCTCTTTCGGCATTAAATAAATCCTCTTCATTTGTAATATTTAGTTTATTTATTAAAACATCAGTATTTTTATAACAGTAATTGGCAGTCTTTTCATAAGTATATTTATATTTATTATCCATAGATTCTTCTGTACTTTTCTAATACCTTATTTCGTTCTATTTCAGTTGTTGACTTTCCAATTATACAATTATAAATTTTTTGTTTTATTTCTTTCGTTAATGGCATTCCTTCCTGAGCCATTGCTCCATCAACTTTTCTTATTTTTTCTTGTATCTCTTTTTCAGTTTGCTTTTGACCACTATTCATTGATATCACTCGCTTTCTCATGTTTCTAGATATATCTATTATATCATAAAAGCCCTTAATAATCATCGGTTTTAGACAATTAATTTCATTCAAAAAAGATCGTTACAAGAAATTGAAAATAATACTATAACACCCCCAAGTTTTGTAGTTAATCAATCAAAAAATCATCATTTTAGGTATATGCTGATTCTGCTCCTCTTATTTTATTATTTATTAACTTTTGAAAATTTTTTTATTTTACTCCTCTACTTTTATAGACTAATATTTTTTAGAAATCAAGTTTTGTTTTCCACAATTATTATGCTCTTTCAAACAAAAATATTCTTTATTGTTATGTATTACATTATGTTAAATAAAATTAATTTTGTCAAAAAATTTTTTTTTAAAATGTGCTATAATGGGGTTAGTTGTAAGGAGTGAAAAAAATGATAAAGGAGTATTTCCATTTTATCAAAGATTATTTAAAATTAGCCAAACCTAGAAAAGACTATTTTGCTTTGATGTTTCTTTTTACTTTTCTATATAAAATGTTTTTATTACTGATTCCTTTTGTGGCTTCGCTTATTATTAAATATGCGACTATTGGAGATTTTGATAAAGTATATTTGTGTTTGTTTATGCTTGTTTTTACTTATTTTTTCTACCATTTATTTTTGTTTTTGAATCATAAGGTTTATGGAAAAAATATGCATTATTGTTATACGAATCTGAATACAAAAATATTAAATCAGTTAATTACAGTAGATGAAAATTTTACAAAAAAAATTCCAAAAGGAAAATTATTAAATTCTATTAATGCAGATGTCATTGATATTGGTGATATGTTTGATATGGTAACTGAGTTTTTTATGACTTTAATTCAGGTAATTTTGATTTTTGTTATTATTTCTTTTTATAATATTTTTTTGGCGATTATTTTTATAGTCTATGCTTATCTTTATGTTACAAGTCGAAATTATTATGACCGTAAGGTAAATGAATATTACGAAAAGCAAAAGCAAAGTAATGATCAATATAGTAATTTGTTTTCTCAAATTTTAAATGGATTACAAGAGATTAAGACTTTTCATATGTTACCAAAATTACATAAACGGTTAGATAAAATACAAAAGGAATATTCTAAAAATTATATGGATAAGCGAAAATATTATGTAAAAAGGGAAAATGATGTCAGGTTTATTACACATACATTTAGTATTTTACTGTATGTGATTCTTGTTTTGTTAATGATCAAAAATAAAATTGGTGTGGAAGTTCTGGTTTTGGTGATTGGATATTTTGAAAGTATGATTGCTTATTTGGATAAAGTTATTGAATGTTCTTCTACAATTCGAGAGGTAAATGTTTCTGTGAAAAGGGTAAACGAGATTTTGAATTATCGTTCTAAACAAATTGGTTTTGGTAATGATACTTCTAAAATTGATGAAGGCGTTTTGACATTTGATCATGTTTGTTTCTCTTTAAAGGATAAAAAAATTGTAGATGATATGAGCTTTCAAATTAAGCCTAATCATATTACTGCTTTTGTTGGTCAAAGTGGAACTGGAAAAACGTCTATTTTCAATTTGATTTTAAGATTGTATCAATTAGATAGTGGAAAAATATCTATCGATGGAACCAATATTTATGATTATGATTTGTCTCATTATGTTTCGATGATTTCAGTCGTGAATCAAAAACCTTTTGTTTTTAATATGAGTATTCGTAAAAATCTAGATTTTGTAGATAAAGATATCAATCATCAAATTGAAGCTTGTAAACGAGTTGGAATTCATGATTTTATTTCTTCTTTGCCTGATGGATATCATACTATTTTAAGGGAAGACGGCAATAATATTAGTGGAGGTCAAAAGCAATTAATTTCTCTCGCTCGTACTTTATTAACCAATTCTAAGATTCTTTTGTTTGATGAAATTACTTCTTCTTTAGATCCTGAAAGTGCGAAACAAATTATGTCATTATTAAAGGATTTAAAAAAAGATCATACAATCATTATGATTACCCATAAGCCTGAAGTGATGAAGTTAGCTGATCGCATTATTGTACTTCATGATGGAAAAATTGTTGGTGATGGAAAGCATAATGATTTGATTAAAAATAATGAATATTATATTTGGTTACAAACTAGAAAATCTGTTAGTAAATTGGGGGTGTTTTTTGATGATTCGAAATTATTTAAAGATTAGTAAAAGCTTTTTTGATTTAAAAGCAAATAATAAAAAGTTATTGTCTTTATTAGTAATCTCTTATATTTTGGATACTTTAATTGCTTTAGCGCTTCCTTTTTTAGTAGCACAAATTGTGGAATGTGCGACTGTTCGTAATTTTGATCAAACGTTTTTCTATATTATTCTTTTGGGAATTTCTTATGTAATTTATAATCTTTTATATCATTGGAGTTATGTGACTTATGCACATAATGCAGATTATACTTATAATAAGTTACAGGAAATGATAACTGAAAAAGTAGTCAATTATGATGAACAATTTACCAAAAAGATGTCCAAATCCTATTTGATTAATACAACTTCGAATGATCTTTGGTATGTTTATGGTATGCATGACAATATTTTTGATATTTTGTCAAACGTCGTTTATTTGATTGGATCGATTATTATATTATGTAGTGTAAATATCTATTTGGGATTGTTGGCTTTCATTTTCTCACTTTTATATTTACAATTAAATAATTATTTAACAAAAAAAAGGGATTATCATCTTTTGAGTCAGAGAAGATGGCAGGATAAAATTGTCGGTTTTTTTGGAGAGATATTAGATGGAAATAAAGAGATTAAAACGTTTGATATGAAAAATGAGTTAAATACGCATTTGAATGCTATGAAAAGAGGGTGGAAAAAGGCATATTTTAGTAAAAGAAAATATTATGATGCGAAAACGGCGTTACTTCCTGCTTTGTTACATATTGGAAAGTTATTACTATATTTGATTTTAATCATTATGTTGGCGCATGAACAAATTACTATTGGTATTTTAGTTTTAATTATTGGATATTATGATGAAATTTATGATGGAAATATCTGTATTAACAATTTATATAATGATTTATGTAGTAATTCAGTTCGTATTACGAGGTTAAATAAGATTTTAAATTATCATTCTAAAAATATGATTCAGGATGGAAATGTTTTAAACGACGATATTTTTGGAATTGTTGATTTTGAACATGTGAGTTTTGAATATGAAAATAAACCTATTTTAAAAGATATTACGCTTCATTTTAAACCGAAAACGTTATATGCAATTGTTGGGCATAGTGGTTGTGGAAAGTCTACGATTTTTCGATTATTATTACGACTTTATAAGCCTAATAGTGGAGAGATTTTAATTGATGGAACGGATATTTTTCTATATAGTAGAGAAGTATATGCTTCTAATGTTGCAATTGTCACACAAAAGCCATTTATTTTTAATATGAGTATTAAAGAAAATTTCGATTTGGTGGATTCTAATATGGAACATCAGATTCAAGTTTGTAAACGGGTTGGAATTCATGATTTTATTATGTCTTTGCAAAAGGGTTATCATACTATTTTAAAAGAGGATGGGACAAATATTAGTGGTGGACAAAAGCAATTAATTGCGCTTGCTAGAACATTGCTTTCTAAAGCTGAAATCTTATTATTTGATGAAGTTACTTCTTCTTTAGATCCAAATACAACAAAACAAATTATTGGTATTTTAAAGGATTTAAAAAAGGATCATACGATTATTATGGTTACACATAAGCCTAGTTTGATGAAAATTGCGGATTCTATTGTTGTGATTGATCAGGGAAAAGTTGTTGGCCGTGGTAAACATAAGGATTTATTAAAAAATAAATATTATCAAAATCTACAAAAATAAAACAACTCATTATTGAGCTGTTTTTTGATTAAGACCATATTTACGATTAAATTTTTCAACACGTCCTGCTTTTACTGTTTGACCTTGTTTTCCAGTAAAGAATGGATGACATTTGTCACAAACTTCTAAGTGTAATTCTTCTTTGTTTGATTTTACTGTAAAGGTATTTCCACAAGCACATGTTACTTTTGTATCTACGTATTCTGGATGAATTCCTTTTTTCATGTTTTCGCTCCTTCCGCCATGACAAGTTTTTGTCATAGAAATATTACTGATATAGTATAACAATAATTGTTTGAAAAATCAATATTTTTAATCATTATTTTTTCCGAAAAGTTGAAGTAAACGTAAAAATAGGTTAATAAAGTCTAAATATAATTCTAGTGCACATATAATGGCAACTTTATGTTCACTGTCCATCATGGTTGAATATAGTTTTATTTTTTGCATGTCATAGGCAATGTAACCTATGAAAATAACAACTCCTAAAATACATAAAATTAAATCTAGGCTTGAATTTCCTACAAAAAGGTTAATTATTGATACGATAATGATTCCGAGTAATCCCATTAGTAGGTATGTTCCTATTTTTGTTAAATCCATTTTGGTGAAGTAACCAAAACTTGCGAATAGTGCGAATAAGAGTGCGGTTACTCCAAACACCATTAGAATTGAATTTAATTCAAATGCTACAAATACGGATGAAAAGGTAAGTCCTGTTAGACCTGAATAAAGTAAAAATAGGATTGTAGCGGTTTGTTCTTTCATTTTATGAATTCTAGCACTTAAGAATATGACTACTACAATTTGTGCTACAAAAAGCCAAATGTAGAGACTTGATTCAAAAATATTGTATAACATATTTTCATTGTTCATTACAAAAGCACCTACACCAAATGTAATGAGTAATCCAATAAACATCCACATAAATACTTTTGGAACAATTTTGTTTTCTTCCATTTTATCACCTCTTTTTATATTATATCACTTTTGTGTGATTTTACAAATTTTATTCGTCTAAGATGACGCTCTTCTCAATTAGTGGCAATAATATGTTGGCTATGGTTTCTTGGTTTTTCTTTCCAAATTCTAGTTCTTGAGAAGTATTTTTTAACTTGCTTAAGTCTACATAATGTATTTTATATTTTTTTGATAGTCTTTCTAATTTTTGATTGGCATAGTGAATGTATTCTTCCATTTGATTTGAAAATGTGTTGTAGTATCCTAATAGAAAGATATCTTCTTTACAATATTCTTTGATTCGCTCTAATAGTTTATCCATATCTTCCATCATTTCGTCAATATAGTTATAAAGGTTATTTGGTTTTTCTGTTTTTAGTTTATAGAATAGTTCTTCGTTTCCGATTGATATGGTTAATAAATCAGCTTTTATAAGGGCATTTTTTATTGTTTTTTCTTTTCCATTAATTTCTGTTTTTTTGTTGTCATCGATATCTCGAATTAAGTCAGTAATACGCATGTCGTCTTGTATAAATTCCAGTCTTGATTCTTCTAGTAAGTCTTTTTTTTCTAGATATTTGGTAATTAATTTTGGGTAACTTGTTTGTTTGTCTCCAAGAGCGGTAGAGTCGCCGAGTGCTAGAAAGTAAACTTTTTTGTCCATTGTAGTTAAGTAAATTAAGAATATAGATAATAATATAATTGAGATAATAAATATTTTTTTTAGGTTCATAATGATTCCTCCAAAGAAAAAAGTAGATTTCTCTACTATTCTATTTCTTCTAGTTCTATTTTAGCACCAACTTTTGTTAATTTTTCAATAATTCCTTCATATCCTCTTAATACGTATTCTACTTTATTAATTGTTGATTCTCCTGTTGCTATTAAAGCGGCTAAGATTAGGCATGCTCCTGCACGTAAGTCAGTTGCTTCTACGATGCTTCCGCTTAGTTCTGTCATTCCGTTTATTGTGGCTGTATTGCCCTCTGTTTTAATATCAGCTCCCATTTGATTTAGGTAAGGAATATGCATAAATCGGTTTTCAAAAATATTTTCTTCTACTTTTGATGCTCCTTCACATTGGGTTAGTAATGTCATAAATGGTTGTTGTAAGTCAGTTGGAAAACCAGGGTATACTGCAGTTTTTATGTTTACTGCTTTATAGTGTTCTCCTTTGCTTACTTCAATATAGTCTTTTCCAATTGTGATTGGAACGTTCATTTCTTTTAGTTTTGATGTTAGTGCTTCTATGTGATCTGGTATTGCTCCTTCGATTTTTAAGTTTTCTCCACATAATGCTCCTGCGATTACGTATGTTCCTGTTTCGATATAGTCTGGAACTACTTCATGAAAGCAACCTGATAGTTTTTCTACTCCATGGATATGAATTTCACTGGTTCCTGCTCCTGTGATAGATGCTCCCATTTGGTTTAGAAATGTTGCTACATTGACAATGTGTGGTTCTTTGGCTGCATTTTCTATGATGGTTGTTCCTTTGGCTAGGGTTGCTGCTAACATGAGGTTGATGGTTGCTCCTACTGATGCGATATCTAAATAAATATTGGCTCCTTTTAGTTCATCTGCTTCTACTATGTATTTGTTTCCTTCTCTTGTTACTTTGGCTCCAAGTTCTTCAAATCCTTTTAAATGAAGGTTAATTGGACGTTCTCCAATAGAACATCCTCCAGGGAAATACATTTCTACTCGTTTATATTTGCCAAGTAGTGCTCCCATGAAGTAATAAGAGGCTCTTAGTTTTTTAGAAATTTTTTCTGGAATTTCACGGTTTTGGATATTAGAAGAATCTATTTTCATGTTTGTTCCTTTACGGGTTACTTTGGCTCCTAAGTATTCTAGAATTTCACTTAGGGCATCAATGTCTGAAATGTTTGGTATGTTGTCAATTTCCACTACTTCGTCAGAGAGTAATGAGGCTGGAACTAGTGCGACTGCACTGTTTTTTGAACCACTAATAGAAATGGTTCCTGTTAGTTTTTGTTTTCCTATCACTTTTATTCTCTTCATATAAAACCTCCATTATTTAATATATTTATATGCATTTGTCCTATTTTTGTTCTATTGTTCCTAATAATTCTAGTTTTGTTTTGATTGCTTCTTTGATTGCTTTTTCTCCTGATTTGATTACTTTTCTAGGGTCATATACGTTTTTATCTGTTTCTAAAAATTCTCTTACGGCTTTTGTCCAGGCAATTTGTAGTTCTGTATTGATGTTGATTTTACTGATTCCGCATGCGATTGCTTTTTTGATTTGTTCGTCTGGTATTCCTGTTCCTCCATGTAATACAAGTGGAAGTTCTGTTGTTTGGCTAATTTCTAACATTCTTTCAAAGTTTAGTTTTGGTTCTCCTTTGTATAATCCATGAACGCTTCCTAGGGCAGGTGCTAGAAAGTCGATTCCTGTTTTCGATAGTTGAATTGCGCCTTCTACGGTTGCATACATTGTTTCATTGGCAATTCCATCTTCTTCTCCTCCAATGGATCCGATTTCAGCTTCTACGGTTATATTTCTTTGATGAGCATAGCTTACTACTACTCCAGTCATTTCGATGTTTTCTTCTAATGGATATTTTGATCCATCAAACATTACCGATGTGAATCCTGCTTCTATTGCTTTTTTACACACTTCTACGGAACTTCCATGGTCTAGGTGTAGAGCAACTGGTATTTCAATATTTAGTTCTTTTATTAGACTAGCTACGATTGCTGATACAACTGTGTATCCTCCCATATAAGAAGCCGCTCCTTCACTTACACCCAAAATAACAGGACTGTTTTGTTCATTACAAGTTTCTAAGATAAATCTTGTCCACTCTAAGTTATTGATATTAAAATGTGGCACTGCATATTTTTCTATTTTTGCTTTATTTAACATTTCCTTCATATTTACTAACATATTATCACCATCTTTATTATATTATGATTTTAAAAAAAACGCAAATAAAAGAGTGTTGTTATCCACTCATATTGTTTCATTGAATGCTTTGTTTTTATTAAATTCTTGATTCAATTGTTCTCTTGTTAATTTTGTAAATTTCAATATTTGTTCTATACTCATTCCTTCAGCTAACATAAGGCGCGCTGTTTCTATTTGATTTTTTAAAATTCCCTTGGCTTCTCCAATCTTGATCCCTTTTTCTTCTGCATCATGTTTGATCATAGAAGTTGCTAATTCAAATGACATTTCCATTTTCTCTATTTCCTCCAATCTTCTGTATGTTGATAAGTTCATATTATATTTTTTGATTTCTGTTATTATTGTTTCAAATTTTGTTTCTAGTTCTTTTAAGATTTTTTTTGATTTATATTTTTCAAATTTATCTAAATTAAACAATCGAGCATAATCATAATCAATGGATCCATATTCTTTCAGTGCTTCTTTAATATTCCAGATTTTTATTTTTGATAAATTCCCGAATTGTTCACCCATTGTTTTTTCCATTTCTTCATATTCTTTTAAAACTCTTGGCTCGCCTTCTTTATAATTTAGTAATAGATATAGTTCTACTGGTTTTACTTTTTTATAATCTTTTCCCGGATTCTGTCTTGTATAATAGCCAGAGATATACATTTTGGTTCTTTCTACTAGATTTTTTAAATCAATATTTTGTAGTTCTATAATCATAATTCTTGTTTTCGTTTCAATTACGATGTCACTAACTCCATACCTTAAATTTTTATTTTCTTTTGTTAATTCTTTATTGCTGTACCAAAATGGACCTATGCTTTCGTGAAAAATATCTTTCATTAGTTTTTTTAATAATTCTTTTCGCGTATAAATTTTTTTAAACGTTGGATCATATCTTAATCCATATATTTTTTCCATATTTTATTCCTTTCTAAGTAGAAAAAATACAACTACATTATAATAGAGTGCGATTTTATTGTCAAGGTATAGTAATATTTTTTCTCCTACTAATATTATTCAACAAAAGTAGGAAGGACACCTACATTTTATAAAAAAAAGTGTTAAAAAATTAACATTTTTATATTAAATAGATAATTCCTAGTATGATTAGTACAATTCCACCTATCATAGTAGATATTTTTCCTAGTATTTGATGTACTTTTTTTCCACAATGAAGTCCTAATGTTGTGAATAAAAAACTAGTAATTGAAAATAGGCAGGCACACAAAAAATAATGGTTTGTCATTGATTTGATCCCAATTCCAACTGAGAAACTATCAATACTAACAGCAAGTCCAAAGAGAATCATTTCTGTTTTAGACATTTTTTTTACTTGTTCTTGTTCTTTTAAACTTTCTATGATCATTTGGCATCCAATAAAAAATAGTACAATGAATACAATCCAGTCAGGATTCATTGGTAATATTTTTAAAATAATTGTTCCTACAAACATCCCTAGTAAAGGCATTAAAAAGTGATAGATTCCTACAATGAGCG
Source organism: uncultured Mycoplasmatota bacterium (assembly GCA_947365915.1). Lineage (GTDB taxonomy): Bacteria > Bacillota_I > Bacilli_A > RF39 > UBA660 > MGBC102946. The sequence continues at coordinate 13,003 of CANAXT010000036.1, forward strand.
CTAATGCTTTTTGGTCTTTTTCTTTCATGTTTAAAGTCCCATAAGCTAATGATAATGAAAAGGCATCCATACTAAGACTTACTGCAATAATTAAAATAATCCATATTGGCAATTGACATCACCCTACTTCAATATATTATTTTAAAATTTTTTTATGAAAAAGTGTGTGATTGACACACACTTCACAAAAACAAAATATATTTTTATAAAATGTTACTTTTTTATTATAATTTATCTTTTTACTATTTTTCTTACGAGTGGTATTTTCTGGGTAATATTTTTACCAAATACAGTAGTTATGGTTCCTGTTTTCCATGTAATAAATAGGTATACAATGCCACCTAAAATGGAATAAAAGAAGATTACTACAAGGGAATAGAGTTTACTATTTCCTGTGATTGGAATGATGTTTTCAAGTAATAAAATGACAAATGACATTGCAATATTTGCGATTAAACAGTATCCTGTATGTTTCCAAGTTTTTTTGTAGTTTACTTGAAAGTCTTTTTTTAATGTATAAAGATTGATTGTAATGGTAATTAGATATCCAATTATGGTGGAAGTAATGGCTCCATAATAAGCTGGTAGTCCTATGTAGTGGTAGAAAAGCATAAATGGGATATTCATACATGCGTTGAATGCGAGTCCTAAAATAAGACTTATGTTTACTTTTTTTAGTCTGTCTACCGATTGCATAATGACGTTTAGATTTAAAAAGATGCTCGAGAAAATTGTCATAAAAATGCTATAGGAAAATACTTTTGGTCCTATATCACTGGTTCCATAAAAGATATTCCAGACAGGAACTGCAAGTAAGCTTAGTCCTGTTGCCATGGGAAGTGTACAATAGATGGTAATTTGTAATGTTTTATTGATTTTTCTTCTGACTCCATCGAATTTTTTCGCTATATAGTCACTGGTAATATTAGGAAGTAAGCTTACTACAATTCCATTGGCAATCGATATTACT
>CANAXT010000037.1 GCA_947365915.1 uncultured Mycoplasmatota bacterium
CACTTTGTGTTAATCCATTTACTCCTGTTGCCGTACATGTTACTGTATGAGTTCCTACAGACAAGCTACTTGTATTTGTCGCTGTACAACTTACTGTTCCTGTTCCACTTTCACTCCATGTTGGTGTGTTAAAGTATGTACTCTGGATCGCATTACTTGCTCCTTTATTTACTGTTACGCTTGAATCGCTTTTTACTGTAAACGTTGGTTTACTCTTATCCACTTTTGCTGCTCTTGATATTGAACTACTTACATTTCCTGCTTCATCTACTGCTCTAAAATATCTTGTATGTGTTCCATTTGTACTTAATAAATAGATTCCTGTTCCTGTATAATCATAATCTACCCAATTCTTATTATCTGTTGATATTTGATACTTGGCTATTCCACTTGTTGTATCCGTTGCCCCTGTTGGGCCTGGATTACTTTGGGTATTCGCTACATATACATCTGCTGTTGCCCATGTACTTCTATCGTATCCACTCCAACTTCCATACACAAATTCCATTGTTGTTGGCGCTGTTGGTTCATCTACATCGATTTTATATTCTCCACTTGTTTGAGTGCTCGGATTTCCGTATTCATCACTTCCATTTAATTTGATTACATATGTTCCACTCTCATTTAATGCTATATTTGCTTCTGCACTTTTTCCACTCACACTTACATTACTTACTCCTTTTGATGTTCCATCTTTTATTACTTCATAGGTAAATGTTTTTAGATTGCTATTATCCGTAGCAGTTGCTTTTATGGTTTGAGCTTTTGTCCAACTTCCTCCTGTACTCGCATTACTAAAGTTTAATATTGGTCCTTCTGCTTCTACTACTGTAAATTTTCTGACTACACTTTCTTCATTTCCTGCTTGATCTATTGCTTTATATGTTACTGTCTGTTCTCCTAATGTTGCTGTTAGACTTCCTATTGTTTCTACTGTTGGTTCTATTCCACTATTATCACTTACTGTGATTCCTTCTAATACATTATAACTAGTTACTTCTGTTATTTTTAATACTGTATTTTCTGGTACTGTAATACTTGGTTTCGTATGATCTATCTTATATGTTCTACTTAATGTATTACTATGACCATTATTATCTGTCACACCTACTATTACTTCATAAATTCCTGTTTCATTTAATGTTAATGTTTTGGTTAACCCTAACACACTTTCTTTTTCGATTGATTGTCCATCTTTCTTTATCTCATAAGTAAACCCAGTTACCTTATTTGGTCTTACTCCACTTACAGTAATAAGTACCTCTTTTTCCTTTTCATAAACCTCATTCGACTCTGTCATTGTTATGATTGGTAACATATTTAATACAGCTACTTCCCGTTCTACAGATACTGTTTTCTCATTATTACTTGTCCGATAAGTAATGATATAAGTTCCTTCTACTGAAGTATCTATATTAGTCACAACTTCATTATTCTTTCTAATCTCAGTTGTATATTCCAAAGGATCTCCACCTTTTGTTCTTGCTACTGCTCCTAACTCTTTATATGTTCCATTTAATTCTACATAAATCGTACTATCTCCATTTAAACTAATCACTGGATCTTCTCTATTTAAATCCGGTACTTCTCCAGACTCATTCTTACTAATCTCTACATTCTCTTCTTTTCCATTCGCACAATATTCTTTATTACAAATATTATTAATAATGATGTTTCCATCTCCATCTACATATATAAATCCATTTCCATCTATTCTTCCACTTATCTTTACGATCTCATCCCGTTTTTTATCTGAAACTGTTAATAAACTTAACTCTGATCCCTCATAAAAATACTCTCTAGGAACCAAAAAATCGTCGTCCGATAAATCAATACGCACTGCTTCTACAATCCCATCAATACTTCTCTCAAAAGCAGCCTTTTTAGATTTTCTAACTACATTCAAAATAATTGGTGACACAATTAACGCAATCACTCCTATAATTATTATTACTGCAAGCAACTCTATCAAAGTAAAACCTTGATTTTTATGCCCCCCCCCCCTAGTTTACTATTTGTTACTTTTATCATTCTATCAATCCTTTACTATACTGATAGTATACCTTCTTCTAGTCGAATCTTGTCAAAATGTAACCATATGGTTTTGAAAAATTTTTAAAATGCACACATTAAATTGAAATTATACCTAAACTACACTTTATAATACATTTGATTTTTACTTGTTAGCTTATCTGAATGAGTCATTTTAACAAGTCCATTTTCTAACGCTGGATTTAAATAATTTTTTCTAAATGAAACCCTAGATTTCATACCAAGTTTTTCCATTAATTCAGTTGTAGTCATTGCTACATCTGGTTCCATAACATTTAATAATCGATTCACATAGGAACTAATATGATTGGATTGAACACTAGTACTACTTAATAATTCCAATAATGTTTCATCTATCATCTTTAACATAAATTCAATAAATTCCGTTGAAGATCCAGATTTATTACAATTGCTTATTGCTTTATAATAATTTTCTTGATATTTTTTAATTTGAGATTCAATTGGTAAATATTCAAATATTTCCTCCCAATCTGATAAAACCACATTTTGCCATAACCTTACAGTTCTTCCATTTCCATCACTAAACGGATGAATAAACACAAACTCATAATGAAATACAGAAGACAAAATAAGTGGATGTACTTTATTCTTATTTTTTTTCATCCAATCAAATAATTGATGCATTAAAACATCTACTTGTCCAGATGGTGGACACACATGTATGCAATTCCCCTTTTCATCAAATACTCCTTCATCACCAGACCGAAACTTGCCCGATTCTTCTACAGTTAGATATGTCATTATTCCATGAGATTTTTTTTAATCTTTTATTGAATAAGGATTAAATTCCTTCATATTCGCATAAGCATTATATGCATTTTTAACTTCCTGTATTTCTTTTTGTGGTCCTATAACGAGTTTTCCGTCTATTACATCTTTTACCTGCTCTAACGATAATGAATTTGCTTCAATAGCAAGTGAAGAATGAATCGATTTAATTCGATTATTTCTTCTTAAGATTGGCATTTTATTCAAATCTTTATAATTACCTAATTTACCAATATTCTTCATAATTGAAGAAATTTTTCCCAATATAGAATTCGTTATTTCAAATGGCGGTATATAATTATCCATAAGTATCACCTCAAAATCTTATATATTATATTATATTATAACATCCCTCAAATATATAATCAATCATCTTGTATGTTTTTCTGTATGTTTTCTTGTATGCTTTTGAAAAAAAATATTGAACTTAAAAAGAACAATATCTTCTACAATCTCAATAACTTTTGAACACCTTTACTCTTTCCCATAATACGCATAAGTACCATCTGCTGCGCTTCCGTAACAACACTTGGTTTTTCGATCTGAACAACTTCTGAATCTTCACACCACTCAACATAAACATATCCAGATACTTCAACCAAATACGTTTGATAACAAACATCAAAAGATCCAGAAACATGCTCAATATTTCTACAAATCGACTCAGCTATCATTTCTACCTCATTACAATTTTCAAATCCAGTATGAGCAACACGAATCATAACTCCACTAGGACTAATAAATCCTCTCACAACATTTTCCATGGTTTTAAATACTCCTTATCTTTTTCATATACTTGGTAAAGCGCCAAAGGAACCCTATCCTCATTCACAAACAAAATCACAGAATCTAAAAACTCTCGCTTTAATAACTGACCATATTTTATTTTACGCTCCAACTCTTTATCAACAACAATTGTCCTATAATCTTTTAACACCTCTAAAAGAGACAATAAAACAAAATCTCCATTTTCAATTTGTTCTAACGTATAAGCATCAGATAACAAAAAATTACCTTGTTTAGTTCTCTCTAACTTAGACATAACACCAATCGTTCCAAGCCTAAAAGCAATATCTCTTACCAAACTCCGAATATAAGTTCCCTTACTTACTGTAGTACAAAAAGAAAACAGATCCTTTCCATTCATTTCTATCAAATCCAACTTTGAAATCGTAACCTCTTTTTTCGGTAACTCTACTTCTTCCCCATTGCGAGCATACTCATACAACTTTTTCCCATTCACATGAATCGCAGAATATAAAGGAACTTCCTGTTCATACGTACCAATCATTGAAGATAACACATTCTTTACCTGTAATTCAGTTACTGAAAAATCCTCTTTTTCTAATACTGTACCAGTAATATCCAAAGTATCTGTCTTCATTCCTAAAGTTACTTGTGCAACATATTCCTTTTCAGTTGCAGTAAGTAATTCTACCAACTTTGTCGCTTTTCCAACACACAAAACAAGGACCCCAGAAGCCATTGGATCCAAAGTTCCTGTATGACCAATTTTTTTTGTATGCAACACTTTTCCTACCTGATTTACAACATCTCTACTCGTCATGCCAGATGGTTTATAAACAACCAATACTCCATCCATATTATCCCTCATTTTCAATAGATTCTACAATTTGTTGCAACGTTGGTTCCAATGACTTTCGTAAAACCAATACTTTAGAATAATCTACCTTATCAACATTAGATTCCGAAGAAGAATCATTAAACATATAATCATGAATAATCCCTGCTGTCTCTTTTATATCACTATATCCACACATATAACTAGAAATTGGTTTTAACCTGACACATAGTCCCCTAGTATCATTATGAACATGACCTAAAGTAGATTTCTCATAAACACAACAATTCGTAGTATCAAAATAATATTCTTCTCCATTATATTCTACCATAGTAATCACATGATTACCAAATAATCGTTCTTCTAATAACAAACCATCTTCATCATAATCAGAAAAAAATCCAACAACTTGACGCGCTGAAAAACCTAACGCATTCAATAAGTTACAAAAAAAATCCTCATTGTTTTTACAATCTCCATATCCAGTTGCAAGGCGCGCTCCATAATATCCAATAATATTATTTTGATCCTCTTCATTATAAACATAATTTCTAGAATTTGAAAAATATCCTTTCCACAATAAATCAGTATAAAGTTGAAAACAGTCCTCAGGTGTTTGAACATTCATTTCCTTAAAAAATTGAGCTGTTGTAGAAATCATCGTTTGATATTGATTAATCGTTTCCATATAAGTTTCAGTTACCTCTTTCATTAAAAATTGACTTTTAAGCCTTGTTGATACAGTAATCACAATACCAGCAACCAATACAATTGTAACTACTGATTTTAACGTTTTTGAAAAAGAACACTTCTTATGATCATATGGATTATTTCTTTCAAAATGCATATGAATCCCCCTTTTTGACTGCTTATTCTAATACAAAATAAAAAAAAAATCAAGTAATTTATAAAAACAGTAATCTATTTTCCTGTTTTTACAAATACTTTCTGAATACCTGACTTTTTTCTAGAATTTAATATTTCATATACTTCTTTTAAATCTGGATCATGATGATCAAAACCATAATCATCAAATACCTTTGGACAACCGATTGTATCTAAAGAAAGGCCTTGATCAACAAACCAATTTGAAGGCAAATCAAAAATTTCAAATGAATCAAATTCTAAAGAATAATGTAACAACCTAGTACCATTTGCTATTGTTACAAAATATTCAGTACAATGAACATTTCCTTCACTACCATCTCCCGATAGACAAGTAAAAAATGCATCCCTAAGTTTTTGACCATCGAAATCAATACCTTCAATACTCCTTGCAACATGAATATCAGTAGATATCGAAACGCCATCTTTCATAAATGCAAATTCACTTTGAAATTGCCCACTATCCGTAACATTACAATACTGATTAGAATGCGGAATCCTTTGTTGATCCTCTGCCACAAAAGTACCTTTCATAATAGACTTATTTTGTGAAACTTCAGTATGTTCCAATTCTACTTTAGCACTATGACTACAACACCTATGACCAGTTCTAAAATAAGTATTATGTGGAGCTATACTAACACCATCAGGATAATATAAAATACTATGAAATAACGAATATCCAAAATATGATTTTTGTTGTTCCAATACTTCCTTTTTTCTTTTTTCCTGATCAATCATAAGTGAATGATCACACTCTGGATAATAAATCTTTATAAAAGGTGACTTATCATTCGAAAGATTAAAACCTTTGCAACGTTGCACCATTAATTCATGATCTTTAAATGGTGCTTTCACAAAAATTGCAAATGCATGATCCTCCTAATAATATTTCATAAAACTACCATCCACTCCACAATAATTCCTTAAACCAAAAAGATAAGCTTTCAAATCTTGTGGATAAAATCGAACTGGATATTCCACAAAACGAGAAAAATTTTCCAATATATCATTAGATCTTTCTTGAGGTAATAATCCATACATAATTGGAATATATCCTATAGGCTGAGCATCATTATGTACATCAACCCAACATATCCCTCTTAATCCATCATTTTTTGCTGAAAATTCAAAACCAGCTGAAATTGCTTTTCTATAATCATTCATATCAACATAAAGATGACTAATTTGATGATAAAATCCATACTCAGCTCTAGAATCAATACCATAATGCTCTTTCAATTCAGATTTCAACCATTTCATGACATCACTTTTTTCAACAATAAATGCCAATTTTTCTTTTTTTTCCACCCAAAAAACCTCCTTCATGATCATAATAACACAAAAAATATAGTAAAATCAACAAAAAAATCACGATTCTACAATATAGTCTAATCGCTTTTCAATCAATTCTGTTTTTTGTCCTAACATCCGATCTACATTGGATTGTAACGTAGAAGTTAACGCACTCATATAAATCGTTAAGAGAGAACAATCACCATTTTCCAACGAAATAGAATTAGCCAAGCAAACTCCTGGATCAACACTCACCACATTCAAACATTGCTCAATTTCTTTTTGCAATAATGGATAATGCGTACACCCTAAAATAACAGCTTCATAGCACTTATTCTTTAATGATTTTAACTCCAAATCCATATTCAACTCTTGATCATTTAATCCCTCTAAATAAGGAACAAAATGAGGACAAGCAAGTGGAGAAACTTGAACACCATTTTTAACCAATTTTGATTCAAAAACACCTTTTTCTATCGTTGTCCCAGTAGCTAATAAAGCAACACTTTGATAATGACTTTTCACATACGCAACAGTTGGCGTAATAATATCATAAATGGGAATATCTGTTTTCCTCTGATATTCCTCTACCATTCCACTACAAGTACCACAAGCAATAATAATCATATCTACTTGTTGTTCCTCAAAAAAACGAATAATATTCGTCCCAAATTCCATTAATTGTTCTTTTGTTTTATCCCCATAAGGCAAATGAATCGTATCTCCAAAATAAATATATTCCTGATTTGGATATTTCTTCATCACCGCCTTTAAAACATTGATTCCACCTATTCCAGAATCAAATATTCCAATTTTCATACTTACAACTCCTCGTTAAATAATTTACGAATGTTTTTTAATGGAACTAACATTTCCATTTCATTTTCAATATTAAACTCAAATATTTTTTCATTAGAAAAAAATTCTTCTCCATCAATACACCAAGACTCTTCTAAAGGCTCTTCAAACATAATTTTTAAATGATTTGTCCGATAATAAGTAACTCCTGGTGCATTCTTAATACTCATCGTAAGCAAAGACGGAATCATACGAATAATATCTCCCTTACGCTTCGCTTTACAAAAAGCAACTTCAAACATCTGATCATTCAGTTTTACATCCTGATAAATATTACTAATTCCTGCTACACGACTACTATTAGTAATAAATATAAATGCATACCTTCCCTCATACTTTTCTCCATCTATTTCATATTTTATGTCATAATGTTTTATTTTTTTACAGAATTTTTTAAACGCATATAAAGCATATCCAAACTTACCATATCGCTCTTTTAATTTTCTAGGAGTAGCATAAGAAACATCAACATAATTACCCAAACAAGCAACATAAACAAATGGAGTCTGATTAATCAAACAAGTATCAACTGATTTAACAGCTCCATTTAATAACATTTCTAAATCTTTTTTATATTTTTTTGTATAACCATACATACTTCCAACATCATTAACTGTTCCTACTGGTAATTGAGCAAGAAGCAATTTTTTTTCCCTTTTTAAATTTCCAGTAATTCCCTCATTTAAAGTTCCATCACCACCAGCCACAATGACAAGTGAAAAAGAATCATCAAGTTCTGATACAATACGAGTAGCATCCCCTGCTTTTGTTGTTGCAAAAAAAACAGATTCATAATTCTTTTTCTTTAAAATAGTAGAAACATCTTTTTCAAAATGATTGTTTTTTTTCCCTTTTCCACTATTTGGATTATAGACAATGGCACAAGTCTTCATTGAATCACCTTTTTCTAAAAAATCATTTCATCTCTAATAAAGCATCCAACCGATCAATCACTGGAAAACCTTTGTCTTTTGTCACATCAGTAGAAAACTGAATCCCAATTCCACCTGCTTTTTCCCATTCTACTAGATTTCCAGAATAATCATCAACCAAAATTGACTCTTTTGTTAAACACATCTTTGACTTTGGAAGTTCTCTTGGAACAGGTATTACGGTTACCTCATTTACATATTTACGAACATAGTTGATCTTAGCAATCGCTTCATCCAAAGAATTCACATGTGTTAAAATAGCAATATTAAATTTTCCTGATGCAGACAATTTTTTAATACAACTAAAACTATCATTAATAATCGGTGTCAAAGAAAGAATCTTTTTCCAATTCAAATTTTCATAAAATTCTCCCATTTTTTCTCCATCATTTCTGTCTATTTCTAACCGATCTAACATATCATATGTTACTCGAATAGAATCTACGATAACACCATCAAAATCAATATACAAATTTTTCATAGGATTTTCCTTTCGTTACTTCTTTATGCTTTTCATAAAATTCATTTAATGAATGTGCTGCTTTTAATAATTTTTTCGAATCAGGAATTCTAAGATAATTTGGATTAAGTGCGGAAAAACGTTTTTTCATATAAGTAAGTCGTACTCGGTCCAAAGCATCTGCATCTTTTAAAATTCGAAATAACAAATCAAATAATTCTTCATTTTCAATTTTATATTTTTTCATAATTTTTGAAGCATTTTTATCAGATTGTGAATGCAATTCCACAATACCTTTTAATAAATTCAAATTTTTTGGATCTTGGTAAATAGGATCATCGACTACAGTCCCAATCATATCAGCACTTCTAGCACCATGTTTTGGATCCAACAAATCATTTCTTCTTCCAATATCATGATATTTTGCTCCATCTAATACAATTCGAATAGATGTTTGATCTAATCCAGTATGAAGCACTAAAAAATAAGCCCAAAATAAAACCCTTTCATTATGATTGATTCCATGAGAAAAACTAGTATATAAATATTTCTCTTTAATCATATCAATCTCTCCTAAAATACGTTCTATTTGTCCATGTTCCTGAAACCAAACAAGAACTTTTTGTAAAGAATATTGTTCTTGCAATTCCATATATTGTATGTTTCCAGTTTTTTCTTGATAATCATCTATCAAAGATTCCTCTAAATTCCCATTTAAAAATAAATTCAATAAATGTTTCATGTTGTCCCTACCTTCTACATGTATATTATATCATGGTTTACTTAATATGTGAATGATTAGAAAAAAAATAGACTAATTTTTAAGCCTATTTTAAAGCATCTAATAGTTCTGCTTTTTTCATTGTAGAATAACCTTCTACCTTTTTTTCTTTTGCCATTTCACGAAGTTCTGCTACAGTTAGTTTTGACAAATCTTTACTTTCTTCTTTCACTTCTGCTTTTTTTTCTGCTTTTTCAGTTTTTACTTCTTTTTGAACTTCTTTTTTTGTTGCTTTTCCATTTAAAGCATCTTTAGCAATGTCCACTAGATCTTTAAAAGTTGCTGGATTATCAATTGCAATTTCAGATAACATTTTACGGTTAATTGTTACTCCTGCTTTATTTAATCCATTGATAAATTTAGAATAGCTAATTTCGTTTTCACGACATGCAGCATTAATTCTAACAATCCACAATTTTCTAAATTCTCTTTTGTTTTGTTTTCTATCTCTATATGCATACTTTCCAGAATGCATAACTTGTTCTTTTGCAGTTTTATATAGTCTATGTTTACTTCCAAAATATCCCTTGGCTTGTTTCATTACCTTTTTATGACGAGCACGTGTTACAGTACCAGTTTTCACTCTTGGCATAATTTCATCTCCTTAATACATTTTAAATAATATCTTTAATTCTTTTGTAATCACCTTTACTTAAAAGTGAAGCTGATCTTCCACTTCGATTAGAAGCAGCATTTTTCTTTCCTGTGTTATGTCTTGTTCCTGGATGACCAATTTTAACAGTTCCCCCAGGTCTTACTTTACAAACTTTGCTAGACCCTTTATGAGTTTTCATTTTTGGCATAAATATTCCTCCTATTTTTCTTTTTTCGGTATAAGCATCATGGTCATGAAACGTCCATCTAAAGTTGGTTTTTGTTCCATTACTGATATGTCACTTAAAGATTGTGCAAAACGAAGTAACACCTCACGCCCCAATTCAGGATGAGCCATTTCTCTACCTTTAAAACGAATACTTACTTTAATCTTGTGACCTTTTTCAAGATATTTTTTAGAGTTTCGAAGTCTTGTCTCAAAATCATGAACATCAATAGATACAGACAAACGATATTCTTTAATCTCTAAATTATTTTCTCGTTGTTTTTTTAAGTTCTCTTTTGTTTTTTTCTTGCTTTCATACTTAAATTTGTTATAATCCATAATTTTACAAACTGGTGGGTTTGCTCCTGGACTCATTAAAACAAGATCAAAACCTGCATAACTAGCAAGCGTAAGAGCATCCTTAATTGGTTTCACTCCTAGTTGTTCTCCATTTGGTCCAATAACCATTACTTCTTTTGCGCGAATTTGCTCATTAATAAACAAATCTTTTTCTTTATTTGCGATAACCTGACACCTCCATAAAAAAGTGAATACGAAAGGTATCCACTCTAAAAACACAATTAAATCGAAACTAGATTTTGTTTCACATTGGCTTTTTACCCAAAACAATATGTAATCGGGTGAGAAGTGGATACTTCTTCTTTCCTTTTTTCATTTCTATTTGATATTACAATAAAATGATATGTTTGTCAATGCTTTTTATACATTTTTTTGTTTTTATCCGAGCAATACCACCCTGAATGATGTGCTGTCATCCGCATTACCACCAACATTTGTAGTTCCAAAATAAAATAATCCAGCTTCTGTCGTATTCCCATAGCACCCACCACGTTGAAACCACGGGCTATTCGAAAAAACAAAATAAGCGTAATCAGAATACCATCCACTCGTCTCACTTAATGCATGTCCATAATATGTTGTACTACTACTTGTATAATTATCATAATATTTATCATTTGGTAAACTACCAAATCCAGCATTTTTTATTGTATCATTATATACCCCCATTACATATTCAAAAGCTCCTCCATTCATATCATATACTCCATATATTGTTCCTGTTGTTGAGGCTCCCGTTCCTGTTCCATTTTCCTCATATGTATATGTACATGAACCATTTTGTCCTGCATTTGGCGTTCCTGCACTACACCCCGTATATGACTGATATGGACTAGTATAAGTCCAAGAATTATTTATATATACTTCTTTATTTGCTCCACTATAACTACTATTTCCATATTTTCCATACTTACTTTGACTTAAGTATGCTACCGCTCCCCATTCACTATTTTTCATCATATGCGCATCTGCACTCGTACTTATTCCATATAAGTTCCCACTCGCGCTGAATTTTTGAGCTGTTGTAAACATATTACTTATTGTCATATTTCTTAATGAATTCATATTTGGTTTAATATATGGAGTTTGACTTGTATTATTACAATTACTATTACTTGGAAGTGCGGAACATGCAGTTCCAGATGCTACACTCGTTTCAAATTTTCCTACCCATATTCCTGCTAACTGCGTTCCTCCAAAATTAAACGCTGGATGGATTTTGTAATTTGTACTTGGACTTGTCTTACCTGTTGCTATAAAATTAATATTGATTCCGCCTGGCTGTGTTTGTGTACCACCTGCGTAATTAGTTCCTAAATTTGTATACTGATATTCATATCTTGGGATCCATACAAAGTAGGCATTTATTGCACTCTCTGGTATTGTTTTTCCTACTGCTACATTTCTATAACTACTTGTTACACTTGCTGCATTTGCCCACATTTGTTTACTATAATCATACCATTGATAAGATCCACTCCCATTATCACTATCTGCTCTTATCCAACTACTTCCATTCCACTTGATTGGGATGAGTCCTGTTGCCAAACTAGGTTGTATTGGATCTCGAACAATTATTGTTTTACTTGCACTCGCTGTTAATCCGTTCTGGCCTGTTGCTATACATGTTACCGTGTGCGTTCCTACCGCCAATGAACTTGTATTTGTTGCTGTACAACTTACTGTTCCTGTTCCACTCACACTCCATGTTGGTGTATTAAAGTAGGTACTCTGTATTGCATTACTTGCTCCTTTATTTACTGTTACACTTCCTGCTTCTTTTACTGTTATTTCTGGCTTATCTTTATCTACTTTATATGGTCCATATATTGCTGTCTTCTTATTTCCTGCATTATCTTCTGTTGTTACTACTACACTTTTTCCACTCGTATTACTTGTTATACTTGTTGGACTTACTGTCGTACTCTTATGTCCTGATAACGTATCTGATCCATCTGCCACTGTAAATGTTACATCACTTATATACCATCCATTGCTTCCCATTGTTCCACTTGGTGTTACACTTCCTACCACTGGTTCTGTTACATCTATTTTATATTCTCCACTTGTTTGAGTGCTCGGATTTCCATATTCATCACTTCCATTTAATTTGATTACGTATGTTCCACTTTCATTTAGAGGTATATCTACTTCTGCACTTTTTCCACTCACACTTACATTACTTACTCCTTTTGAAGTTCCATCTTTTATCACTTCATATGTAAATGTTTTTAAATTACTATTATCACTAGCTGTTGCTTTTATTGTCTGGGCTTTTGTCCATTTTCCTCCTGTACTTGCATTACTAAAATTCAATATTGGTCCTTCTGCTTCTACTACTGTGAATTTTCTTGTTATTATTTCTTCATTTCCTGCTTGATCAATTGCCTTATAAGTAACCGTTTGTTCTCCTAATGTTGCTGTCAAACTTCCTGTTGTTTCCACTGTTGGTTCTACTCCACTATTATCACTCACTGTTATTCCTTCTAATACATTATAACTTGTTACTTCTGTTATTTTTAATACTGTATTTTCTGGGACTGTTATACTTGGCTTGGTTTGATCTATTTTATATATTCCTGACGTTACTGTTCTACTATTATTACTAGAATCTATTGCTGTTACTTCGAGTTTGTAGTTTCCCGTTCCTTCACCTAATGTAACCTTTCCTCCATTTGTAATCGTTTGTTCTTGCCCTCTTACATTATCTTTAATTACAACATATTTAATAGAATCGATTCTAATATTATCTGTTGCCTCTATTGTAACA
>CANAXT010000038.1 GCA_947365915.1 uncultured Mycoplasmatota bacterium
AGTTTTTCTATAAAAATGAAAAAAATCAATAACCTAGAAATTGTGTTTCTAATTACTGATTTTATTTTTTACTACTTTTTCAGCAGCCTCTTGATTTTCCGTCTTTTTTTCTATAAAATAGGGAACTATAATGAATGTTGCATACAATAACAAAGGAAGTGATTCGATTGTATTATGAAGTTCAAATATTTTATCATCAAATAGATTGGGTGATACGGTGAATTTATTTCAATATGTTAGTAAAAATAGTGATAAAAAATTTTGTGAGAAAAAGTTTGATGATATTGATAATATGGTGTTTTCTTCTCTTTCTTATTTAGATTTTTCAAAAGTTTCTTTGCCTTCTACTTTATCGGAGATAGGAAAAGAATATTTCAAAAAAGATTTATCTTGGAAAAATATGGGATGTTCTAGAAGGGAAGCCATTTTATTATTAAAGATTGTTATGAAGAAGAAACGCTATAAAGATATTATGGTATCTGATTATGTATATCAGTCTAGTGATGATATACAGTTTGGGGCAGTTACATTTCATCTATCCAAACGTTTAAAATATATTGGTTTTGAAGGAACAGATGAACAAGTAAGTGGTTGGAAAGAAGACTTTCGTCTTGCTTATCTTTTCCCGGTTCCTGCTCATAGAGAAGCAATAAAGTATGTGAATCAACATGTTTCTGTATTTGGCTCTGATGTGATTTTAGGTGGACACTCAAAAGGTGGTCATTTAGCGCTCATAGCTGGAATGTATATTCAAAGAATTAAACAATTTAAAATTAAGAAAATTTATAGTAATGATGGTCCAGGACTTCGAAAACAAGAATTTGAATCTAAAAGGTATCAAAACATTATTCAAAAATACGTTCATATTGTTCCAGAATATAGTGTTGTTGGTACTCTGTTTCGAAATCATTACCATAAAGTGATTAAATCTAGTAAACATAATCTGCACTGTCATTCGATGTCCACTTGGCAGATTGAACAAGAAGAACTTGTTTTGGGTATTTTATCTATGAAAAGTAGAGATTTTCGTGATTCCATGATTTCTTGGTTAGATACACATACTGAGGGAGAAAAAGATATGATTGTCGATCATTGTTTTGGAGTATTGGAAGAATCTCATATTTCTAAAACTGTTCATTTGAGAAAAATCGAAAATGTAGTGAAGGTTTTTTTTAGATTTCAGAAAATGAATGAAAAAGCCAAAAAGTTAACGATTGATTTGTGTCATTCAATAGGCGTTTTGTAAAAATGATTTAATGATTTGAATCATTTTTTGTTTGGTTTACAAATAGATTTTAACGTGATATACTAAGTTAGATTGTGAGGGATTTCTGTGGCACAAAATTTTGAAAAAGAGCAAATTTTGACTCTGTTAGAACAGCTAAAAAATGTTTATCCAAGTTTACTAGATGATGCTATGATTATATCACTTCAAAAAAAATGTTTGGAAAGTGATATTGAAAGAAGTTCATTCATAAAAGAAATTAGGGGATTATTTTTTTATGATGAAGAAAGATTAAATCGTTTTTTGATGAAATATCATGTTACCAGAAAGATCCCTTCTTTGAAACAAGAAAAAAGTTTTTTAGAAAAAATTGGTTCTATGAGTTTTCGTACGTTTAAAATTACAGTTGTGACGACCCTTGCTTTAACGGTTTTAGCAAATGGATTTACCTGTAATTATAGTTTAGGAGATCCGATTGGTAGAGCACTTACCATTGTTCCAACTTCTGTTTCTATGGAAGAATTGATTTATCGTGGAGTAAAAGAAAATTCTAATTTAACAGAGGAACAACGTGTTTTTTTTGAACGATATTCTACTTATTTGGAAGAGAATCCATATCTTAGTAAAGATGATTCGTATTATAACTTGAAGAATCTGCATATTCATGAGGTCTCTAGTTCAAATAAACATATTATCGCTAGCTATGATCCACAGTTAGATTGTATTATCATGAATAATTCAGCAGAACGAGATGGCTTAGGAGATGAGTCTGCTTTAGAGCATGAAGGAATTCATTTGTTTTCTAGTAATGGAAGAGATAGTGGATTTAATAAGTTTGATGTTTTACAGTTACAGATCTCTGTATTTGGAAACTCTTTAACAGAAGGAATGACACAGATATTAAGTGAAGAATATTTTGAAAAGAGAGGCAGTGGAATTACTCGTACTTATTCTGAAGAAACACTTTTGGTAAAGTTTATTGCTGAATTAATTGGGGCAGATGTACTTCTTTATGGGTATTCTACTCATGATATTGACATTGTCATTCAAAAATTGGGAGCATTGGATGGAGATCTGTCAAAAGCGCGTCGTTTGATAACGGTTATGGATGAGATTTTATTTTTATCAAAAAGTGGGGAACGTCAGAATCACTCTGATTTGGTAGCTTCTTATAAAGATCAAATTTATTCTATTTTAAAGGATTATTATCGGATAAAAGTGGCAGAAAATGAGGAAAAAGCGCCTGTTTTGACTTATTTAAGGGAAGCTTTTTATCATATAGAGTCTGCTTCAAGTCCTGTATATTATTATGATTTTCATAAGGCTTATTTTAGTGAACAGTTAAAGAATCAATGTGATCCTTATTTGAGGTTTGATGAGGAACTATACAATTTTGATGAAAAGTTTATAGAGTTGCCACTTCCTTTAAATAAGCGGGAATATATTTTAGAAAATGATATGCCAATTGGTTTATTTTTAGGGGAAAAAACGAAAAGTAAAATTTGATTTAGTGAAATATAATAACCAAAAAAAGGTTTTGAAATATAATAAAATTTAGAGGTGACTTATGAAAAAATGGTATAAATTAGATAATGTTGGTAAGTTTTTTTCTTCGATTGCTCATAAACAATCTCAAAATGTTTTTCGATATTCTGTAACATTAAAGGAAGAGGTTGATGAAGCTATATTGGATCAAGCCTTAGAACAAGCACTTCTTCTTTTTCCCAATTTTAATGTTCATTTGAAAAAGGGCTTTTTTTGGTATTATTTAGAGGAAGCTCAAAATCGAAGTAAAGTAACCAAGGAGAATTTACCTATTTGTTTTCGAATATATAATAATAGTAATGATTTTTTATATCGTGTTTCTTATTATCAAAAAAGAATCAATTTAGAAGCTTCTCACATTTTATCAGATGGAAGAGGATGTGCTTTGTTTTTTCAGTCATTGGTGATGTTTTATTTAAAGTTAAAAAATGGGATGGATTTTCATGTTACAACGGATAGTTCTTATATGGAAAAATCGGAAGATAGTTTTTTGAAGTATTATCAGAAAATGAAAAAAACAGGTGAAAAAAGGGGATCTATTTATACATATTCTTCTAAAAAGTTGAAAAACCGAACTCGTTATTTAGAAGCGCATCTTGATGTAAGGGAAGTTTTAAAAATGGCGCATGATTATGATGCTACTTTGACTTCATTTATGGTGGCCGTTTTGATTGATTCTTGTAAGGCCGTGATGTCAGAGAGAGATTTAAAGAAAACGATTAAAATTGAGATTCCTGTTGATTTGAGGGAATACTTTAAATCGTCATCTTCTAAGAATTATTTTGGTATGACTTCTATTTGTTATCAATTTCGTAGTAGAAATGATACATTAGAAGATATTGTAGCTTCTGTCAATAAACAGTTAAAAGAGAATTTGGTGTTGGAAAAGTTAATGGAGAGAGTGAATCAAATGGTGGCTTTTGAGCAAAATATGTTTTGTCGTTTGGCTCCATTGTGCATTAAAAATTTGGTATTGAATGTGATTGATTTATTTTCTTCTAGGATGAGTACGAGTTGTGTATCGAATGTAGGAAAAATGGTTTTTGATTCAGAATTTGTTCCTTATATTGAAAATGTAAATGCATTTACTTCTACAGATCATTTTCAATTTGTTTTTTGTTCATTTGAAAATGATTTATCGATTGGTATTTCTTCTAAATATCGATATAATGAAATTATTAAAAACTTTTGTAATTATTTTTCGAAACAGGGAATTTCTATGGTTATCAATGTAAGTGAGGTTGACTAAAGTGAAAACGTGTAAGAATTGTCAAATAAAGTTTGTAACCACTGAGGAGTTATGTCCTTTGTGTCAGAATGGATTAAGCGGAAAATCGTCTTCTGTGTTTCCTTCCAATGTACGATATAAAACTGGTTCTTTTTTACTTAAATTATTGTTGTTTTTGTCTATTATGGTTGTATTGCTGGTGGGGTTTATTGAATTTTTGGTTCGTAAACAATTTTATTATACTTGGTTTGTTGGTGGTGGATTGTTTACCAATTATATCATTATTTATTTTACTTTAAAAAAAAGACAAAATGTATTGGGACTTTTTTTACAGTATGGGTTTATTTTTGTTGTGTTATCTTTTTTGTGGTATTTGGGGACAGGATATCATGTGATTCCTAATTTTATTATTCCATCGATTTGTATTTTTGAGCTTTTATTTAATTCGATTACATTTATTGTTTTAAAGAATAATTATATTGTCAATTATTTTAGTTTTGTTTTATTGAATTTGTTGTTGCTTTTGTTTCCCGTTTTATTGCTTTTATTTCATGTGATAACGTTCCCAATATTATCTTATATTTGTTTTTTTCTATCACTTGTGATATTGGTTGGTTTACTCATTTTTTATTTTGATGAAATTATTGAAGAGTTAAAAAAACGGTTGAATTTGTAGATGATTTTGTTATAATGATAGTAGGAGGGATGATATGTTAAAGGATCGTGTAGCGCTTATTACTGGTGGAACTCGTGGAATTGGTTTAGAGACTGTTCGGGTGTTCCTCGAGAATGGGGCGCGTGTTATTTTATTTGGTTCAAAAAAAGAGACTGTGGAGCGTGCTATTGAAGTTTTAAAAAAAGAAGGATTTTCAGTAAATGGATATTATCCAAATTTGAATGATTTTGAATCGGTTTCTCGTGTTGTTGACGAGATACGATCTCAGTATGGTTATATTGATATTCTGGTTAATAATGCTGGAATTTCAGCGAATAAAAAAATAGAGGAGACAACATCAGAAGATTTTTCTAGAATTATGGATTTAAACGTGAATGCAATTTTTAATATGGTAAAGGCAGTTGTTCCTGGTATGAAAGAAAAGGGTGGGGTGATTTTAAATACGAGTTCAATGGTAAGTATTTATGGACAACCTTCTGGAGTTGGATATCCTGCTAGTAAGTTTGCTGTGAATGGAATGACGAAATCTCTTGCTCGTGAGCTTGCCCCTTATGGTATTCGTGTGAATGCGGTAGCGCCTGGGATTACTGCAACAGATATGGTTCAATCGCTACCTAAAGAAATGATTGAACCTTTGATTAAGACGATTCCACTTGGAAGAATTGGGGAACCAAGAGATATTGCGAATGCATTTTTGTTTTTGGCAAGTGATATGGCTTCTTATGTAACTGGAGAGATATTATCAGTGGATGGTGCCGCTCGGAGTTAATAATTTAGTACTTGAGGAATTTAGTATGGAAATCTTTTTTCATACTTTTTTTGATGATTTGTGAAAAGGGAATGGAGTTCATCGATTTCTTTTTTTAGGTCTTCGTTTTGGCATACCCAAAATAGGGTATGAATGATTTGTTCTATAATTGCTTTATGGGTGTTTGATAGAGTTCTGTTTTTTATTAAATTTGTCAATATTCCTATGGTTTCTCTGATATATCGTGTTTTAAATTCTTGATTACAAGGAACTAAATCTTGGACGTTATCTAATCGATCACATAATTTTATGACGAGTGCCCAACTACTCATTTCACTCATTTTTTGAGCCAAATATTGTTGTTTTCCTAGAGATTCTTTTGTTTTTGGATCGTTTGTTAGCTCTTTTACAATATTTGCTACTAGTAATCCAAATTCTTTGACGATGTCATCATATGTTGTATTTGTGTCTTCTAAAGTATCGTGTAGACAAGCTGAAATGATTAGTGTTGTTAAACTTTTTGAGTTTTTGAATTCTATTACTTTTTGGGCTACATTTAATGGATGATGGATATAAGGAATTCCATCTTTTCTAAATTGTCCTTTGTGCGCTTTGGTAGCAAAGTCTATTGCTTTTTGGATGTTTGGGTTGTATGGCTTTTGGGGGCCAAGAGTTAAATGGTTTATTGTTTTGTCTTTCATTTTGATCCTTCTTTCTAATTGAATTATATATCATTTGGAATATCATAGCAATATATTTTTTTGACTACAAAAACTTTAACTTTTTTAATAGACTTAGGAAAGTCATATGAAGATCTGTAAAAAACATTGATACGAATATTCATTCTTGTTGTAATATGAATTATATAGAAGTAATGAAACATGATGATCTATAAAACCTATAAATTTACAGTTTACCCAATCATAGAATAAAAAGAGTTGATTCATAAAACATTTGCTTGTAATTGATTCCTTTGTAACTACTACTTAAAAAATAAAAAGAAAGAATATGAGTAGACAAAAAATTAAGAAAATCTGTATGGCAACGAAATTGTAAGTTAGGTCTGTGTAGGAACAAGATTCTTAAGAAGCAGAAACATTTATTTTGAAGAAAGTTGTTGAAATGGGTTTTAAAATGTGGTAAAATAAAAATGTCTTTTAAAAAAGACATTTGGTCTGTTGGTGAAGTGGTTTAACACACCACCCTCTCAAGGTGGCATACGTGGGTTCGAATCCCATACAGACTACCAATTTATGTAAAATAAAAAAGCAATGGTTGTTGCTTTTTTCTGCATAGATATATTTGACTATGGTCATGATTGATCTCTTTATAAGATGATTCAATCATCGGAAGTGATGACCAGAATTCTTTTAAAAAGAATCTAGCACACTCAAACATATCCAATTGCATTATAGCACATCTAAAATAAATTTGTAAATATGAAATATTGTTTTTTTTGCTGTTAGTCTTATTTAGTCTTAGCAGAAATTTGTCATATTTTGTTTTTTTTTCATCATTTTTATGATACAATCAAGATGGTGATTATATGACATATTTAGACTATTCGGCAACGACGCCTGTCAATGATGAAGTAATAGAAAGCTATGTAAGAGCTTGTAAGAATTTTATTGGAAATCCCAATTCTCTACATCGATTAGGAATTGAAGCCAATTCGTTGATGAAAGAAGCTACAGAGCAGATTGCTTCTTTGTTAGGTGTAAAATCAAGTGAAATTATTTATACTAGTGGTTCTTCTGAATCTAATAATACAGCAATTAAAGGAATTGCTTTTCAGTATCAGAATCGTGGGAAACATATTATTACAACAGAATTAGAACATTCTTCTGTAATTGCGCCACTTCAGTATTTGGTGTCACTTGGATTTGAAGTAGACTTTGTTCCTTTGGATTCAGATGGGAAAGTGAATTTAGAGGCTTTGAAAAAGTTATTGAGGAATGATACGATTTTGGTTTCTATTGGTTCTGTGAGTAGTGAGCTTGGGATTTTACAGCCAATTGAGGAAATCGCACAGTTATTAAAATCATATCCAAAATGTTTTTTTCACGTTGATATGACGCAAAGTATTGGAAAGGTAAAGTTATCTTTAGAGAATATTGATTTAATAAGTTTTTCGGCTCATAAGTTTTATGGAATGAAAGGAATTGGTGTTCTTGTAAAAAAGGAACCAATTATGTTAGAACCTTTAATTCATGGAGGTAAAAGTACGACTATTTTTCGGAGTGGTACTCCTGCGCTTGCTTTAATTGTTTCTTTAGCGAAGGCTTTACGTTTGGCTTTTCAAAATATGGAGTCAAATCAGATACATGAACTCAATCGATATTTAAGAAATGAGTTAGAAAAAATAGAACCTATACATATTAATAGTCCAGAAACAGCGATTCCTCACATTTTAAATTTTAGTGTCCCAGGGATTAAACCAGAGACGTTGCAACATTCTTTAGAGGAAAAGGACATTTTTATTTCTACACAAACAGCTTGTTCTAAAGGAGGACCTTCGAGTGCGGTTATGGCTCTTACGCATAATGAGTCGTATGCTACTAGTAGTGTTCGGGTGAGTATTTCTTATTTAACTACAAAAGAAGAAATTTCTTATTTTGTAAAAATGTTAATAGAAGCAATTGAAAGGTTACAGTTACATGGATAAGAAAACATATTCTGAAATTGTGTCATTAGAATATGTAACGAATGTATTATTTCAAGATGAAAAGTGGGAAGAGTTTGCCAGTTATATTGAATTTCAAAATTGTGTGTTTGAAAGAATTTCTTTTATAGGAAGTTTTCAATCAAAAGTGTTTGAACATGTGACTTTTAAGGATTGTGATTTTTCCAATGCTGATTTTGGATCTTCTAGTTTTGTATCTGTTCAATTTGAAAGTTGTAATATGGTTGGTTCTAATTTTAGTCATAGTACTTTTGTTGAAAGTCGTGCTAAAAGTTGTATGGCTTATTGTAGTAATTTTAATGGAAGCATTTTAAAAAAAAGTAAATTTATAGAGACAAATTTGAAGGAGTCCGGCTTTTCTGATTGTAAATTGGAAAAAGTAGAGTGGACTCATTGTTGTTTGGAAAAAGCAGATTTTCATTGTACCTCACTTAAAAAAATAGATTTTAGGACAGATGATATTTGTGGTGTTGTCGTAAGATTAGAAGATTTGAATGGACTTATGGTAACCTCTCGTCAGGCACTTAGCTTTTTGTCTCTTTTGGGACTTATTGTAAAGGAGGATGAAGAATGAAAATCATACAAATTAGCGCTATTTGGTGCAGTAGTTGTTTGGTAATGCAGAAAATATGGAATCATGTGAAAGATGCTTTTCCAGAAATTGAATGGTGCAAAATGGATTTGGATTTTGATTCTGAAGAGGTTTCTAAATATCAAGTTGGTGATAAGATTCCTGTTTTGATTTTTGAAAAAAATGGAGAAGAATGTTCTCGGTTGATTGGTGAGAAAAAAGAAGAGGAGGTAATGTTGTGGATCAAACAAAATTTGGAAAATTAAAATGGATTTTTTTGATTGTTTTTCTTCTTTGTCCTATTTCTAGTCATGCTTTAGAACAAGTGAAATTGCATCTGTTTTATTCGAAGTCTTGTCCTCATTGTGCCAGTGAAAAAGAGATGCTAAAGGACTTAGAAAAGAAATATTCTAATTTGTCTATTGAAATGTATGAGGTAACACAGAATCCTGAGTATTCTGAATTGATGGATCGTGTCAAAAAAACACTTGGAACTGAAAATAGTTATGTTCCTTACACTGTGATTGGAGAAACGGGTTTGACTGGTTATAATGACAATATTGCAAGACAGATTGAACATTTTGTTGAACGTTATTCCAAAGAGAAAAGTGTTGATCTTGTAGAAAAAGTGAAAAAAGAAGGATATATTCCTGATTATAAGAAAGAGGATCAGAATTCGAATGGGAAAGATACAGAAGAATCATCGATTACTGTTCCTGTATTTGGAGATATCAATGCGAAAACGGTTTCTCTTCCATTACTGGCAACTGTTATGGGAGCCATTGATGGATTTAATCCATGTGCTATGTGGGTATTGTTATTTTTAATTAGTATGTTAATTGGAATGAAGGACCGAAAAAAAATGTGGATATTGGGGGTTACATTTTTATGTACTTCTGCTCTTATTTATTTGTTGTTTATGGTCTCATGGTTGAAGATTGCAGTATCTATTACTTCGATTACTTGGGTTCAAAGAGGAATTGCATTTGTTGCTCTTGTAGCGGGGTTATGGAATTTGTATAGTTTTTATAAATCCAAAGATGCTGGTTGTATGGTAGTTGGAGAAGAAAAGCGAAAGAAGACTCTTTCTAAAATTCGAAAAATTACTTCTGAAAAGAAATTTATTTTGGCTATTTTGGGTGTGATGGCACTCGCAATTTCTGTTAACATTGTAGAACTTGCTTGTTCAGCTGGTCTTCCATTAGTGTTTACACAAGTTTTAGCGCTCAATGATTTGTCGACTTTTCAGTATGCACTTTATATTTTAATTTATATTTTCTTCTTTTTGATTGATGATTTGATTGTGTTTATTGTTGCAATGATTACGATGAAAGTGAGTGGAATTTCTAATAAATATGCTGCATATTCTCATTTGATTGGTGGAATCATTATGGTACTTATTGGCATTTTGTTATTTGTAAAACCAGAATGGTTGATGTTTCAATTTTCATAAAATATCTTTTTGAGATATTTTTTTTTTGATTTCATATATTTTATTGGGAGGTTAGATTTATGAAACAGAAAAAAGCGTTTGTTTTTCCGCTTATTTTGATTGGCTCTGTGTTAATTGGGGCACTCATTGGCGTTATTTTTAAAGAACAAGCGACTGTGCTGAAACCATTTGGGGAAATTTTTTTGAATTTAATGTATACATTGGTTGTACCACTTGTCTTTTTTACGATTTCTTCATCGATTGCGAATATGGTCAATATGAAGCGTCTTGGTAAGATCTTAAAGTATTTATTTTTTACTTTTTTTATCACCAGTTTTATTGCGGCAGTACTTATGTTGATTGTGTCTCTTTTGGTTGATCCTGTAGGAAATGCGAATATTGCGCTTGAGTCAGGAACGAAGGAGTCTATTGATATTGGTAGTAAGATTGTTGCGATGTTAACAGTATCTGATTTTTCTTCATTGTTATCGAAAGCAAATATGTTGCCACTCATTATTTTTTCTATTGTTTTTGGAATTAGTATTAGTTTACTTGGTAAAGAAGGGGAAAAAATTGCGTCTGGATTAGAGACTTTATCGAAGGTAATGATGAAATTTATTGGTATTGTTATGTATTATGCTCCAATTGGATTAGGTGCTTATTTTGCTTCTTTGGTTGGAGAGTTTGGTCCTAATTTACTTGGTAGTTATGCGAGAAGTATGCTTTTATATTATGGCATGTGTATTGTTTATTTCTTTGTTATGTATACTATATATGCTTATTTGTCTCATAGAAAGAAAGGAATTAAACGGTTTTATCGTCATGCGTTTGCGCCTGCTTTAACATCACTTGCAACGCAGTCATCACTAGCTAGTTTGCCATCTAATTTAGAGGCTGCTAAAGATATGAAGATTCCTGCAGATGTTAGGGAAATCTGTATGCCGATTGGAGCGACTATGCATATGGAAGGTTCTAGTATGGCAGCGATTTTAAAAATTGTATTTTTATTTGGAATTTTTGGTATTCCTTTTACTGGAGTAGATACGTATTTGATTGCTCTTTTGATTGCGGTTTTAAGTGGTGTTGTGATGTCTGGGATTCCTGGTGGGGGATTAATTGGAGAAATGTTAATTGTGAGTCTTTATCATTTCCCAGCGAGTGCTTTTCCTATTATTGCGACGATTGCTTGGTTAGTGGATCCTCCAGCTACTTGTTTGAATGTAACAGGAGATGTGACTTCTTCTATGTTGGTTACTCGAATGGTAGATGGAAAAGATTGGGGGGAAACTTCTTAGTTTGCAATTCTTCCTGTTTTGTGTTATAGTATAAGTCGATTTATTGGGAGGAAGAAAAAAGATGAAAGAAAAATCATTATTAGTTATAGATGGATTTGATTCAAATTATCATCCAGCTTGTAAAATTATTGCGATTGAAGATGAAAGTTCTATTTTTAGAGGGGTTGTATTAGATGCTCATCAATGTGATTTATCTGATGGAAATACTATTATTGCTTATTTGGGAAAACACTTAAAAGATTTGAATGCATTTTCGTTGATTGCTGGAATTTCAACTCCTACTTTAATACGATATAGTAATTATGTTTCTGGTCATAAGCTTACTTTTGGGACCTTTGAGGCTTCTGAATATGATTTTTATGGTCGAGAAAAAAAGATTGATGATGGCGGGAAAATGCGACGTGATTTAGATCAGACTGTTCGTCATTATCAGAAACCTGTTGTTAAAGAAGGTTGCGATGATTTATATGATTTAATTGAATATATCTTGTTGTCACAACAAAAAAATGGAACATGGCTTGGGATTCAGGCTTCTGTGAAAGAGACATATTGTATGCAATCTATGAGTGCTTTGGAAGTTCTCCCAACTCCAGTATTTAAGAAATAAGGAAGGTGTTATTATGAAACAATCATTAATGTTATTAACTGGAATAACGTATAACTATTATGATAGAAAAAACAATTTTGCATTGTTGGTATTTTTAGATGAAGAAAAAGGTATTTTTACAGGAATTGAGGTTCAAGATCCTAAAGATGATTTTTCGGATTTAGATAAGGTTAAGTCACATTTGACTGGTTTTGGATTTGTAAGTGGTTTGAAAAGAGAGAAATTTCAATATTTAACGCTTGATCCAAAGCAAGGGCAAATACGTATGAGTGATATGATAGAAATGAAAGATAGTTCTAAATATTCTGGAAGTGAAAATATTATATATAGTGAGGAAAAACGTGTTCATCAAAATTCTTCGTTGAAATTTTGTGATTCTGGAAGTTATGTATCCGATGAGGAGTTAGAGGCGTTTGTTTCTGTTGCTTTGGCAAGTCAGGATGGTAATATTGTTTTTAGAAATATTTGTAGGCAAGTAGAAGAGTTAGCTGATATTGAACAACGAAAAGCAAAAGGTTATTTAAAAGTGGACGGAAATGTCAGTGACCGATAGTGGACAATAAAGTCTGCTTTTTTTTGAATCTTCTTGACGAACCTATGTACGATTTGATATACTACATTATGGAAGATGAATTTATAATAGTGTGCTTTAGTGTTTGATTATTGATTCAATTTTATTGTTTTGTATTTCTACAATTGTGTTTATAAAATGAAGAGAGGAGTGTTCATGTTATGATAAAAACAATTACTGATTTTAGGTTTATTGTTGAGAATATAAAAAATGATATTAAAGGTACTAGATTTAAAATTATCGAAAATGCCAATATGGAATTGTTAAATTTATATTTTAGATTAGGTAAAATTATAGATAATAATAGTCGATATGGTAATAATTTTATTAATGAATTATCTATAGAATTAAAATTAGAATTTCCAAATATGAAAGGATTATCTTCTAGAAATTTATCTAGAATGAGAGTTTTTTACAAAGAGTATAAAGGTTTTGAAAATTTGCCAGTACCACTGGCAAATTTGCCTTGGACTCATAATTATACTTTAATAGAAAAAGTAAAAGATTTTGATAGAAGAATATGGTATGCAGAAAAATGCTTGGAAAATGGTTGGTCTCAAACGGTTCTTATTCATCAAATTGATTCTAATCTTTATCAAAGACAAAAAGAAAATTTAAAGTTATC
>CANAXT010000039.1 GCA_947365915.1 uncultured Mycoplasmatota bacterium
TTCATCAAATTGATTCTAATCTTTATCAAAGACAAAAAGAAAATTTAAAGTTATCTAATTTTAATGATAAAATGCCATTTTTTCAAAGTGAAATGGCACGAGACATGATGAAAGATCCTTATATATTTGAGTTATCTAATTTAAAAGAGAGAACTATTGAAAAAGATATAGAGGATGCGATGTTATCAAGAATAAAAAATCTTTTATTGGAGTTTGGTAAAGGTTTTAGCTTTGTTGGCAATCAATATAAGATAAGTGTAGAAAATAATGATTATTATATCGATTTACTTTTTTATCATTTAGAGTTGAGATGTTATATAGTAGTTGAACTTAAAAATACGAATTTTAAACCTGAATATATAGGTCAGTTGAATTTTTATGTTACAGCAATTAATAAAACTTTAAGAAAAGAAATAGATAATCAAACAATAGGATTATTATTATGTAAAGAAAAGTCTAAGTTATCTGTAGAATGGGCTTTAGAAGGGGTTAATAATCCAATTGGGGTATCTTCTTATGAAATAGAAAAATATATTCCTAGAGATATGTTAGAGAATTTACCTACTGAAGGGGAGTTAAATCTTCATATTGATAGATAAGATGAACGTTATTTTGTAGCTACTGGTGATTTTACTATGTTTTATGAGTAGAAAAGTGGTACAATAGAAGTGAGTTATAAAAAGGTATCAATGTAGCTCTATCATAGAAGTTAAATATTGTATGGAAGGATGATTTTATGGACTTATTAAAACAATTGACGAAAGGGTCTAATATATGTATTACTCCTACTTCGTATAAAAAAAAATTGCTTGTAGATTTATCTAGTTCTATTTATCATGTCCAATTTTTAACGAAAGAAGAGTTGCAAAAGAAAGTGTTGTATGAGTATCGTAAGGATGCTCTCTGGTATTTGACAAAAGAATTTCAATTATTACCTGAAATTGGGGCTATTTTGTTGGATGCTATGTATGCAGTGGATAAAGATGGACCTAAGGAGTTATATGAAAAAAAAGAATGGTTAAACAACAATCATTTTATGATTTCACATCCTGCTTTTTTAAATCAGTTATCAGGAAAGAAGATATGGATATATGGGTATGCCCCTTATGAAATGTCTTTTTTGGAATCTATTTTAAAACAGTATACAGAGGTTTTTTATGTTGAAGAGTGTGGAAATTTTGTTCCTGTTGTGACAGAGTATGAGACATTAGAACAAGAAGTAGTAGGTGTTGCTGAGCAGATTTCACAGTTGTTATGTTCAGGCGTTTCGATTGATCATATTTATATTGGTAGGACTAGTAGTGAGTATGATAGTGTACTTTCTAAGATTTTTCACTATTTTAAGATTCCTCTTGTGCAGTTAAATACACATTCGTTGTTTGAATATGGAATGGTGCAAGATTTTCTATCTTCTATTGATTTTGAACAACCATTGAGTCAGATTGATTCTGTTTTAGAGGATTTGGTTCAAAAATATCCGATTACGAATTCTTTTTATCATGAAATATACGATTCTTTAATCACTATTTTAAATTCTTATCCTAGAACAACTCAGATGTCGGATTTAAAAGAGATATTATTGTATGAATTGAAACAAAAAAAGGTATCAAAAGAGAGCTATCAACATGTAGTAGAAGAAGTAGATTTTCTGTCTACTTTGTTTACAGAAGAAGATTATGTATTTTTAATGGGGGTTAATTTGGGCTTTTTTCCAACGATTTATGAGGATCATGATTATTTGAGTGATCAACAGAAAGCGTCTTTCGGTCTTCCTACTTCTTTTTCTATGACACGTGGAGAGGAACAAAAGGTAAAAGATAAAATTTCTTCTTTGCAACATGTATTTATAAGTTATAAAAAAAAGAGCCCTTTTGGAGAGTATTTGCCTTCTTCTTTAATTGAGAATTATGTTGTTCAAAAGGGGGAATATCATTATACAAATCGGTCTTATAATACTTATTTGTTGAATGCTTCTTTGGATGAATATGTCAATTTTAATTCTAAGAATGAACATTTGTCTCGTCTTTATGGAATTGAATCATTATATTATGGAACTTATGATAATCAGTTTACAGGGATTGCAAAAGAAGTATTTCAAAAAAAAGTTCCTTATTGTGTGTTGTCTTATACTGCAATGCAAAAGTTTTTTGAATGTCCATTTAAGTATTATGTTCATTCTATTTTGAAAATTCGTCCTCCGTTTTTAGAAACTACTAGTTTGATGGTTGGAAATTTGTTTCATACTATTTTGGAACAGTATTTTAAAAAACAGGGTTCGTTAGATGATATTATTGAATCGGAATTAAGCCATATTGAAATAAAACCATTTGCGAAACAGGAGTTTTATTTTAAAAAATACCGAGCTGAAATTAAGCGATTGGTTTTATTGATGGAGAAGCAGTTAAATCGCTCTTCGTTTCGACCTACTTATTTTGAAGAGACGATTGAATGGTTGGAACAGAAGCAAATTACGTTTCGTATTTTTGGAAAAATTGATAAGATTATGACAGTGGAAGAAGATGGTCAAAGTTATATTATTGTGGTAGATTATAAAACAGGACATGCTACTAGTGATTTATCTAAGGTTGTTTATGGTATGAATATGCAGTTGTTGTTATATTTGTATTTGATATCTCAGGATGAGCGTTTTTCGAAATATCAGTTGGGAGGAGCTTATATTGAGTCGATATCTGCGTCTATTCCAAATTACACAGAAAATAAGACATTGGAAGATTTGCTTTGGGAACAAAGTAAGTTAGATGGTTTGAGTTTGAACCGGCAAGAGTTTATTTCTAGACTGGATCATGAATATATGGAATCTAGTTATGTGAAAGGAATTCGAGTCAAAAAAGATGGGGAACTTTACCAGTCAAATCGGTTACTTGATTTGTCTACTTTAGAACAGTTGCTTGATATTGTAAAGCGTAATATTGATGTGGTGGAGGAAGCAATTAGGACTGCAGATTTTTTGGTGATGCCTAAGAAATTTTCAAGTGAACATACAGTGAGTAGTTGTGCTTATTGTGAGTATCGTGATATTTGTTATTTGAAGCCAAAGGATGTCAAAATTTTAAAAGAATATAAAAATTTAGAATTTTTAGAGGAGGGAAAGTCATGATACCAAGAAAACCACATGATTCTACATGGACGGATGAACAATGGCAAGCGATTTATCAAGATGGTAGCAATATTATTGTGAGTGCTGCTGCTGGAAGTGGGAAAACAGCTGTTTTAACGGAGCGAATTATTGAAAAGTTAAAGCAAGGTGTTTCTATTTCTTCTTTGGTTGTTTTGACGTTTACGAAAGCTGCTGCGTTTGAAATGAAAACTCGGGTGCGAAAAAAGTTAAAACAGGAAATTGAAAAAGGAAACCAGTTTTTGGAAAGTGAACTTTTAAAGTTGGATCAGGCGAGTATTACTACTTTTGATAGTTATAGTTTGTCTTTGGTTCAGAAATATCATTATTTACTTGGAATGAAACGAAATATTGTGATTGCGGATCCAGTAGTGTTAGAGAAAAAAAAGAAAGAAATTATGGATATGGTATTTGATTCTTTTTATGAACAAGAGAATTCTTTATTTTTGAATTTACTTGACGCTTTTACGATCAAAGATGATGATAAGATGAAAGAGGTTTGTTTGAATTTGAATCAATCATTAGAGTCTATGGTTCATAAGCGAGATTATTTAGATCATTATTTTGAACATCATTATCAAGATAAGGAGATTGAATGTTTTATTGAACAGTATGAGGCGTTATTAAATGATGAGAAAAAGCAGATTTTGGATTTGTTTGAAAGTTTGAAGTTGGAAGCAAATAGTGATCTTTCTTTAGAGTTTGTGGAGCGTGTTCGTTCCAGTTTAGAGCCACTCTTTTTGTGTACGAATTATGATCATTATAAGATTTTTATGACAGGGTATAAGGCGGTTACATTTCTTCGAAGTAAAAAGATTGATGAGTTAGAACTTTCTAAAATGAAACTGATTTATGAACAGATGAAAGATCATATGGATCAGGTGAAGTCGTTTTGTGGGTATGAAGGTAGGGCTTATTTGAAAGATTCTGTGATGAAAACAAAGGAAACGGTAGAGGCTTTGGTTTTGATTTTAAAAGAATATGATCGACGTTTGTTTGAGTATAAGTCAAGAGAGGGGATGTATGAGTTTTCGGATATTGCACGTCTTGCGATCACGTTATTAGAGACGCATCCTGAGATTCGTGAACATATGAGAGATGAAATTGTAGAGATTATGATTGATGAGTATCAAGATACCAATGATATTGGTGATTATTTTATTTCTCTTATTTCGAATCATAATGTTTATATGGTTGGAGATATTAAACAGTCTATTTATCGATTTCGAAATGCGAATCCTAATATTTTTATGGATAAATATAATCGTTATAAAAATCATCAAGATGGTGAGAAAATCGATTTGAATAAAAATTTTCGTTCTAGAAGAGAAGTGTTAGATGATATTAATTTTCTGTTTTCTAAGCTGATGGATGAAGAGATTGGTGGTGCGGATTATCATCATGGTCATGCGATGGTATTCGGAAATCATAGTTATGAGTGTGAGGGAGCGACTAGTGAATATTATCATATGAATTTGCTCAATTATGAGTATGCAGAAACAGAATTATCTAAAAAATATCGAACAGAAGAGGTAGAAGCGTTTTTAATTGCTTGTGATATTAAGGAAAAAGTAAAGAATCATTATCCGGTTTTTGATAAAGATCGTCGTGTTCTTAGAGATATAAGTTATCATGATTTTTCTATTTTATTGGACCGAAAGACATCTTTTGATTTGTATAAGAAAATTTTTACTTATTTGGAAATTCCTTTGACAGTTCATAAGGAGGAGGCTTTTGTTTATTCAGATGAAATATTTGTGATCAAAAATATGATGAAATGGATTTATTGTTTGTTGGATTCAGAGTATTCGAAAGTTCATTTTCGTTATGCTGTTACAAGTATTGCGCGTTCGATGGTAGTTCGTATTACGGACCAAGAATTATTTGATCTTTTGATGGAACCTTCTTTGTCTTTTGATGGTTCTTCCTTGGCTCCCATTCAAGAAAAAATGGTTTTTCTAGCGCAATATTCTAAAACGCATACTTTGTCAGAGTTATTAGAACAGGTTTATCAGAGTTTTGATTTGTATCATCATGTTTTAAAGCTTCATAATATTGAGTTGTTAAGTGTTAAGTTGGATTATCTATTGGATGTTACCAGAAATTTGGAAAAGATGGGATATCAGATTGTTGATTTTATTGAATATTTGGAAGATGCTATGAATGGGAAGATTGATGTAACTTTTCAGATGCAAGAAGATACGGGTTCTGATTCGGTTTCTTTGATGACGATTCATAAGTCAAAGGGGTTAGAGTATCATGTTTGTTATTATGCTGGTTTGCAGAAAAAGTTTTCTAAGGCGGATTTAAAGGATAAGTTTTTGTTTCATTCTGAGTTTGGTTTTATTGTTCCTTATTTTGAGGAAGGGATTCGTGAGATTTTTTATAAGGAGTTACTAAAAAGTTATTATCAAAAGGAGGATGTTTCGGAGAAGATTCGATTACTTTATGTAGCGCTTTCTAGGGCTAAGGAAAAAATGATTTTGGTAACGAATTTGGGTGATTTGGATCGGAATGCAGCTAAAAATGAGTTTGGTTTTGTAGAGTCTTATGTTAGAAAGGGTTATCAGAGTTTTTATGATTTATTGGTTTCTATTCGTTTGGATTTGAAGCCTTATGCCACTAATGTTTGTTTAGAGTCTCTTCCACTTACCAAGGAGTATGAACAGATTAAGGAAACAAATTATGAGCAAACTTTAACTGTTTGTTGTGAAGTACCAGATTATATTGATTTATCTGTTCAGGCTACAAGGTTAGAAAGGAAACATTTTTCTGAGAGTTATCATATGATTGATGATTCTGAACAGAAGCGTTTGGATTTGGGAATTTTGTTACATGAGTGTTTACAGTATGTTGATTATGATGATGTTCATGGTAGTTTATTAAGAATGAATTTGTCTGAGTTTGAGATGAAAAAGGTAGAGGCTTTTTTTGAACAAGATTTTTGGTCTCGTTTTAAGAATCCAGAGTTTTATCCAGAGTTTGAATTGATGGATATTGTTTCTTTAGAGGAGTTTCATGGGATTATTGATTTATTGGTTGTGGATGATGATTTTGCTTATGTAATTGATTATAAGCTTAAGAACATTGATAAAGAGTCTTATGAAAATCAAGTAAAGGGATATGCTGCTGTTGTGGAAAAGAGACTTCATAAGCCAGTGGTTTGTATTTTATATTCTTTATTGGATGAAGTTTATCGTGAGGTTTAAGATATCTAAAATATAGTTTTAGGTATTTTTTTGATGTGTTAAAGTTGTAACATTTTAGTTATAAAACAACAAAATTTGATATAGAAAAGGTATACTATGTTTGTAAGATGGGCTTCAGAAATTAGGCTACAATAGCATGTAATAATGGAATATGTTATGGACATGCATTAAGTGAGACGAGTGGTTGGTATTTGGATTATGCTAACTTTGTGGATTCGATTTATTCGTGGTTAGTACGTGGAGGTGGCTATAATAATACAACGAATGCAGGAGTGTTTGACTTTAGTCGCTATATTAGTGATGCGTATGACTACTCGTTTTGAGTGGTATTGCTCGGCTGATCATGGGATTATGTATGGGCCTTGTCCTTCCTTGACAAGGCCCATAATCAAGATATTAAAGGAAAAGTATAGTCGTGTAGATATGAATATGCACGCCTATATTTTTTTTCTTCATTTTTCTTGTAATTGTCATGAAAAGATGATATAATGTTTTTGTTATTGAATTTGTCTTCTTAGCTCAGTTGGTAGAGCAACTGACTCTTAATCAGTGGGTCTAGGGTTCGAGTCCCTAAGAGGACACCAATTTGAAATTAAAACCTTCAATAAAGGTTTTTTTCATGGACATAAATAGGAGGGGGAAATAATATGGATTTTCTTGAAGATTTAAAAGAACAAAATGAAACTGATCCATCGGAACTTTTGATTCTTGCTTATTCAATTGATTTGCTACAGCAAACAGCACCAGAACAAGTTGATCCAGTTATGTTAAAACGTTTTCAAATGTTATCATTGACTGGAGCGATTAACGAAATGTCAGAAGCAGAGAAAAGAGAATTTATGAAATATTGTAAATCTATTGAAGAAAGAGCTAAGAAACCATATGTAGAAAGTTCAGATAGCTATTTGCGCTTAAGAGTGCAACAATTTTGGGAAAAAAAGAACTAGTCAAAATGACTAGTTCTTTGATTACAGAGTACTGTAATCACCGATGTATACAAGACGGTATGAGAAGTTTTAAAAACGTCTCCTGAATTCATTAAATGAATTGTTTACTTCCTCGTCCGGGAAGGGAGACAAACCGCTTAAAAACTCTTGTAGGGGAGTGGGTTTGCAATTGCTTCCAGGACATTTATATTATAGCACACTATAGACTAATATGCAAACATTTTTGAGAAAAAAGTTGAAAAAGTGCTTGTCAAAACTTTTTTGATATAGTATAATTGGTTATGGAATTGGGATTGATAAAACATTTTTATAAAAAAAAATATAAAATTTGTAAAAAGTCTTGTCAAAAAGAATAAAATATTGTATACTGTAATAGTCTTATTTATTAAATGGGCTTGTAGCTCAGCTGGTTAGAGCGCACGCCTGATAAGCGTGAGGTCGATGGTTCAAGTCCATTCAGGCCCACCATTTATAAATTTTGACTTGGCCTGTTGGTGAAGTGGTTTAACACACATGCCTTTCACGCATGCATTCACGAGTTCAAATCTCGTACAGGTCACCAATTTGATATTTACTCATCTTTGAGTTTTATAATCAACTATTGAAATGGTTGATTTTTTTGAAAATATTTTTTAAATCTATTGACATTGTATCTTATATTCGGTAAAATATTGTTTGTCAGTTGGAGTAGTACTCAAGAGGCTGAAGAGGCGCCCCTGCTAAGGGTGTAGGTCGGGTAACCGGCGCGAGAGTTCAAATCTCTCCTGCTCCGCCATTAGGAAACAAGCTATTGGAAAATAGTTTTAGGCTGTGGATGAATTTGATTTTGTAGTCAGCTTTGTCTCAGCCTTTTATTTATCATGAAAAAAGAGTTTTTTTTACTCTCATGATAATAGTTCCTATTTTTGTATTTACAATTTAAAAAAATAGGTGATTTAGATGAATCTAGTGGTTATTGCTAGATTCTTTTTTTGTATAATCTGTATAAAAAATGGAATCTGGTTTCATGTTGAAAATATTTGCGATTTTGATTGCCATTTCATAAGAGAGTCTTCTATTTCGATTTTCTAGTTGACAATAAAATGGTTTACTAATTCCTAATTTCTGACTCATCTGTAAGCATGTATAATGATTCTTTTTTCTTAATTTTTTTAATTTATTATGTGTCATAGTTCCTCCTAAAGCATATCCTCATTATGCTTTATGGGAATATGGTAGCATATTCGTGCTATGCTTGTCAAATAGAAGACAAAAGAAGTAAGAGGTGTAAAAGTTGGAATTTAAAGCTAATAATTATAATAGAGCAGAAATTATGAAAATTATTCGTGAATGGACAGAACTTACGCAAAAGGATTTTGCGCATAGAATTGGAAAAAGTAAAATGACGATTCAAGCGTATGAAAGAGATCTTAGTAGTTATAATATTGATACATTATTAGAAATTGCTAAAGAATTTAACATTGAGATTACCATGAGAAAGAAGAATAAATAAAGCCGCTATAAAGTAGCGGTTTAATCATATAATTCTTGTTTTAATAGTTCTAGGTTTTTATTCATAATCGAAATGTAATCTTCGTTATTTCCACTGTCTTGTTCACTAATATTTGTTAATGTATTTAATTCTAATAATGGAATGTTGGTTTCTTTTTGAATGGCTTCTACGGTTTTTGGAATGTCTTCATTTTCTTTTATAAATATGTAGTGGATTTGACCACTTTGAATTAGTGCTTTGATATCCGCAATGGTTTTTTCTGTTAAGTTTTCATTTTCTTCTAGTGAATAAACAGTAAATCCATATTTTTCTAGAAATTTAAACATGTCATTAGCAACAACAATTGTTTTTGTGGAACTGTTTTCATACATAGAGCTAATTTCAGCGTCTAAGTTTGATACTTCTACTTTTAATGTTTGATAGTTTTCTTCAATTTCGTTTTTTAAATAGTGGTTATTGATATATTCTTTAAATCCGTTTTTGATATTTTGAGCAAGCATTAAGAAGTTAGAAGGGTCTAACCATGCTTCTTCTTCTCCATAGATAATTTCCATACTAGAAGTAGTATCAATGATTTTTAGTTTTTTGTTGTATTGAAATAGTTTTTGAACATAGTCTTTTTCGTTGCTTAATCCATTAAATATAAATAATTTTGCTTTACTATAGTCTTTGATTTGTTTGTCTGTTAGTTTATAGTTTGCTGGGTTGACATCGATTGGGTAGATACTATAGATTTTACTATGTTCTCCATATAATCGATTGGTAATATATTGAACTGGATAGATTGTGGTATAAATGGTAATGTCTTCTAGTTCATCTCTTTTAAAACATCCTGTTGTACTAATTGAAAGTAAAATTATGGTCAGTAATAATAAAAACTTTTTCATTTTTCTCTCCTTTTTGGTACTGGATCATAGCCACTTGTTCCAAGTGGGTTACATCTTAAAATGCGTTTAAGTGCTAGAAAGCTTCCTTTAATGGTTCCATGTTCTTCGATTGCTTCTATTGCATAATTTGAACAGGTTGGAATATGTCTACATAAGTTGTGAAATGATCCAGGAATTTTTTGATATCCTTTGATTACTATAATTAATATTTTTTTCATCTTAATTATTATACTAAACTTTACAGGAAATGTAAAATAGTAATTTTGATTATTTGAAAAAAGTTTGTTTTTGTGGCACTATTGAATTATGAGAATCATATGTATTATTATTTGTTAGATAAACATGAGCATACAAATGTGAAATTTTGTGTACAAGATGGAGAGGAACTTGTAGAAGTAAATGACAAAGTTTTAGTTACAAAATTGTTACCACTATTTGTAGAAGCTAGTAAAGATGAAATTCCAATGTAAAAAGTCGTGATTGACTTTTTTTTTAACTTTTCCTATAATACATATGGTGATAAGATGAAATTATTAGAACAGTTACATATAAAAACGGATCAGGAATCATTATATAAGCAGGCTTTTACGCATACTTCTTATGCAAATGAGCATGGTCTTCTTAGTTATGAAAGATTAGAGTATTTGGGAGATGCGATTTTAGAACTTTTTATCAGTGATTATTTATATCAAAATACAGATTATGATGAAGGGATAATGACGAAAATGAGAGCTCATTATGTTTGTGAAGAGGCTTTATATGAATATTCTTTAAAGTTAAAAATGAATGATGAATTATTGCTTGGTAAAGGGGAAGCAGAAAATGGAGGAAAATATAGAAAAGCGATTGTAGCGGATATTTTTGAAGCTTTTATTGGTGCTCTTTATTTGGATCAAGGACTAGAAGTTGTGAACAATTTTTTAAATATGCATATGATACCTATGATTGAAAATCATCAATTGGATTTTATTAAGGATTATAAATCAGTATTACAAGAACTGGTTCAAACGGACAAAAAGAGTTTGGAGTATGTTTTAGTGAAAGAAGAAGGACCAGCACATCATAAAACATTTACTGTAGAAGTTTGGATTGATCAAATTTGTTATGGCGAAGGGGTAGCGCATAGTAAAAAAGAAGCAGAACAAAATGCGGCTAAAAATGCTTTGAAAAAAGCACAGGATGGAAAAGAATTGTTTCTTGAAAAAAATGAAAAAGTTTAGTAAAATATATATTGGAAAGAAGGAAAAAAATGGGAAGAGCGTATGAAGTTAGAAAAGCAAGTATTCAAAAGACGGGAGCTGCTAAAGCGAAGTTATATTCTATGTATGCAAGAGAAATTTATCAAGCTGCGAAGACAGGAGGAACAGAACCAACGAGTAATGCAGTTTTAAAGCGATTATTAGAAAGAGCTAAAAAGGAGCAAGTTCCTTCTGATATTATTAAAAGAGCCATTGATAAGGTAAATAGTGGAGCAGATGAATCTTATGATGAGGTTCGTTATGAATTATTTGGACCAGCTGGATCTACTTTAATTGTGGAATGTTTGACGGATAATGTGAATCGATCTATTAGTAGTATTCGTGCAGCTTTAAATAAGTGTAATAGCAAGGTTGGAAGTATGGGAAGTGCTTCTTATATGTATGATCATGTATGTGTTGTTAGTTTTAAAGGACTTGATGAAGAAACTACTTTAGAAGTTTTATTGAATGCAGGAATTGAAATAGAAGATATTGAGGCAGATGATTCTAATATTGTTGTTTATGGAAATCCAACAGATTTGTATGCGATTAAAGAAGCAATTTTAAAAGAACTTCCAGATGTTAATTTTGATTTGGATGAAATTATTTTTATACCAAAAGATAAAATTACTTTATCTGGAGATGATCTTATGTATTTTGAACGTCTTCTTACTATGCTGGATGAGATTGAGGATGTTCAGCACGTATATCATAATGTAGAGTTATAAAACGTAATTGATTGCGTTTTTTTTTTGAAAAAATAGAGGTACTTAAAGTAAGGTATATGTGATACTATAAAATTATAGTAGGAGGTATTATTTTTGTTTTTGGTGGGGGGCACAAGATCCATCTAGAGAGTTATTTGCAAACTGAATAGAGGTGATAAATATTAGTGAAGATAAAACGATGGAAATAAACTATAAATTTAGAATTTATTAATGAATTGCTTTTTAAAATATGGTAAAATATATATAGAAGGAAGGTGTTTTATGAGATGCATTCTAATGAATAAAAATACGGAAGTTTTGTTAGCTGAGTATGATTCAGTTGGTGTATTTACTGAAATTATTGAAGTATATAATATTGATTATGCACCATATATTTTAAAAAGTTTTTATGCAGAAGATGATTTTAACAACAATCCATTTAGAACCAACTTAAGTGAGTGGTTTAAAGGACGTGGAATACCATCTTGGAGAGATAAATTAGATTTATTACTTCACCGTCTAGATATTACGACACCTACTGAACTTTTAGATAAAGCTTTTGGTCTTTCTCTTTCTGATCAGTACTGGATAAAACCAAATGACAGTAATTTAAAATATGATGATATTAATTTTTTTGATAATGACTTTGATTATGTAGAGTTTTTAGAAGCTTCTCTTTCATTAAATAGTAAAGTGATTCAAAAAGAGACCTCTTTAAAAACACCTAATAATACTACTGATGGAATGTTGAAAAAAGCCTGGATTATAGAAGATGGTACAAGGTATTTATTGAAAAGTGGGTACAGAAATGAAGTATTACAACCTTTTAATGAAGTTCTTGCGACAGAAATTTGTAAACGACTTGGGTTTAATCATGTGGAGTATACACTAGATACTTATAGGGATATGGTCGTTTCAAAATGTCCTTGTTTTATAACAAAGGATACAGA
Organism: uncultured Mycoplasmatota bacterium; assembly: GCA_947365915.1. Classification (GTDB taxonomy): domain Bacteria; phylum Bacillota_I; class Bacilli_A; order RF39; family UBA660; genus MGBC102946. Next base: position 12,567 of record CANAXT010000039.1, read on the forward strand.
ACTTATCACGTGTTATCAAATAAACAATGACAGGAAAAGACATGATACAGAAGAAGATTATGAAGATTATATTAAAGTATTAGAAGAAAATGGTATAAAAAATGCTCGAGAAGAGTTAGAAAATATGTATATTTTGGATTTTTTAATTATGAATGAAGATAGACACCTAAATAATTTTGGTATTATAAGAGATGTAAATACTTTAAAGTGGATAAGTATG
>CANAXT010000040.1 GCA_947365915.1 uncultured Mycoplasmatota bacterium
CTTTCAAATTTTGGATTTTTTTTGGTTTCTTCTAAAATCAGTCTACTTTCATCTACTTTGTATTCGCTTAAATGAAACAACCTAGCATACCAATAATTGATTGTATTTTTTTCTCTTAATGCTTTCTGAATATTCCAAATTTGAATAGAAAATAAATCTCCGAATCTTTCTTTCATATTTTCTTCTAACATTTGGTATTTTTTAAGTATTTTTGAAATTCCATATGGATAATTCAGTATGAGTAATACTTTTAATGGTTTTACATTTTCGTAGTTTTTTCCTGGATTCTGTGTACTATAGTGGTTAGAAAAATACATTGTGATTCTTGGCTCTAAGTTTTTTAAATCTTGATTCTGCATTTCTATCATAATTCGTTCTTTCCCGTTTTCAATTACAATATCACTAATGCCATACCTTAAATTTCTATTTTCTTTCTTATACTCTTTATCTACATACCAGAAATCTTCTACTTTTTCTTCAAATATATCTGATAAAAACATTATTAGATTTCTTTTTCTTCCAAATACGTTTTTGAAATTGAGATCTGATTTTAAACCATAGATTTTTTGGATCATTTAATCTTCCTTCCCAGAGAAATGATTGTATCTCCATTATACAAGAGTACCTTACTTTTGTCAATGAGATATCTCCTCATTAATAATATACCCTGTAAGTATGGTAGACACCTTCCAAAAACGCAAAATTTCTCTTAATTTCTAATATTTTCAAAAATACAAATAGTTTTTCTCACAAATTCCAACCATTTGGTAGGTACCCAAAAAGTTTTGTTGTATATTATTAGTAGGAGTGTTTAAACAAAAACCACAAATCATTATCCTTTGTTCGTGCTATAACTAGCAAATTACCCTACATAAAATCACATACTCTTTAAACACTCAAAAAAAACACTATTTATATCAATGGTTTTCTTGTATATACTAGTGTTTCTGGAATCACATAAAGTTCTATTTCGCAAGATTGTTTGAAATGAATAAATCCAAATCCTGCAATTACGACATCGGAATTTTCTTCGACATGAATTTGATGTCGCTCTAAATCTTTTAATTTGTCTGTTTCTTTATAGAGACGTTCTAATCGAACTGTATTAGCTACATATACTGTTACACTATTTGTGCATTTGATATCCATTCTCATTAGGTTTTCAAATAAAATTGTTTGATCTACTTTGATTTGATATGTGATTGGACGAATTTCTGATTTTGGTGTTATTTTTTTTAATGTTTTAATGTCAACATGTTCTGTCATGTTTCCAGAATCTAATAATCCTGGAGTATCTAGTAGTATTAGGTCATCATCAATTTTGATTTCTATTTCTGCTAGTGTTGTAGATGGTAACATTGAAGTTGTGATCATTTCGTCACTTGTAGAATAATTGTACAATATTTTGTTTACCATCGTACTTTTTCCAGAATTGGTTAGTCCTACAATATAAACTTTATTGCTTTTTTTGTATTTTCTGATGATATCCATTAGTTCATCCATATGATAATTTTTAAAGCTACTAATCATTAATGATTCTTTTGGTTTTAAGTCAAAATGGTTCATATAGGCAAGTAATTTTTCATCACGGATGGATTTTGGAAGTAAATCTCTTTTGGTCATTACTAAAATAATATCGTTGGACAAGTATTTTGAAAATAGTTCAATATCTTTACTAAGGTTAAAGATATCTACTACCAAAACAACTAATTCTTTGCTGTCATTGATTTGTCTCAATATTTTTACAAAGTCTTCATTTTCTTTGGCAATCACTTTGTATTCTCCATAGTTTTGAATGCGAAAACAACGCTCACATAATCTACTTTTGTCATAATTTTCGCTTTTTATATATCCTTCTTTTTCTGGGTTTATGGCTTGCATGGTAGCTCCACAACCAAAGCATTTTTTTGTCATAGTACATCCCTCTCTATGTTATTTCTTTTTTCAAGAAATCGAATGTTTTTTGTAATAAAATTTTCTTTTTTACTAATTGGATCAACTAATATTGAATGGATGTGTACTCTTGTTGCTCCTAATATGTCTGTATAGATTTGATCTCCAATCATAATCATTTCTTTATTGGTACATTGATATTCTTTCTTAATTTTCTGAAAGACTTTTTTTCTTGGTTTGAAAGAAAATGGGTAATATGGTATATCTAATATTTCAGCAATTTTGAAAACTCTTTTTTTCGTACTATTGGAAACGATTATGATTGTGAATTCTTTTTTTAGTTGTTCTAATAGTGATAATTGTGTTTTTTCTATTGTCTTACTATGTGGGGATAAAATGGTATTATCTAAATCAAACAATAAATAGTGAATTCCTTTTTGTTTTAGTTTTTGATACGGTATTTTGTCAATGGATTCATAATACCAAGTTGGCTTCATTTTATCCCTTCTTTTCTAAAATAGATCATAATAGATTCCGTTATCAAAGTCTTCTAATAATTGCAACCATTCTTCTTTGTTTTCTTTGATATCTTCACAACATGCATTTTCTGATAAACCAATCACCTAAATAAAGATTTATCATATGGGCTCCTTCTTCCATTGAGGTTGGATCATAATAGTTTAGAAAATCATTCAAATAAAATTCTACATTACTCACATGTTTTTGAATTACTTTTTCTGATAATTTTTGTTCTTTTATTTTTTTACTTTTTTTTCGTATTCTTGATAGTCCATTTTATCATTCTCCATTTCTTTTATATCATATTATTTTGAAAAATATGTGTATTAATTTATTTCAATTACACGGGTTACTTTTTTTCCGCATTTGTCACAATTTCCATGTAACACAATTCCTGATGAGTCATTATATATTCTATAGTTTATTATTTTTGTACATTTGCAATTACTACACCAAACATTATTTAATAATTTTTCTTGATTTTCTTTTTCGATTGTATTCCATTTTTCTTTTGGGGTCATGAAATCTTTCCTCTCTATTTCTATTATACTACATTTTAGAAAAGAAAAAATAGGAATTTTCCTATTTCAAATAATATTCATAATATTCATCGAACGTAATGTCTTTTTCATGAATGTCTTGGGCTACTTTTTTTCCAACATATCTGTAGTGCCATGGTTCATAGTCATATCCTGTGATTTGTTCTTTTCCTTTTGGATATCTAAGAATAAATCCATATTTATAGGAATTTTCTTTCATCCATGTGAATGCTTCTGTTTCTTCAAATTTCGCTAAAGGTGTATCATATGTTGCAACATCAATTGCAAGTCCAGTTTGGTGTTCTGAATGTCCTGGTCTCGCTGCTACGCTATCGGCATATTCTTCTCCTGAACTTGCATGATAGGAGTTATAAAGGTATTCTTGCCACCCATAATCTCTATATGAAGAATTGATGATAATGGTTTGTCCTTCTCTTTTGGCGGCATTAAATAGTTCTTTAAATGCGTTATAAGCGTCATTTCTTAAGCTATTATCTGCATATGCATACATTGAAGAACATTCTTTGATGTCATCTGGTTTATAATCTTTTTCGAGTTGATAATATTTATTGACTAGCAATGTTTCATTTTTAGAAACGTCTGTTTTTTGGATATTGGTATAAAATTCGTGGTCTGCTCCTGCATTTACAATGCTGACTACATTTTTTAGTTTTTCGTTTTTGTGATCATCTTTATATGTTAGGTATTTTTCTAAATCTTCAAATTTTAAATATTTTTGTTTTAAAAGTTCTGGAATGGATTTGTGGTATTTCCGCTTTAAAATTACTTGTAATTCTTTTTCTTTGGTATTGTTGATAATGGTTTCTACTTCTTTTTTGGAGTATCCTAATTCTCCTAGCTTATAGTCTACACTATTTTTTAGTTTGATATCACGGGTAACTCCAATGATTCCTACTATGATTGCTACTAAAATTGCTACTAAAATCATAATTCGGTCTACTCTTATTTTTACTTTTTTCGTCATATTATCACCATATTTATTATATAAAAATTACTCTCAAAAGTAAATAGTTGAAAAGTTTGTCTATTTTTTTATTTTTGTCATATCTTTTATTAGAGGTGAATCAGAGTGAAAAAATGTATCATATTATTTCTCTGTTTATGTTTGATCCCAATACGGTCTATTTCAGCGGAGGAAAATGTTGTTTTGGCGGAAAATGCGAAATCGGCAATTATGATCGAAGCTAGTACGGGTACGATTTTGTTTGAAAAAAATGCGCATGAGAAGTTGGCTCCTGCTTCTATGACAAAGATGATGTCTATGCTACTCATTGTTGAAAGTATTGATAAAGGAATTTTAAAGTGGGATGAGATGGTTACGGCTTCAGAGAATGCTTCTAAAATGGGAGGAAGCCAAATTTTATTAGAGACTGGTGAACAGATGAGTGTTAGAGATTTATTTAAAGGTATTGCTGTTGCGAGTGGAAATGATGCAGTGGTTGCTATGGCGGAAAAGATTGCTGGAACGGAGGCTAATTTTGTCGCTATGATGAATACTAGAGCAAAAGAATTAGGTCTTAAAAATACCAATTTTAAAAATCCGCATGGACTTGAAGCTGCCAATCATTATTCTAGTGCTTATGATATGGGGATGATTGCGAAAGAGCTTGTAAAGCATGAAGAGATTTTTCAGTATACTTCTATTTATGAAGATTATTTAAGAAAAGGAACTGATCGTGAATTATGGTTAGTGAATACGAATAAGTTGGTCCGTTTTTATCCTGGAGTGGATGGTTTAAAAACGGGATATACGAAGGAAGCTTTATATTGTTTGACTGCGACTGCAAAAAAAAATGGGATGCGCGTGATTACTGTCGTGATGGGAGAACCAGATAGTAAGGTAAGACAAAAAGAAACAACAGAAATGTTGGATTATGCTTTTGCGCAATATGAAACCGAACAATTATTATCTAAAAATAGTGAGATTGGTAAGGTAGCAACTTCTAAAGGAAAATTAAAATATATTACGATTGTTCCTTCTGAAGAAATCAGCTTATTACATAAAAAAACAGAACAAAAAAAGAATGCAACTTATGAGCTTCATATTGGTGATATTAAGGCTCCAATAAAAAAAGGTGATGTAGTTGGTTCTTTAGATGTGATAGTTGATTCGAAGGTCATACGTAAGGTATCTGTGACTATCAAGGAAAATCTGGAAAAGGCTAATTTTTTAGAGCTTTATTTACGTTATTTGAAGGATATTTTAAGTGGGGATATTGCATTTTAGCTTTAGCTGGATTCTAAAAAAAATAGGTTGGCTTTGTTTTAGGACTTGTTCCTATTTTTTTTATTTCAGCATATACTATATTGGTGATCTCTATGAATGAAAAACGGTTTCGATATGCAGTTTATATTGTAATAGTCATTTTAATTTTGCTATTTTATACGAAAGATCTAGATCTATTTGGAAAGAATTTTTATAAAAATATTAAAATGATCGATCATCCTGATGCGATTATGGTACTGGTTAATAAAACGTATCAGTTGGATGATCATTATGTACCGAGTGATTTAGAGACAATTTCTATTTCTTATGCTTATGAAAATAAACAACTTCGCAGAGAGGCAAAAGATGCTTTTGAAAATCTAAGTCAGGAAGCTCTCTCATTGGGTTTTCGAATTGTTGCAACTTCAGCTTATCGTGATTATGATTATCAAAAAAAGTTATTTGAAGAATATGTTTCTGATAAGGGAGAAGTTTATGCTTTGGAGTGTTCTGCGAAACCTGGGCATTCTGAACATCAGACTGGTTTAGCGGTTGATGTGTCTGGTTCTAATGATGATTACGATGAATTTGAAAGTTCACCTGAATTTCCTTGGATGAAAGAAAATGCACATCGATATGGATTTATTTTACGTTATCCAAAAGGAAAAGAACGTATTACTGGTTTTAAGTATGAGCCATGGCATTATCGTTATGTTGGAACGGAAGTCGCAAAAATCATTTATGATGAGGGGTTAACGTTAGAGGAATATTACGATAAATATTTGTAAAAAAAAGTGATTTTTCACTTTTTATTTGTCTACACACATTCCTTCTCCTGGTTTCGCACCTTCAACGTATACTTTATCTACTAAGGCACATGAAGATTTTGTCATTGAATCTTGTAAATATCCACCAAACAGTTTTACAATACTGATTACCACGACACTGATAACTGCAATAATCAGTAAGTATTCGACTAATGCTTGTCCTTTTTGATTCTTTTTCATATACCTTTACCTCCAATGTTACTCTACATTCATTTTATAACGCTTTACCCTATTTGTCAAATCTTTTTTTCTATGTTATAGTAAACATGGTGATTATATGTCAACTAATGTCATTGTTTGTTCTACTTTTAAAAGTCGTTTTTTGGGTCTTATGTTTCAAAGGAATATTAAAAATGCACTTTGTTTTCCAAGGTGTAATAGTATTCATACTTTTTTTATGAGGGTTCCTATATTTGTTGTCATTACGAATATAGAACATACGGTTTTATTTTGTAAAGTAGTTCCTCCTTGGAGAATTATTTTACCTATTAAGGGGGGATATTATACATATGAGTTTCCAGTTGGTGAGATTGATATAAAAAAAGGAACTAATTTTAAAGGCATTTAGTTCTTTTTGATATAAGCATATTTGGAGTCTTGATATGAGTTATATTCTTGTAATAATTGATTACACAAAGCGGAAATTTCGTTTAATCGAACTACTGTTCCGTGATATTCACATAGTGGAATGACATATCTTTTTTTTGTTGGAAATGAAGTTATTTGATATTGTGCATTGGTTGGTTTTGTTTCACTTCGTTCAATTTGTGTTAATGTAGTAAAAGAAGTCCAAAGTGTTTTTTGATTGCTTGTTAGTATTTTTTCAATAATTTCTTGTTCAGTGAGTTGATAGAATTGTTCGATGGTAAGAATTCCATCTTGGACCAATGTTTTTAGTACATCGGCAATCAGTTGCATCATAAGTCGATCTTCATTTTGTTGTAATGCGATGCTGTAGGTGTGGGCGCCCCTATAAAAGTACTCTGCTGCTTCTATACTTCTAAATCCAATTTCTTCTTTTCCATTTTTATTTCTTAAGGTTTTCATTTGATCATATACACTTTTTACATCTGATAGTTCCCATTTTTGTAACCAAATCAGATTGGTGTGTAATACACCATCTAATCGATCCACACAAATTCCTGGCCTTTCATTATCTACAATGGAATATTGGTCAATTGGGGCAATGTCTGAAATTGATAGTCCATCTTCTTGTAGACATAATAATAATTCTTTTGATGAGTTTAAAACGTCTATTATGTCTAATTCGGCACTTTCTTGTAATTCATAATCTCCTTTGACATAGTCGATGCAATGACTAAAAGCTGGCATTTCTAAGTCATGAAGTAGCGCTGTAATGGTCTTTTTTTTATCATGTGTAAAATGCCAGGTCATCAAAGCACATGTAACGGAATGGTCATATCTGGTATATAAGTATCGAACTTTATATAATTGTGTGTAGTCTGCTCCACAAAATTGTGTTCTTGTTTTTAGTTTTTGGACAATTCTCAGTTTTAAGTATTTATTGATAAATTCTGGATACTCTTCTGATAATATTTGATGGTATTTTTCTAATTCTGTCATTTATACTACTCCTTGTATTCAAATTCTAGGTCTAAGATACGGATGGTGTCTCCTTCCCTAGCTCCTAGTTCTCTTAGTTTGTCGTCAATTCCAAATTTTCTTAGTTTGTTTGCAAATCTAAGGGCTGCCTCATCGGTATTAAATCGAGTCATACGAAGTAGTTTTTCGATTTTTTCTCCTGTTATGGTCCAAACGCCGTTTCCTTCGTTTTGAATTTGGAATGGTGCTTCTTCTTTAAATTGATATAAGACATGACTTTCAAATTTTGTTTCATCATAAAGTGGATGTTTTGGTATGGTTTCTAGTAGGTCTGCTAGGGCGATCAAAGATGCATCAATGTCTTGATTCATTAGGGCGGAGATTGGATAAATTGGTACTTTGATCTTTTTCTGGAATCGTTTTAAGTTTTTGTCCGCGTTTTTTACATCCATTTTATTGGCAATCACGATTTGTGGTTTTTCTAGTATTTTCTCGTTGAAGTTTTTTAGTTCTTGATTGATGAGTTGATAGTCTTCGATTGGGTCTCTTCCTTCTGTGCATCCCATGTCAATAATATGAGCGATTACTCTGGTTCTTTCTATGTGTTTTAAGAATCGATCTCCTAGTCCTTCTCCTAATGATGCTCCTTCAATGAGTCCTGGTAAGTCGGCTACAACAAAGCTTCTACCGTCTTTTGTTTTTACGACTCCTAGGTTTGGTTTTAAAGTGGTGAAGTGGTATTCGGCTATTTTTGGCTTGGCTGCTGATATTTTAGAGATAAATGTTGATTTTCCAACGCTTGGTAAGCCTACTAGTCCTACATCGGCAAGTAGTTTTAGTTCTACTTTTACTTTTCTGGTTTCTCCTGGTTCTCCGTTTTCGGCAAATGATGGTGCTGGGTTTGTGCGAGTTGCGAAGGCAATATTGCCTCTTCCTCCTCTTCCTCCTTTGGCGATGATGGCTTGTTCTTTGTTTTTGGTTAAATCAGCTATGATATATCCTGTTTCTAAATCAGTTACAACTGTTCCCGGTGGTACTTTGATGATAATATCGTTGGCACTTTTTCCATGCATCCCTTTTCCAAGTCCATTTTCTCCTTTGTCTCCTTTGATGATTCTTTTATATCGGAGGTCGATTAGTGTGTTTAGTCCTTCATCAACTTCAAAAATAATATCTGATCCTCTTCCTCCATTTCCTCCATATGGTCCTCCCATTTCAATGTATTTTTCTCTTCTGAAGGCCATACAGCCGTCTCCACCTTTTCCAGCAAGTAATTCTACAATGACTTCATCGATAAACATATAATCAACTTCTTTCTTTTTTTATTATACATGGTTTGCTTTTTTTAAACAAGAAAAAAAATAGTGTTTTCTATTTCTTGTTTCCAAATAATGTGGCTATGATTAAGATCACAATAATTACCACAAGTCCTATAATGACGTAGTTTAAATTGGAGGCATTATTTGCGTTTCCGGCAATGGCTCCTATTTGAACTGCCAGCAATTGAGTTTTTTCAAACATATAATTCCTCCTTTAAACAAAACTAATGATGGTTACAATAAAGTTATATAACATTTTAATTCCAATTGGTGCGATTATGGTGTTTTTTTTGTAGTAGCTAAATGCGAGTATGGCATTGGATATAATGTATGGTAATGTGGTTACAAGTGTTTCTAAGGTGAGTTCTTCAAAAGCAATGTTAAAGTATCCGAAAAATAAGGAACTGATTAAGATAAATATCCATGGATTTTTAATGACTTGTCTGATTGTTTTTTGAAAAACGATTACTTCTACAATTGGATAATATATGGTAAGTGTTAGAAGCATTACAAGTGGATATTCTTTGAATTGTCCCCAAAGTTGTGTTTCGTTTTGAATGGTTTCAATATGAAAAATGGATTGGATGATCATTTTACTTAGGATTATGGTGAAAAATAGTATGATTGTGTATTTTAAGATACTGAGTATGTTTTTTCGTTTGTTTTGTTTCCATATTTGATAGTCTTCTTTTAGTTGTTTTTTGTAAATGATAAATAGAATTAGTATTAAAATAATGTATCCAATTAGGTTACAAATGATCATTCCAGTTGTTTTTATATTTAATGTTTCTGAGAATGCGTTTATCATGGTTGGCCAAAAAAAGTATAGTAAAATGATACCAATACTTAGTAAACAATTTTTTTTAAAGTCTTCTTTTTTTATCATTTGAAACACTTCCTTATCTATGAATTATTATAACAGATTTTTGGTAAGTATCTAAAAAATAAAGAAGTTTTTTTGAAAATCAGTGTCAATCAATAGTATAGAAAAAACTCTTAGATATTTTGTTCGATCTAAGAGTTCTTTTTGTTTTTGCTTAAATCCAAATTAGATGTTTTCTTAACCACTTTAACATTATTATCCCTCCCTTATCCTACAACTTCATTATAGCACATTCTAGTGATTTTGGTTATACAAACAAGTAGAAGTTGTATAAGATTAGTCAAGTAGGACTACTCGGAATGGTTATCACATACAAAATGGTTATTTATTATACAATTGTCTATAAACGTCATTATTTTTTAATAAGTCTTCATGCCTACCAATACATTCTATTTTTCCATTATTTAATACAATAAGTTTATCTGCCACTTTCATTAAATCTTTATTATGAGTAATAACAATCAGTGTATGATCTGTTTTTAAATCATCTAATAACTTTATGATTTTATTCGTTGTATTTGGATCTAATGATGATGTTACTTCATCAAGAAGTAATATTTCCGATGTTGTAAGAAGGGCTCTAGCTAAGGATAATAATTGTTTCTGTCCCACACTTATATTGGTTGCATCTTCCTTAAGAACTGTATTATACCCCTTTGGCAGGGACATTATAAAATCATGAATTCCAACTCTTTTACAAGCATCAATTTGTCTTTTTTTATTGGAATCAATCAATGATAAATTGCCTCTTATACTCATATTAAAGATAAAAGTTTTTTGGTTTACAATACTTACGTTAGAATGATAAACAGCTTTGGAGTATTCATAAATATTTAAATTATCTATCAAAATTTTTCCACTATTTACCTTATACATTCTTAAAAGTAAATTAAATATTGTAGTTTTTCCCATTCCTGTTTTACCAACAATTGTTGTAATTTGATTTGGGTTAGCAACAAAAGATATATTTTTTAATATTGGAAGCTGATTATATTTAAAAGATACATCTTTGAATTCAACAAATCCAACGATATCATTGTTATGAATCAAACCATCTAGCTTTAAAGAATTATTTCCATAGCTAATTATTTCATTTATCCTATACAATGAAACTGATTCTTCCATAATCGATACATCAAATTCCATTATGTTGTTGATTGATTCTTTTGCTTTATCATAGTAAGAGATTAATAGTAAGAATATTGCTATTGAGATTTTACTTTTTATAAGAAGAATTATTAAAATAAAGTATAATACTATTTTCCCAAAATCAATTATTAAACCTACCAAAGTTTTTCTTGTAAAATAGTATTTTCTTTTTAGAAAATAATTTTCTTGCCATCTTTTTCTATAACTATCTAATTTATTATTCAATTTATCCCCAATATCAAAATTTTTCGTATCTTTTAATCCTATTAAAATTTGAGATAACATTCCTGTTAGTTTATCCGCATAATTTCTTTGTTTCTTTAAATAAAATGTATTTTTTTCATTACATTTTTTTGCATAATTATAATATATTAAATCTATGATAATTACATATATTCCTACTAAGATATTTTGCCTAGCAAAAACAAAATATATAATCAAAAGTTTGACTAATTCAATAGATAACTCAATTATAAAAGAAGGTATTTCGGCAATGTTTATAATATCTGTATTAGAAGAATTTATAATTTTTCCTACTGAAATTTTTTTAGAATATTCTTCATCAAAATTATATATACTATTTACTAATATCTTATGGACTTCAATATAGGCATCTTTAAAAAATTTAGCATAGCACCAATTAGTAAAGTATGAGCTGATTTTGTTAAAAAGGTATGTTATTCCTAACAAAATAACAAAAATAAATGATATATTGTATAATCTATTTGTTACATTTTCTACTATTAGTGATATAAAATACGGTACTAATAAGCTTAATAAAACATTTATTAAATCAATAATTATAAATGTTATTAAATATTTATTTCTAAATTTTACTAAAGAAAAATAATCTTTTGTAATTTTAATATTTCGTGCAAACATAAGATTCACCTAATATTAATTATAAGGTTATTTTAAGTGCATTTCTTTGCATTTTTAATATTAAATTTGTTAAGATTATTTTATAGGTAAATATATGAAGCAGTCATTATCCTTATATAATTCAATTTTGAGATTGTTTTTTATATTGTAATTTGTTGAAGGTATCCATTGTTTATTAATTTTTTCTTCTAAACGTGCTATTTCGCTTTGTTCTCTTGACATAAGTTTAAACTCAGCATATTCATTTTTTTTAATTTCATATTTTTCTAAATTAGAAAAATATTTAGTAGATCCTAAATAATAATGATATAATCTTTCTTCTTTAAAAAATATTCCATACATTTCTGTTTCATTAAATTGATTATATCTCCCATTAGTTTTCACTTTTTGATACAACTGTTTTATTTTATATAATAAATCAGAATGACTTTTTGCTGTGATGTGATAACAATATAAAAATATAGAATTAAATTTTTTTATTTTATAATCAAAATTGTATTTTTCTTTGTTAACTTCAAAATACTCTATAGGTATTACTTTATAATTACCAATACCTCTTCTACACTCCGTAGGTGTCATATTAAAGACTCTTTTAAAGGCTCGATTGAAAGAAGATACAGAATTATATTGATACTTAAAAGCAATATCAATTATTTTATGATTTGTATTTCTTATTTCCTCAAATGCTTTGCTTAGTCTTCTTTTTCTAATATATTCTACGATTGTCATATTCGTTAAAAACATAAAAATTCTCTCTAAAA
>CANAXT010000041.1 GCA_947365915.1 uncultured Mycoplasmatota bacterium
TTTCGATGTTTCACGTGGAACATTATTCTATTCTATTTTCGATGTTTCACGTGGATTTTTTCTTTTTTTGCTTTACAAAAAAAGAAGGCTTTTTAAGCCCCCTCTTCTTCTGATTCATTTTCTGAATCAATAACTTCTTGTTCTTTTTCAATTGTTGTTGCTGTTGCTACTTGTTGATTTTCTTTTAAATTGATCAATCTTACACCTTGTGCTACTCTTCCTGTTTTAGAAATCTGATCTAATGAAATCCTAATTATTACTCCATTGTTTGTTACAATCATCAAATCTTCTTCTCCATTGACTGAATTAAAAGCTACAATATTTCCATTTTTTTCAGTAATATTTAAAGCCTTTACTCCTTTACTTCCTCTATGCGTCATACGATACTCTGATAAATCAGTTTGCTTACCATAACCTTTTTCGGTTACGATTAACACTTGTTGACTTGGTTCTGCTATTTCACAACCAACAGCAATTCCTTCTTCCATTTCTATTCCTTTTACTCCTGATGCACTTCTTCCCATGATTCTTATTTCATTTTCATTAAATCGAATCATTCTTCCATTTGAAGATGCTATTAAAATTTCATTTTCTCCATTTGTTTTTTTAACAGAGATTAATTCATCTTCTTCTCGTAATGATATAGCAAGTTTACCATTCGTTCTAATATTATTAAATTCTGATAATGAAGTTCTTTTTACAATTCCTTTTTTCGTACAGAATACTAAATATTTTGCTTCTTCTTCTACTGCAACTTTTAACATTACTTTTATTGTTTCTTCTTTATCTATTGGTAATAAATTTACAATTGGTAATCCTTTAGATTGACGGCTATATAGTGGAATTTCATATCCTTTCATACGATAAACTTTTCCTTTATTGGTGAAGAATAATAAATAATCATGTGTTGTCATGGAAATTAAATTTTCTACAAAGTCTTCTTCGTTTGTGGCCATTCCTTTTACTCCCACTCCACCTCGATTTTGTGTTTTATAAGTTTCACTAGTAATTCTTTTTATATATCCTTTATTCGTTAATGTAATTACAATATCTTCTACAGGAATTAAAGATTCATCTTCTATAAAATCAATTGCGGTCATATCAATATTGGTTCTTCTTTCATCACCATATTTATTTTTAATTTCTGTTAATTCTTCTTTTATAATATTTAATACTCTTTCTTCATTTGCTAAAATATCTTTTAAATCAGCAATTAAAATTTCTAACTCTTTTAATTCTGTTTCAATTTTTTCACGTTCTAGTCCTGTTAACCTTCTTAACTTCATTTCTAAGATCGCTTTACTTTGAGTTTCTGTTAAGTTAAAACGTTCCATTAATTCTTTTAATGCTTCTTCATCGTTTTTAGATTTTTTTAGTAACTGAACTATTTCATCAATATGATCTAGTGCGATTTTTAATCCTTCTAATATATGGGCACGTGCTAATGCTTTATCTAAATCAAATTGTGTTCGTCTCACAATTACTACTCTTTGATGGTTAATATAATTTTCTAATATTTCTTTTAAACTTAAAATTTTTGGTTCTTTATTTACTAGCGCTAAATTATTGATTCCATATGTTGTTTGTAATGAAGTATGCTTATACAAATTATTTAATACAACATTGGCATTTGCATCTCTTCTAATTTCTATTACAATACGAATTCCATCTCTATTAGATTCATCTCTTAAGTCAGTAATTCCATCTATTACTTTTTCTCTAACTAAATCAGCTATTTTAGTAATCAGAAGAGATTTATTTATCATGTATGGTATTTCTGTTACTATGATTTGATTTTTACCATTTTTTAATTCTTGAATTTCTGCTTTTGATCGAATTGTAATAATTCCTTTTCCTGTTTCATATGCTTTTCTAATTCCTGCATTCCCTAAAATAGTTGCTCCTGTTGGAAAGTCTGGACCTTTTACATATTCCATTAATTCTACAACTGTAAGATCTGGATTATCAATTAATGCAATAATTCCACTAATGACTTCTGATAGGTTATGAGGTGGAATATTTGTAGCCATTCCTACTGCTATTCCTGTTGCTCCATTCACTAAAAGGTTTGGAAAACGTGATGGTAATACGCTTGGTTCATTTTCTTCTGCTGTATAAGTTGGTTCAAAGTCTACTGTATTTTTATTAATATCTCTGACTAATTCCATACTTAATTTTGACATTCTTGCTTCTGTGTAACGTTGGGCTGCTGCTCCATCTCCATCTATAGATCCAAAATTTCCATGGCCATCTACTAGCATATATCGATAAGAAAAATCTTGAGCCATTCTTACTAATGCTTCATAAATACTTGAATCTCCATGAGGATGGAATCGTCCCATAACATCTCCTGTGATACGAGCTGATTTTTTGTGAGCTACATTTGAAGTTGCTCCTAAATCATTCATACCATATATGATTCTTCTTTGAACAGGCTTTAATCCATCTCTAACGTCTGGTAAAGCACGTGCTACAATAACACTCATTGCATAATCTAAGAAAGATTGTTTTATTTCTTTTTCAAAATGTAAGTCTTTTATTATTTCTGACATATTCTTTCCCCCTTATATATCCAAGTTTTCTACCAATTGAGCGTTTTGTTCTATAAATTGCTTTCTTGGTTCTACTTCTTCTCCCATTAAATCTGATAGTACTTGATCTGCTTGCATTGCATCATCAATTGTAATTTTCAATAAGGTGCGGTTTTCTGGATTCATAGTTGTTTCCCATAATTGGTCATAATCCATTTCTCCTAGTCCTTTATATCTTTGTAAGGAGGTTTTTGCTCCTTCAGGAATTGTTTTTAAATAATCTGATAAATCATCATCTGAATATAAATATTTTCTTGTTTTTCCATAGTCTATTTTATATAACGGAGGTTGGGCTGCATAAATATATCCTCCTTCTACTAATGGTTTAAAATATCGATAAAAGAATGTTAATAGTAAAATTCTAATGTGGGCTCCATCAACGTCGGCATCCGTCATAATTACAATTTTATGATATCTCAATTTTGAAATATCGAATTCATCGCCAATTCCTGTTCCAAAGGCGGTTATCATGGAACGAATTTCATTATTTGAGAAAATTCTATCTAATCTTGCTTTTTCCACATTTAATATTTTTCCACGTAGCGGTAAGATCGCTTGGGTTCGATTATCTCTTCCTTGTTTTGCACTTCCTCCTGCTGAGTCCCCTTCTACGATATAAATTTCACATTCGCTCGCATCTTTACTGGAACAATCTGCTAATTTTCCTGGTAAACTTGATACTTCAAGAACATTTTTTCGCCTAGTCATTTCTCTTGCTTTTTTTGCTGCTACTCTGGCTCTTGCTGCTGTCATTGATTTTTCCACAATTATTTTAGCTTGTTCAGGATTTTCTAACAAGAATCGTTCAAAACCTTCACTAAAGACAGAATCTGCTATTTTTCTTACTTCACTATTCCCTAGTTTGGTTTTGGTTTGTCCTTCAAATTGTGGGTCTGGATGTTTACAAGAGATAATCATTGTTAATCCTTCTTTTACATCGTCTCCTGTCAATGAATCTTCATTATCCTTTAAAAATTTATGATTTCGTGCATAATTATTTATGATTCTAGTTAGTGCACGTCTTACACCTTCTTCATGGGTTCCACCTTCATAGGTATTAATGTTATTTGTAAACGAATAAATGTTCGCTGAATATCCTGAATTATATTGAAGCGCTACTTCTAGTGCAATTCCATTTTCTTCTCCTGATAAATGAATAATTTGATCATGAATTGGTGTTTTATTTTTATTTAAAAATGTTACATATTCACTAATTCCACCTTTATATAAAAATTCTTCTTTCTTTTTTTCTAATTCACGATCATCACATAAAATCAATCGCAATCCTTTATTTAAAAAGGCAAGTTCACGAATTCTTGTTTTTAATGTTTCATAGTCATAAACTGTTGTTTCTGTAAATATTTCTGGATCAGCTTTAAATGTGACGGTTGTTCCTGTTCGATCTTTTGAACATTCTCCAATTACTTTTAATGGTTCTACTGTATGTCCTCCATTTTCAAAGCGAATTTGGTATATTTTACAATCTTGATATACAGTAACTTCTACCCAAGAGCTTAAAGCATTTACTACACTCGCTCCTACTCCATGTAATCCTCCTGATACTTTATATCCTCCGCCGCCAAATTTTCCTCCTGCATGTAAAACTGTGTATACTGTTTCTACTGTTGATAATCCTGTTTTTGCATGAATTCCTGTTGGGATTCCTCTTCCGTCATCTTTTACCGTAATAGAGTTGTCATCATTGATAATCACTTCAATATCATCACAATATCCTGCTAATGATTCATCTATGGCATTATCTACAATTTCCCATACTAAGTGATGTAAACCTTTTTCACTGGTTGATCCAATATACATTCCAGGACGTTTTCTTACTGCTTCTAATCCTTCTAAGACTTGAATATCGGAAGCATCATAGTGTTCAATTTTATTTTCTTCCATTTTCTATTCCACCTCTTTTATGCTTTTTATCGCGCCATCTTCTATTTCTATTAATTTTGAGTCATCTAGTATTGAATTTTGAATATTATTGATTTCTGTCGTCGTAATAATTGTTTGAATCTCTTTACATATAAAAGATAATAAATTATTTTTTTTGACATTATCTAGTTCACTAAAGACATCATCTAGTAATAAAATCGGTTGTTTATGACAATAATTTTTAAATATTTCTATTTCTGCTAATTTTAAGGATAAAACTGCGATTCGTTGTTGACCTTGTGAACCGTGGTTTTTCAGGTTGTTTTCTTCTAGCCAAAAAGAAATATCATCTTTATGTGGTCCTATCATTGTTTTTCTAATACGATATTCACTACTTTTTACTTCATAAAATTTTTGTTTTAATTTTTCTTTGATTTCTTCTATTGATAGATTTTCTAGAGAAAAACTACTCTCATATTTTATATAAAATCCTTTTTTTCCACAAATATCATAGAATATAGACCCACAATTTTCATTTATTCTTTGAATAAATTTGACTCGCATTTTATATAAAAAAGCTGCTTTTTCTATCAAGTATTCTGTTACTGCTATAAAATAAGGATGTTCAAAATCAGAATATGATTTCATATTTTTTAAAGAGTCATTACGCATTTTTAACAGTCTGGTATAATCATTTAAAATTTGAAAGTAATTACGATCTAATTGACTGATTTCCATATTCATGTATCTTCTACGCATTTGTGGAGACCCTTTTATAATTTCTAAATCTTCTGGATAAAATATAATAATATTTAAGTTTGATATATAATTTGCTAGTTTTTTGATTTCGTCTTGATCAATGAAACAATGTTTCTTTTTTTGATCTAATACAATTTCATAATTTGTTGTAATGCCTTCATTTTCAACATTTCCAGATATTTTTGAACTGCTCTCTCCTTTTTTTATTAAACTATGATCAATAAAAGATCGGTGCGATTTTGTAAGGGCTAGTACATAAATACTTTCTAATAAATTGGTTTTCCCTTGGGCATTTTTTCCATAAATAATATTAATACCACTTGAAAATGAAATATCTAGATTTTCATAATTTCTAAAATTTCTCAATTTTATATTTTTTAAAATCATGAAATCTCCTCTTTTCCTATTTTTAAGCTTATATTCCAATTTTTTAGAAAGATAAGTACTCCTCTATACACATCTACTATTATATCACAAAAAGGCATAAAAAAAAGAAAAATAGGCTAAATTAACCTATTTTTATAGTTATTCTAAATTAAATCTCTGTAAAGTTTAAGCTAATTTTCTTTTTCTTAACATTGATTCTAACCTAGTAGCTCTTAAAATTTGATTTTCTAAAGAGCCATACGAAATTTCTAATTCTAATTCTTCGCCATTTTTAAAGTTAATGTATGTTGTTAAGTCTTTTCTATAGTAGTCTTCTATGTGATTTAATGCTATCCACATACAGTCTTGAATTCTGGGAGAAGCTGTCGGAAAAAAGATTAGTTCTAAGCTTTCTTCTACTATAATTGGTGATTTATAATTAATTCCAATTAAATTTTTTGTTCCTTCTTGTCTACCTAAATATGAACTTCCAAAAAATTTACAACTTTCATCAATAATTTCTGTAGTAGATTTTTTGACGAGTAATGATTGATTTAATTCAATTACTTTTGATACGTTATAAGCTACTGGTATAATGGCGATTGTTTCTGAATTAATTTCATAATTATTTTTCATAATTTATCCCTCCTAAAGATATTCTTCCACACAAGAACGTCTTTGACCTCTCTTATAACACGATTTTTTGTCATTTTTTGCAAAAAAATGTCGAAATTATAAAAAAAAGAAGATTTTTTCTTCTTAATAGGTCCTAATTGGTAATATTAATTGGATTAGATCATCCATTTCTGGATTTTTAATTATGATTGGTTTTATTTCTCCGTTGAATAATAATTGAACTTCTTCTGCATCAAATGATTTTAGTGCTTCCATCATATATTTTGAACTGAATGCAATATTAATTTCTTCTTCTTTTTCTTTTTTTATCTCTACCCTATCTTCTACATTTCCAATTTCTGGTATGTTTGAAGAGATGGTAGCAATTTCATTTTTAGTACTTAATTTTATTGTATTTTTATCTGCTTCATTTGTTAATAATGAGGCTCTATCAATTGAATTGTATAGATTTCCTAAAGCTACTTTAAAGTCTATTGTAAATTCTGTTGGAATTAGTTTTGAAGTGTCTGGATAAGTACCATTAATTAATCTAGACATCATAATAATTGTATCAAATTTAAAAATAATTTTGTTATTGAAGATATGAAGTTCTACTTCTTCCTCTTCTTCATTAAATAATCGAATTAATTCGTTTAGATTTTTTGTAGGAATAATGATGTTTACTGTTTCTGTTAGTGTTGTGGATAACTCAATTCTCTTTTTGGCTAATCGATAAGAATCGGTTGCGGTACATTCTAAAATATTTTCATCTATTTTAAAATTGATTCCTGTTAGTACTGGTCTTGATTCTTGTGTAGAAGTTGCAAAAGAAGTTTGATTAATAATTGTTTTAAATAGTTTTTTTGAAATTGAAATTGGTGTTTTGCTATCTTCAAGTTCTAAATCTGGAAATTCAGATGAATTATTACAATTCAGTGTAAATGAAGAATTAGTCGTAGTGATATATATTTTAGAATCCATTACTTCTTCAATGTTAATGATATCATTTGGTAGTTTTTTTATAATTTCATATATGTATTTTCCTGAAACAACAATGTCCCCTACTATTTCTATATTTTCAATGTCTTTTTTGTCAATAAAGGTTTTAATTGCTATTTCATTATCTGTACTCATTAAGTATAACCCATCTGCTGTTAATTCAAATTTAATACAATTTAAAATTGGAATTAAGTTTTTACTGGATATACCTTTAATAACATAGTTTAAATGCTTTAATAAAATATCTTGTTTGATTAATAATTTCATTTTATTCCTTCTTTCTTATTATAAATTTATTTTATTATTCTTATTATTGGTGTGGAATATGTGGAAAAGTGTTTTTACCTATAAAATGTAAACCAAATATTCGAAAAAAACCTTGTGGATACTAAATTGTGTAAAGTAAACTTATCCACATAATTAGTTTATCTTATTTGATTTATGATTTTATTTATTTCTTTTTCCAGGTTTGCATCATTTTTAATTTCTCTTTTTATTTTGTCAACTGAATGCATAACAGTTGTATGGTCTTTTCCACCAAATTCAATACCAATTTTAGGGAGTGATTCTTCTAATACAGTTCTACATATGTACATTGCGATTTGTCTTGGAACAGCAATGTTTGAGACTCGTTTTTTACTTTTCATTTCTTCTACCGTAATATTGTAATTACTGGCTACAAGTTGTTGTACCTGTTCTACTTTACTTTTGGAAATAATACTTTTTACAAAATAGTCTTTTAATGCTTCCACAGTAAGATCTAATGTAATATCTGACCCATTCATAATGGTTGCATAGGCAAATACTCTTGTAATGGCTCCTTCTAATTTTCGAATATCACTTGTGCAATTGCTAGCGATATATTCTTTGACTTCTTGTGGAAAAGGTTTAGCCATGTCATGTCCTTCTATTTTTTTATCAATAATATCCATTCTGAGTTTGAAGTCTGGTGGTAAGATGTCAATTGTTAATCCCCAGTTAAATCTTGTTCTTAGTCTTTCTTCTAATTTTTTTAAATCATCTGGTGATCGATCTGAAGAAATGATAATTTGTTTATTATTACAATGTAATTCATTAAATGTGTTGAAAAACTCTTGTTGTGTTTTACTAGCAATTTCTAAGTATTGAATGTCATCGATCATTAATACATCGATTTCTCTATATTTTCGTTTGAATTTTTCTACAGTTTCAAAATTGTTATCATCTTTGTTTTTTCTATAGATATTTAAAAAGTCATCTACAAATTTTTCACTAGTTACATATAATACTTTTTTATGAGTTGCTTTGTATATATAATTTCCAATAGCATGCATCAAATGTGTTTTTCCTAGACCACTACTTCCATATATAAAGAGCGGATTGTACATGAATCCAGGTTGTTCAGCGACTGCTAAGGAAGTTGCTTTTGCAAATTTGTTACTCTCCCCTACTATAAAATTATCGAATGTGTATCTTGGATCTAGGTTTGAGTCAAATGTAGGATCATTGGTAGTTGTTACATTGGTTGTGGATATTTGTATATTATTTTCTAAATCTTCTTCAATAAAATATTCAAATTTGAAATAAGAACCTGCAACTTCGGTGAAAGTTTCTTCGATCATGTCATTATAGTTTTCTTTTAAATGCTTTTTATGCACAGGCATTGGTACTAATATTTTTGCACTATTCCCTTTTAATTCTAAAAGTTTGGTTTCAGAAAACCATGTTTCATATAACATTGGAGATAAATTTTTTTGCATTTTTTCTAGAAATATGTTCCAAATGGTATTTAGATCCAAGATAACACCCCCGTTCCCTTAATCCACCCATATTTTACAATATTTTTGTGGGAAATAAAAGAAAAAATAAGAAAAAGTGTGGAAAAAATAAAATTCACATCATTATACACAGAAAAAAACTTTTAAAATAAATATTTCCCAAACTTTTACACAAAAATGTGGAAAATAAATGCACAAATTATTTTCCAAGTGGAAAAAATAAGCAATTACTTGTGGAAAATTAGTATTAGCCTTTGGAAAATAAAGTGAAAATAGTGTGGAAAAAGTTGTTGAAAATGAGTATTTTCCGGAAAATATTGTGAAAAAATCTAAAAATTATACACATCGTTTTTTTAATTTTAATTTTTTTTTCATATTGTTTGGGAAATAAAATATAATAAGTTTAGATATTGTTTTATTTTATTATATAAAATTGTGATAAAATGTTTGACAAATGTGACTTTTCCCTATATAATGTTAAAAGCAACCAAATTTTTAGTACAGGAGGTGTAGATATGAAAAGAACTTATCAACCAAATAACAGAAGAAGAAGTAAAAAAATGGGTTTTATGGCACGTATGAAAACAAAAATGATTAATAATCGTAGAAGAAAAGGACGTAAAGTATTAGCTCATT
Organism: uncultured Mycoplasmatota bacterium; assembly: GCA_947365915.1. Classification (GTDB taxonomy): domain Bacteria; phylum Bacillota_I; class Bacilli_A; order RF39; family UBA660; genus MGBC102946. The sequence continues at coordinate 9,605 of CANAXT010000041.1, forward strand.
AAAATTGACATCACTGATATGTTCAGTGGTGTTTTATTTATAAAATAGGGGAGATCTATATGAAAAAGATAAATATATTAAAAAGAAATGAAGAGTTTGGTCGAATTATTAAGGTACAGAAGCCGTATAAGTATAAGGATTATATTATATACAAAGAGGAACAGGATACTGGTATTTCTCACTTTGGTATTTCAGTAGGAAAGAAAGTAGGGAATGCTGTTACAAGAAATAAGATAAAAAGACAGATAAAACATATAATTGATCAGACCCCCTATAAAAATAATTTTAATTGTATTATAATAGTAAGGAAGGGAATTATAGAAAAAACTTTTTTTGAGATGGAAAGGGATTTAAAAGAAGTTATGAAGAGATTGAATTTATTGGAGGAAAATTTATGAAAAAAAAGAAATTATTATTGGTTATGGTGCTTTGTGCAATGACTTTGTCGTTGACAGGTTGTACAACTTTGTTAAAAGATGGGAAGGGGAAAGCTGTTCAAAATCCAATTACAGGACAAAATCTTCCTAAGAATATTTTGTGTCAGCCAAAAGAGGAAAAAACTTTAGAAGTTTATAAGAAACATAAAGTAGATATTAAGGAGTTGCCAAAGTGTGAAAATTTTGTTCCAGCTTCTGGAGGATATGAAGGAATATGGACTACGATTTTTGTGAAACCATTAGCATGGTTGATTATTCAAATTGGTAAATTTGTAAAAAATTATGGATTGGCAATTATTTTTATCACTTTGATTATTCGTTTGATTATGTATCCATTAACGCAGAAGTCTGCAGTACAGTCAGAAAATTTAAAATTAGCGAAACCTGAATTAGATAAGTTAGAAAAAAAATATAAAAATCGTCAAGATCAAGAGTCTATGATGCGAAAAAGTCAGGAAATGTTAGAGATTTATAAGAAGTATAAAATTAATCCAATGTCTGGCTGTTTGTATGCTTTTATTCAATTACCACTTTTCTTAGCGTTTTATGAAGCTTTAAATCGATTACCACTTATTTTTGAAGAACAGTTTTTGGGTCTTCATTTAGGAACTATACCAATGACAGGAATTATGAGTGGAAAGATATACTATTTGATTATTGTTGTGTTGGTTGGACTTGTCACTTATTATTCGTTTAAATTGAATAGTGGTGCTAGTATGAGTGGAGACCAAGCAAAACAAATGAAGATGATGACAAATGTTATGACAATTATAATTATAGTAAGTTCAGCTACGATTTCGACAGCGATTGGATTATATTGGATTGTGAATAGTGGATTTACGATTTTACAAAATTTATTTGTAAAAAGGAGAAGAAAAAATGATGGAAAAGTTAGTATTTGAGGAAAAAGAAAGAGAAGCCTTATATAAAAAAGTGGATTCTTTAGAAGATTTTTACTATAGGGAAGAAGTAGAAGAGGGGAAACTATTTAAAAGTACAAAATATAGAATGATTGCTGTTAAAAAAGAAGATATCAAACAATATATTAAGCAATATTTGACTCAATTGGGTCGGTTGATGGAAATTGATATGCAATTAGAAATTCGAGAAGTAGATGAGGTTATTAATGTTTCTATTATTTCTGATAATAATCCAATTTTAATTGGTAAAGAAGGAAAAAATTTAGGAGCTTTGCAAATACTATTAAGACAATCATTATTTTGTCAGACAGGTTTAAAAATAAAGGTGAATCTTGATGCTTCAGATTATAAAATGAAAAAGCAAAAGCGATTAGAACGTGAGATTCAAGCGATTGCAGAAGAAGTATTAAAATCGAAGATTGATGCAAAGTTAGATCCAATGAATTCTTTTGATCGAAGAGTTGTTCATTCAGTGATTCATAATTATGAAAATTTAGAGACAGAAAGTGTAGGGGAATCACCAGATCGTTATGTTGTAATTAAATATAAAGAAGATTAATGTGTCTTCTTTTTTCATTCATTGACTATTTTTTAAAGTTATAGTAGAATACAAAAGAAGGAGCACTTGATATGTTACATAAAAAATTTCATCAATATTTAAAACCAGAAAGTGAGTATTATGGTATTGTAAAAGATATTTTAGAACATCCAGAATTTTTGAAGAGGAAAGACTATATTCATCATGAAAATTGTAGTGTATATGAACATTGTTTAATGGTTTCTATATTATCTTATTTATGGGCTAAAAAATGGAATTGGGATTATCGAAGTGCAGCAATAGGAGGATTGTTGCATGATTTTTATGATAAACCATGGCAGACTAGTGATCATAAGTTAATGGACCATCCAAAGACTAAGTTTTTAAAGCAACATGGTTTTATTCATGCTAGTCAAGCAGTAAAAAATGCTTATTTGTTTTTTCCGCAAATTATGAATTTAAGGATTGAAAATATTATTAAGAGACATATGTTTCCTTTAAATATAACACCACCAAGATATAAAGAAAGTTGGATTGTTACTTTAGTGGATAAATATGTTTCTATGGATGTATTAAAAACACCAAAAGAATGGCCAAAATATTTAGGTATTAAGAGAAAGAAGTGATAATAATGGATGATACAATTGCTGCGGTTTCAACAGCACTAGGGGTAGGAGCTATTTCTATTATTCGAGTAAGTGGGACAGAATCTATTCAGATTGTAGATTCTGTTTTTAAAGGAATTCATCTTGATCAGGTAGCGAGTCATACGATTCATTATGGTCATATTATGGATCAAGATAAAGTTGTAGATGAAGTATTGGTTACTGTTATGAAGGCTCCAAAGACTTTTACAGTAGAAGATGTTGTAGAAATTAATGCTCATGGTGGAATTAGAACAACACAGTATATATTAGAATTACTTTTAAAAAAAGGTTGTAGACTTGCAGAGCCTGGAGAATTTACAAAACGTGCTTTCTTAAATGGTAGAATT
>CANAXT010000042.1 GCA_947365915.1 uncultured Mycoplasmatota bacterium
TATCATAGTCCATCTCCTTCTATCATCTATAGATCATTATAGACTATAGAGCTCTATAAATCAAGTTCCATTTTTATTTTTATTATGGATCATAAAATAAAAACTATACTTTTTATTTATACTACATTATATTGGAGTATTTAAAAATTGTCAAAAAAAGCTTTAAGATTTTCTTAAAGCTTATCATATGTTTATTTATTATTATTTAGTGCTAGAGATCTACTCTTCCTAATAAAAAGTCTATTGCACCTATTTGTTTTATTCCGTTAAAACTAGCTGTATCATAGTCTAAAGTTATTATATATTTTGGATAATGATCATTTATGGTTTCTAATGAATTTAATTCTCTTTTTAAGGTGGCTTCATCCCTAATTGATAGTGCGACTTGTATATATTTTATTCCATCATTATTTTTCACAACAAAATCTACTTCATTATTCCCATTTTTTCCTATAAATATTTCATAATTTCTTCTTTTTAATTCTAAAAATACAATGTTTTCTAATATACTACCGAAATCTTTTATCTCTCCTAATAAATATTTTCTTAAACCTAAATCACATACATAATATTTATCTCCAGTTTTTAAATATTCTTTTCCTTTTATATCATATCTTGATATTTTATATATGATATAACTATCTAATAAACTAGATAAATAAGATTCTATTGTATTTACGGAATTTCTTCTGTTATTAGAATTTAAAGTATTGCTTATTTTATTCGTTGATATTAATTGTCCTATATTATCAAATATAAATTTTATAACGCTATCTAATATCATTACATCTTTGATATTGTTTCTAGATATCACATCTTTTAATAACACGGTATTATAGATACCATCTAAATAATTTCTTATTAACTCTTTATCATCATTAATAGATAACAAATAAGGAAATCCACCATTTTCTATGTAATTTTGATATTCTTTTAATTCATTCTGAGAGTTTATAGTGCTTAAGTATTCTTTAAAAGATAAAGGTAACATATGTATTTGCATATATTTACCAATTAAAAAGGTGGCAAGTTCTCCTGATAACATATACGAGTTAGAACCTGTTATATAAATATCAACATTATCTTGTATAAATAATCCATCCACTACTTTTTCAAAATTTTCTACTACTTGAATTTCGTCTAAAAATATATAGTTCATTTTATTTGTTACTAATTTACTTTTTATATCATCATATAAATTTTTCCAGTCATGATATTTATTATCATCAGGATTTTCAAAGTTAAGACTTATTATTTGATCCTCATTCACACCATTGTCAAGTAAATATTTTTTATAAAGTGTAAATAGTGTGGATTTGCCACATCTTTTTATGCCAGTAACTGCTTTAATGATTTTTTTATCTTTGAGTTTTATTAAGAAGTTTAAATATTCTTTTCTTTCTATCATGTTCATCACCTATAGATCTTATATAATTGTATTCATTTTGTGCAAGAAACTTGCAATTGATAAAAAAATGTGCTATTATGTATGTGGATGAAGGAAACTTCATATTATAAAAAAGAGATACACATGACTTTGCGTGTTAGGTGTTATCTCCGTTTGAATGGAAAACACCATAACTCATAGCAAGCGAGTTAGGTGTTCTTTTTTATTGTCTGTTGCTTAGAAACTCTGTCATTGCCAATATAATTAGCAATGTTATTACTAGATATTCCATTGGAACACCTTTCTTTCGTTTCATACATACGGACCACCTCCTTGATATCATACAAAATATTTATTTATAAATTATCTTGGAGGTAACACCTAACAATCATGTGTATCAATATCATTATATAGCAAAAATATCTATTTTACAAGAGAATACATTAAAATAGATATTTTTATTTTTAAAAGCATAGAATTTGTTTCTACAAAGTGAAAATACTATTGTAATTCTAATAATTTATTGTAAACTGGAATGAATATATTATCATATCTATATTCAAGTGATTTTAAATAATATACTTTTTGAGTTTTACTTAATACTGGTAATCCGTTATATTCTTCTGGTATCCCATCAAATATCTTTTTGATTTTATCTATATTTATTTTTGGAACCATTCTTAATAGTGCTTTATTACAGTCTTCATTTTCCATACTTTCAATATATTTTAATGGATTTATTTGCTTTCCATTCAACCTATAAATTGAAATAGAACTATCGTAAACAGACTGTTTAAATTTAAAATCATCTGAATATATAGAAATTAATTTATCATCACTCGATTTATTATAGAAAGCAGCTCCATTATCAAATACTGGTGATAATCTTAATTCATTTGTTTCTTTATTTAAAACTAATCCCCAATTTCCTTCATTTCTGTCATTATTATTAATAAAAGCATCTATCACAAACATGTTCCAAAATTGTTCTTTTAATTCAGAATTTGATTTAAAATAAGGATTTTGTTTCATCATTAGTAGTACTTCTTCAAGATCATGATTTGATTCTATATTAGAGTTTGAAGATAGTTGTTCTATTTCTCGTTCGATGTTTTCATCATATTCGTTTTTGATCATATTGTAATCAATTATAATTTCATTACTATTTAGAAAATCTTTACAAGCAACTACTATTTTCCCATTTGCAAATCCTAGTTTTGTTTTATGTGTTTCTAATCCAATTGATTCATATATATGTGAACCAAGATATTCCGATAATGGTGTTGTGGAATAAGATAACCCTTTAACATCCATGCTCTTTGTTGATTTTGGATATTTTAAAAACCATCTTTCATCATTTATCATAATTCCTCTTTTACTTCCACCATGTCCTCCATAACTGATTCCACTAGGTTTTAACGAATCAAAGTTTTCTATTTTAATCATATATTCCTCCATATTTTTTTAATAGTGTCTTGTAATCATATTCTGTAATTTTATGATGACGCCAATATGTTTTTGCATTTATATCTAACTCTGGAAATTTCATATCGTAACCAAACCAATCTCCAACTTTATCAAAACTTTCTAGTTCATGGATTATTTCTTTTAACTCATCTGGCAAATGTGAGTAATCATATTCGATATTATAATCATATAATGGTTTATCTGTTTTGAATGGATCTTTTTTTTGTTCCATAATAGTTTTCTCCTTTCTTAATTTTTTTAATATTTCTATATTAAGTATATCATATTTTTCTAGTTTATTATGATAAATTTGTTTCAGTTTCCATCCTTTTTATGAATCAAAGTTTTGAGGTTTTAGGCAAGAAATTTGCGATAGGTGAGGAAACGTGCTATTATGTAGTGGATGAAGGAATCTTAATATTATAAAAAAGAGATACACATGACTTTGCGTGTTAGGTGTTATCTCTTTATATTAAGTTAGGTGTTTATTTATTGTCTGTTGTTTAGAAACTCTATCATTGCCAATATAATTAGCAATGTTATTACTAGGTATTCCACTAGAACAACCTTTCTTCATTTTCATACATGTCTTAAAAACATCATACCATTTGAGTTATGATGTTTTATTTATTTGTTTCGTTATAATAATGACATTCTGATAATTCTTTGCTTACTTCTTCTAAATCAAAAGCTTCTTCATATTCATTTAAACATTCTTCAATCGCAAAAATCAAAGAAGCAAGACTTGAATAATTTTGATAATGAATTTGGTACCTGTTTAATACTTCAATTTGGGAATCTTTTAAAATTAATCCATTGTTTCTTTTGATATAAAAATCATGATCAATGTGTAATTCATTTATGAGATCATCAATGTTTACATCATATCCATTAATTTTCATTGGAAGCACCTTTTAAAGTATCTAGTTGGTCTAACAGTTGTCTTATAATTGCTTCATTGGGTGGTGACGTTTGTTCATCTTCATTTAAAACAGTTAACTTTGTTAAAATAAGTGGGAGCTCTAATTGTTTTTGGTCTTTTAAAATTAATCGAAGTGTGATTCTACTGTAATTTAAAATTCCTACCTCTTTTGCAACTTTGTTTTCTTTTGCTGTTTGGTTGACTCCAGAAGTCCACATCTGATCTTTGGTTGCTTTTTCTTCCATAATTAACTCATAATAACTGAGATCTCCTACTCTATACATAATCGTGTTTGGTCCAGAACAAATTAAAAACTGGTCTTTTTTTTCACTAATGATAATCCCTATTCCTGATGGTGTTTGATAAGAATATGCATTCAGAAATGGAAATTCTATCCATATTTTATGATCTTCTAAAAACTGTTTTTTCTTGTTTTCATAAATCGTATGATCTCGGAAATAAGAAATGAGCTCTAAAACATTGTGTTCTGGTCCACTATTTGTAAAATAGTAGTTATCCATATAAAATTCTGTTTGAAACATTCCTTGGTTCATGATCTCTATTTTTTTAATTTCAGACATATTTAATATTGTATATTCTGTTTTGTTAATCAAATATAGTTTGTCATTGGTAGAAAGCATTAAAACAAACGATGTTTTATCGGTCCCATAAACACTTACTAATGGGAATTCAAACGGCTCCATTAACAGACAAAGTTGCTTGTTTTCTTCTACTGCTTGATTTTCTTTATTCAATTTTTTATATTTTAATCGTTCATAAAAATTAAATTTTTTTAGTGTCTGTTCATATGAAACAAATGTATAAGGAGTTACCAGTTCCTGGCAATAGTTCCGAATAAAACGGTAGGTTTTTGATTTTTCATTTCCAGTAAAATGGAGTTCATTCAAATCGAAGTTTAAACCAAAAGTGGAAGAACTCGTGGCTCTTAATGTATGAATCAAGTCTCTATTTAAAATTAAGTAATGTTCTTTGTGAACGATCAATATACGGTCCTGATTGGTCCAAACAATCAAATACATTTTTTTCATATTGGCTGTAATGGCATCAATTACGGTTTCTCCTTCTTTTAAAAGAAACGGTAATCTACTACTTGCATCTGCCATTTTTTCTTTTAACTGAAACGATTCTAATAAGTGAATTTCTAAAGTACTTACAGGATGCGTAAAAAGGGTGAAGCCAGGTGGTGCTGTATAGTGCGTAGGATCATCAATTCCTTTTACTTTGTCCAATGTTTTGTCCTTGGCATTAATCATTTTTTCTTTTATATTGCTTTTTTCTAAGTAGTCTCCTGCTTGTTTTATTACATTTCCAAACATATTTTTTAAATTCATATTGTATCCTCCAAATTTTTTTTCATTAAAGATTCTACTTCATGATATAATTTTTGATTTCCTGCTTCTAAATCATCTACTTTAAATGGGGTACCATAACGAACGATTAGGTTTTTGCTTCTAAATTTATAGTCTCCAGTGATTCCAAATGGGACAATATAGGCATCTGTTTTTTTGGCCATACTGACTGCTCCAAATTTAAAAGGCAATAAAAATGCTTTTGTTTTGTTTCTGGTTCCTTCTGGAAATAGCCCTACTGCTCCTCCATCCTTTAAAACGGAAAGTGCTAAAGAGGTGGCTTTTTCATCTTTCCTACTTCGGTCTACTGAAATGCAGCCTGTTCCTTTAAAAAACCAAGCTACTTTGGAATCATCAAAGTATTCTTTTTTGGCCATATAATGAATGCCTCTTTTGGTGGCAATAATGGTTAAGCATTGGTCATATAGATGTTTATGGTTTCCTACAATCAGGATTGGACCTGATTCTGGGATATTTTCTTTTCCGATGATGGTTGGATGATAGTACCATTTGAATATAGGTCCTAGTATAAATTTTCCAATTTTATATAATAGTGGTACTTTTTTATTCATCGTCACAACCTCCAATGTCACTTTGTAGTTTTTGAAAATCTACTTTTCCGAGTTTTGTTTTTGGAAGTTTTTTACGGTAGACAAATTCTGCTGGAACCATATATTTGGCTAGATTTTTTTTACAGTAGTCTTTGATTTCTGATTTGATGAATAGACCATGAAATCCTTCTTTTAAAACGATAAATGCTTTTGGCACCTCTTGTTTATAAGGATGTGGTACTCCTACGACGGTACATTGTAATACTGCTGGATGGGCTTCAATAATCTCTTCGATGTGGGATGGGTATACATTATAGCCACTTGATATAATCATCCTCTTTTGTCTTCCTTTGTAAAAAATAAATCCGTCTTCATCCATATATCCTAAGTCTCCTGTGTGTAACCATACGTGTCCATCTTTGTGTACTTGAAACGCGTCATTAGTCTCACTTTCATCGTTTAAATATCCCATCATCATGGCTTTGGTATGTACAACAATTTCTCCTACTTCATTTGGTTTTAAGGTTTCTCTTGTTGCTGGATCGATAATTTTGACATGATTTCCTGCTAAAGGGATTCCAACAGAGCCACTTTTGTTGATGTTATCGGCTGCTAAACAGACCGCTGCAAGTCCTTCAGAGAGTCCATATCCTTGTGTGATTTTCGCACTAGAATGATGTTTTTTTAAGTACTGGTTGATTTTATTTTCTAGATTGCTATTTAAAATATCCCCTCCACTTACTACATATTTTAAGAAGGACAAGTCTAAGTTTTTTTCATTGTGGCATTCGGTTAGTGCTTCAAATAGTGTAGGCACTCCTAATACACAAGTTGGTTTTGTTTTTTTGAACAATGTATCAAATTTTTTGGAGTCAAATTGTGGGATTAGGATACTATAACAACCGAGTGCTAGAGGGGTATGCATGAGTACGCTTAAGCCAAAGCCATGAAAGTTTGGCATGATAGCTAGGCAACAATCTCCTGGTTTTAGTCTTTTTAATGTGATTTGTTCTTGTTTGGCTGCTAGGATAAAGGAGCGATTTTGAATGACGACATTTTTTGGTGTTCCACTAGTTCCTCCACTATGAATAATCACTGCTGGTGTATCTCTTCCGAATTTTGGTACTGTTATTTCTGGTAGTTTTTTCGCACTTTTTACGAATTTTTTCCAGCTTATAAATTGTTCTTGTTTGGGGTATTTTTCATATTTTCGCCTTTGAGTTATATTATATCCTATTTTCATAAGTAAGTTCATGGAATCTGATGCAGAAACAAAGATGACTTTTTTAACATTGGTATCATATATGTTATTTTTGATTTTGTTATAAAACATATCAATCATTACTAAGTATTCACTATTGGTTGAGTTTAAGTTTTCTTTGATTTCTTCTTCTGCAGATAGTGGGTGCAACATGTTAGCAATTGCTCCTAGTTTGTTTAATGCATATAAGGCAATTAAGACTTCTGGAACGTTTGGCATACATAATGTTACAATATTCCCTTTTTCAATTCCCATATGGGAAAAAGCTTTAGAGGCTTCTTCTATTTGTTTTAAGAATTTTTCATATGTTACTTTTTTATTAAAGTATTGATAAGCTGTGTAATTAGGGTATTTTGCTTTGCTTCTTTTTACTTGTTCATACATACTGATGTTGGGAATTTTAATATCAAGTTCTTCTTCTGTATAGTATTTGCTCCATGGTGCTGGAATTTCTTTTTTCCTTCTAAAAATGCCAAATATAGACATTATAAATCACCTCTCATTAAATGATCAATTTGATCTTTTAATCTTTCTTTTTCTTTTTCTAAATCTTCAGTAATGGATAAAGGAGCATCAAATTTGATTTGTAAGTTTCTAGAAAATGGATGATAATTTCCAGAGATTGCGAAAGGAACAATTTTGGTGTTTGTTTCTTTTGCCATTTTAACGGCTCCGATTTTAAATGGGAGTAATACTCCTTTTTCTTTTTCTGTAGTTCCTTCTGGAAATATACCAATTAGTTTTTCATCATTTAAATATTCATAAGCAAGTTTTAGTGATTGATGATTTTTTTCTTTTCGGTTAATTGGAATAAGCCCCATATTCCCAAATATGATTTTTTTTGGTCCTTTCCATAGTTCTATTTTGGCTAAAAAATGAATGGGACGCTTGGTAGAACTCATTAGCATAAAACAGTCCAAGTTACTGGTGTGGTTTCCTGCTAAAATGATTCTTCCTGTTTTGGGAATATTTTCTTTTCCAATTATTTTTGGTGTGAATATCGTTTTAAATAGTACTTCAACTATTGGTCTTACAATTCTATATAATATTGCTTCTTTTTTCATATCATTACCTCTATACTATTATATCAAAATGAAGTGAAAAATAAAACTATTGTTTTGTAAAAGGGAAAATAGTAAAAATTCTTCGCAATAAAAAACGGGCCAAAAATGCTACATACAAAGAACAAAAACTATGATACTCTTTTATTAAAGATAAAAGAGGTTGTAGTAAATGAATAGAAAAATGCGAAGAGAACTAAGAAAAGATAAAAGTTTCATAAGAGAAGTATACTCTATTATAAAAAAATATTTACCAGATTTATTACAGAAATTTCAAGACTTAACAGATACTAGAAATCAAAGTTATGTCACTTATTCTATGAAAACCATTTGTGTTACAAGATTTTTTGGGCTTCTATGTGGTTTTGCTTCTTTAAATGACTTATCTAAAAATAAATTTGATAATGAGAAATGTATTCGAAACATATCTATTATTCGCAAACAAAATTTAAAAGAACTTCCTTATTAGGAAACCATTCAAAGAGAATTTACCTACTAAATCTTTAAATTTCAAATTAAAAGAAGTAAGTGATTTTATTCCTAGCTCTCTTACTTCTATAAACTTAGACCTTAGCCATATTTTATATGGTTAAATACCTATTAACTGAAATTGGTTAATCTTTATCATGAAAATTAAAAGACTCAAAATGTGTCATATGAGTCTTTAATTATATTGTCTTGTTTTTTGTATTGCTTCACTATCTAACTCTCCATCAGCTACATCATGATATACATAATAACCATTGTATTGACTTGTATTTCCAAATATTAATTCTTCATTTCCTTTTTTTATTGTATAATTAATTGTGCCACCACCATATCCTTTATAAGCAATATCATATCCATCACATTCTTTAAATGTAATTGCTTCATTGTCAAAATAAATAGTTAAATGTGCACAATATTCTTGTTGTTCTTGTTGTTCTTGATTACGTTTTCCACCTGTACACCCACTCATCAAAAGAATAGAGGTAGCAGTTAATAATGATAAAGCCGATTTATAAAATTTTGCTTTTTTCATAGTTTTTCCCCCTTTAACTGCGATATATGCTAACACGTTTTCATTTTTTTGTCAACTGTCTTTTGCTAAATCTCTAAAGTTGTTATGAATTTTAGATTGAGTAGAGATATAAATTACTTTATATCTCTACTCAATCAACCTTTTATATCGTTTTTTTGGCATTGCTTTTTTTTGAGTTTCTTGTATTATATCTTTCTCTTCTATAACGTAAAATTTTTTCTTTTGCAAGTTCAGGGTTATCCATATAGTCTGCCATTCCTAATATGTTGTTGGCAAGCCGCATTCTTTTTAGTGCTCTTGCTTCTATTTGTTGTACTTGTTGATAATTTGGGAGTCCAAGTCTTCGTGCTGCTTCAGCAGTTGATATTTTTTCGCTATCATATAGTCCATAAAGCATAATTAATACTTGCTTTTCTTTTTCGTTTACATATTCTAACAAGTGATAGACATCAGATTTCATGGAATGATTTAAAATAGTTTCTTCTACAGATTCTGGAGATGAGACGAAGTTTCCAAATTCTTCACTTTGACTTTCCCCTACTAATGTATTTAGACTGATTGAATCATTTTGATGAAGGACTAATTGTCTTGCACTTTCTTCACTCACGTTTAGTTTTTCTTGTATTTCTTCTAGTGTTAATTCGTCTCCTCTTTCTTCTTCTAATCGTTTTAAGGCACTGAATTTTGATGATAAATTGATACCTAGTTTTACGTTTCTTTTTTGACTATAAATCATTCTTTTCATTTCTCCATCAATATGAGAAACTGCATAAGTAGAAAGTTCTGTTCCTTGAGCTTCATCAAATTTTTCAATTGCTATCATTAATCCAATTGCACCTTGTTGTATGAGGTCTGCAAGTGGAATTCCCCTTCCTTTAAATTTTAAAGCTCTACTTTTTACTAATCCCATATTAAGTTCTACTAGCTTATTTCTTGCGTTTATGTCTCCCGATGTTGCTCTTTTTAGTAATTCTTCTACTTCTTCGTTGACTTCTATTGTTTGTGAAGCTCTCATCCATTTTCTCATGACATAATTTACAAAGTTATCTGGTTCTTTTTCAATAGAATATTTTTCGCTATATCGTTTATATTCTCTTTTTACAAATTTCCAAAATTCTCTTTCTAATAAGTAATTATCTCCACTTTCTTTGTATAATGTTTCTATTTTCATAAATAATTCATCATATAACATATTGATTCCCCCTTTTTATTTTTTTACTTTTTGTTTTGGTTTTTCAAAATTTTTTTTATGTCTATTTTTAGGATCTTTATATTGTTCTCTATAAAATAAGATGTTTTCTCTTGCTGCTTCTGGGTCATCCATATAAATAGACATATCCATAATTTGATCTAAACGTCGAAGTTTTCTAAGTGCTGTTGCTTCGATGGAAGATATTTGTTGATGTGTCACATTCATGATTGCTGCAATTTCTGCTAAAGTATGTTTTCTCACTCCATATAATCCATATAGCATAATAAGCACTTGTTGTTCTTTTTCATTCAAATTGTGTAGCAATCGATGTGTTTCTTCTTGCATATCACGAATCATGAATTGTTCTTCTGTTCGCTCATTTGCTTCAATAAATGATCCTAATTCGGTTTCTCCATCTTCATCTACTTTTATATTTAAACTGATGATGCTGTTTTTCCACCTGATTAATCGTTGGGCTACTTTTTTGGTAATTTTTAATTCTTCCATAATTTCTTCTAGTGATGGTTCTCTTTGTAGTTCTATTTCTAAGTTATTTATTTTTCTTAAATAGTCTGGAATATTTTTTGGAAATCGGACAGTTTTTCCTGATTCTGATATATAGTCTCGCAAATCTCCATCAATATAAGGAGTTGCGTAAGTAGAAAGCTTGTTTTTTGTTGTCAAATCATATTGGTCAATTGCAGTCATTAGAGAAATGATACCTTCTTGTATTAAATCATCTAATGAAAGTCCTAATCCTACATATCGTAGGGCCCTACTTTTTACTAATCCTATGTTTCTTTCGATTAAAAGGCTCCTAGCTTCTAAGTCTCCTCCTGCTGCTTTTTCTAATAAGATTCTTTCTTCTGTTCTACTCAATGGTGCCCTTTTTTTATTATTTTCTGTTTGTGAGTTTTCGGTAGGTAACTTTTTAAGAAGTTTCTCCATGATTTGATACAATAATTCTATTTGTTCTTTGGCACTATTTACAGAGTAATATTTTGTATATGCTTGGACTTCTTTTTTGATATGTTCTAAAAAGTCTGTTTTTGATATTTCTGATGAGCAATACTCATGATATAGTTGTTCCGCTAATTCTAAGAAATCTTTACTATTTACTGGCATTAACATATATGATTCTCCTTTTTTACTTTTGTTTTTGGTCTTTCAAAATGTTTTTTATAAGTATTTTTAGGGCTTTTGTATTGTTCTCTATAAAATAAGATGTTTTCTCTTGCTGCTTCTGGGTCATCCATATAAATAGACATATCCATAATTTGATCTAAACGTCGAAGTTTTCTAAGGGCTGTTGCTTCAATATTTGAGACTCGTTGTGGGGTTACTTTCATCAATGTTGCAATTTCTTTTTTGGTGTATATTCTAACGCCATATAATCCATACATCATGATTAATACTTGTTGTTCTTTATCACTTAATGTTTCTAATAGTCTGTCTACATCGGCTCTCATTTCGCAAGAGGAATATAAGTCTTCGGCCGCGATCAATGAACCAAATTCCGTTTTTCTTTCTTCATCAATCACTGTTTCAATACTAATGGTACTACTTCTCCATTCGATCACTCGTCGTGCTGCTTTTTTGCTAATGTTTAAGTCTTCAGCAATTTCTTCTATGGATGGTTCTCTTTGAAGTTTTACGGCTAACTCATTGACTTTTTTTAAATAATCGGGAATATTTTTTGGAAATCGTACTTTGGCTCCTGTTTCAGCTAAGTAATCCAATAATTTCCCATCAATGCAAGGAACAGCATAGCTAGAAAATTTGTTTTGTTTGGTCAAATCGTATTTACTAATGGCGTACAGCAAAGCGATCATTCCTTCTTGCACCAAATCTTCTAATGGTTGTCCTCGTCCGATATATCGTCGTGCTTGACTTTTAACCAATCCCTCATTTTTTTCGATTAAGATTCTCCTTGCTTCTAAGTCTCCTCCTACTGCTTTTTCCAGTAGTTCTCTTTCTTCTTCTCTACTTAGGAAAAGCTTTTTATTATGATCTTCTTCTGATGGAATGATTGCTGGTTTTGGAAGGTTTTCTATAATTTGATACATTAGTTCCATTTGATCTTCTGGACTTGCTATGGGTTTCTCTTTTGTGTATGCTTGGACTTCTTTTTTGACATGTTCTAAAAAGTCTGTTTTTGATATGCCTATAAACTTATATTCATGATATAATTGTTCCGCTAATTCTAAGAAGTCTTTGCTATTTACTTCCATATTGATTCCCCCCTATCTATTTTTTTT
>CANAXT010000043.1 GCA_947365915.1 uncultured Mycoplasmatota bacterium
AGTCAATTTTGGATATTATTAAAATTGATAGTGGAGAGATTTCTATTTTTGGAGAAAAAAATAATTCTGCTGTTAAAGAAGATATTGGAGTCGTTTTAGACAATATGTTTTTTCCTGAATTGCTTACTGTTTATGATATACATTTGATTATGAAAGATGTTTTTAAAAGTTGGGATTCTGCTTTATTTTTTCGGTATTTGGATGAGTTTAAACTTCCACGAAATAAGCAATTAAAGTCATTATCGAAAGGAATGAGAAAAAAGGTTGAAATTGTAACTGCTCTTTCTCATCATCCAAAGTTGTTGATTTTAGATGAGCCAACAAGTGGTTTGGATCCTGTGGTTCGAAATGAAGTTTTGGATTTGTTTTTGGATTTTGTTCAAGATGAGGAACACACGATTGTACTTTCTACACATATTACGAGTGATTTAGAACATATTGCGGATCATGTTGTATTTTTACACCAAGGAAATGTTGTGCTAGATCAGGGTAGGGATGATATTATGGACCATTATGGAATTTTGAAATGTGATGAACAAGAGTTTCAGTCACTTGATTCTTCTGATATCGTTCGTTATAAAAAAAATAAGTACGGGTATGAAGTACTTGTGAGTGAACGAAATCGTAAGCAATATCAAACGATGATTATTGATAAAATTACGTTAGAGGAATTGATGGTTTTAATGATAAAGGGGGAAAAAGGATGTTAGGGTTAATTAAAAAGGATTTTCTGTTGATGAAAGAAAATTGGAAAACGATTGCACTATTAATATTGGTGTTCAGTGTATTATCTTTTGATGGAAAAAATACGATTTATATTATTCCTGTATTTATTAGTGTAATGGTTTTTATGACGACGTTTAGTTATGATGAATATAATCATTGGGATGCTTATGTGTGTTCGTTTGCTCATGGCCGTAAGCAGATTGTGTGTGCGAAATATATTGCTAGTTTTCTTTTTATGATTGCTTCTTTGTTGCTTACTTGTTTGATTGCGATTTTGATTCGATTTTATAATCCTGATTTTGATATTTCTTCCATTCATACCATTATGTTGGGACTTTGTTTTTGTATTGTGTTGATAGAGTCTATTTCTTATCCATTTATTTTTAAGTTTGGGGCTGAAAAAGGACGTATTTTATTATTTGTTTTTACAATTTTATTTGTAGTAGTTGCGAATTTGTTTTCTCATTATGTGGATGTATCTCTTTTTCAAAATTGGTTTTCATTAATTAAACATTATTATTTTGTGTTAGGTCCAGTTGGAATTTTGATTTTATTATTTGGGTCTTATCAAGTTTCTAAGAGAATTTATTTAAAAAAAGAATTTTAGTTGCTATAATATTGTTGGAGGTATGTTTATGTATGAAGGAATCTTAAATCGGTATCAGCCGAACTTTGATCGATTGATCGAGTATGGATTTCAAAAGGAAGATTTGAATTATGTGTTACAGAAGCCTCTTTTAGATGATTTGGTTGTTGTTTTTACGCTTACTTCTTTTGAGTTTCAAATTGATGTATATGATTTCGATCATGAGAAATATTTGCCTTTTTATGTTCAAGCGGAAACTAGTTCTTATGTTGGCAATCTTAGAAAAATAATATCATCTTTTGTAGATGATATTATGAAACATTGTTTTGATTCCATAGATATTTGTAATCAAATATTCTTGTATGTTAAGGAAAAGTATGGAGTTATTCCTGAACATCCGTGGACTGAATATCCGAGTTATTCGACTTTGAAGACAGCTGGTAAACAGAAATGGTTTGGCTTGGTTATGGATATTCCTTGTGAGACGTTAGGTTTAAAGGGAAGTGGGAAAATGTTTGCTATGAATCTTAAAAATGATCCTTCTAAAATTCAAGTCTTAATTGATCACCAACATTTTTTTCCTGCATATCACATGAATAAAAAGCACTGGTTTACAGTTTTATTAGATTCTCGTATTGATATGGATCAATTAAAACAATTTATTGATGAAAGTTATCAGATGATTGAAAAAGTTTAATTTTATGGTAATAAGTTGTTGACTTTCCCCTTAGGGAATGGCTTATAGTGGATTCTGAAAGGAGGAATCTATGTTTATTAATGAAGTAGAACACATTGTTGGTCTTTCTAAGAAAAGTATTCGTTATTATGAAGAAAGTGGTTTATTAACTCCAAAGAGAAATCAACAAAATGATTATCGAATTTATGATGATAGTGATATTCAAAAATTAAAGGTGATTAGATTTTTAAGGGAACTTGATGTTCCGATTCGAGATTTAAAGTTGTTGAATGAGCACAAAAAAACATTACGTGAATGTATGGAAGAGAGAATCCAAAAAATTGAGGAGCAAGAGGCAAATTATCAGAAGATAAAAAATATGTGTATGGATATTAGTCATTCTGATGATACGTTTGAAGAGATTCATATTGATGCTTATTTTAAAGCGATGAATGTGTTAAATAAGGAAGGATTTACGATGAGAGAGATAAAATCAAATAAGGCCAAAAAAATATCTGGGGCGGTAATATCAAGTTTGTTATTTGGAAGTATTTTTCTGTTTGTAATTGGAATTATATCTTATTTTCAGTTTACAGAAAGTGATAACATACCTTGGGTTATCTATTTGTTTATTATGTTTGTACTTGTTTTGCCATTAATTGGTATGGTGATTAATTTAATTGGTAGAATTAAAGAAATTCAAGGAGGAGAAGAAGATGAAGCTAGTAAGTATTGATCATATTCCAGGGGAGGAAATTGTAGAAGCGCTTGGAATTGTAAAGGGACAAATTGTGCAGTCTAAAAATATTGGAAGGGATTTTATGGCTGGAATGAAAACGATTGTTGGAGGAGAGATTGCTGGATATACGGAGATGATTGCAACGGCGAGAGGAATGGCTACTAAGAGAATGGTTGATGAGGCAAAGAGTTTAGGAGCCGATGCGGTTATTAATGTTCGTTATGGTTCTTCAGCAGTTATGAATGGTGCAGCGGAGATTATTGCTTATGGTACAGCTGTGAAATTGAAAAAATAGGTATTAAAAAAATGGTTTAACCATTTTTTTCTATGCTTGCTTTTATGAATGAATCGAATAGGGGATGTGGTCTTGTTGGTCTACTTTTAAATTCTGGATGGAATTGGCTAGCAATAAAATATTTTTGTTTTGGCAGTTCAATGATTTCTACTAAGTTACTGGCTTCATTGATTCCTGAGAATACCATACCATGTTTTTCTAATGTTTCTTTGTAATGGTTGTTAAATTCGTAACGATGGCGATGGCGTTCTAAAATGTCGTCTGCTTGATAGGTTTTTTGTGCTAAAGTGTTTTTGATTAAGTGACATGGGTAGTTTCCTAAACGCAATGTTCCTCCCATATTGACGATTGATTTTTGATCACTCATTAAGTCAATTAATGGTTCAGTGCAGTTTTCTTTGAATTCTGTTGAAGAGGCTTCTTTTAGCCCACAAACGTTTCGTGCAAATTCAATAACCGCTAGTTGCATTCCTAAACAGATTCCTAAGAAAGGAATGTTGTTTTCTCTGGCATAAGTGATGGCTTTTATTTTTCCTTCAATTCCACGGTAACCAAATCCACCTGGAACTATAATTCCTTTACAGTTTTTAAATGTTGCTTTGATGTCACAGTCTTTGTCTTCTAAGGTTTCAGAATCGACCCATTTGATGTTGATTTTTGTTTTGTGTTTGTATCCTGCATGTTTTAATGATTCAGCAACAGAGAGATAAGCGTCATGTAATTCTACGTATTTTCCAACCAAAGCGATCTCAATTTCCTTTTCTAAGTTATCTACTGTTTTTACTAAGTTTTTCCAGTTGGTTAAATCTGCTTTTTTTATTGGTAAATCGAAATGTTTTAAGATGATTTCGTCAATTTTTTGGTTATAAAAGTTGAGTGGAATTTGATAGATATTATTGACGTCGATTGCTTCAATGACGTTTTCGACTGGTACCGTACAAAATAGGGACAGTTTATTTTTTATGTTGTCTTCTAAGTGTTGCGGTGTTCTACATACTAGTGCATCAGGACTAATGCCCATACTTCTTAGTTCAATGACACTTTTTTGGGTTGGTTTTGTTTTTAGTTCTCCTGATCCATAGATGTAAGGAATTAATGTGGTATGAACGAAGAATGTGTCTTTACTTCCGAGTTCATATCGAATTTGTCTTAGTGTTTCGATATAGGTTTGTGATTCGATGTCACCAATGGTTCCACCGATTTCGGTAATTACGATATCTGCGTTACTGGTACTACCAGCTTCATAGATTTTGTTTTTTACTTCGTTTGTGATATGGGGAATCATTTGAACAGTTGCTCCTAAGTAATCTCCATGTCGTTCTTTTTCAATGACGGATGCGTATATTTTTCCGTTTGTGATATTGGATGTATAGTTGAGTTCTTCATCGATGAATCGTTCATAGTGTCCTAAATCCAAATCGGTTTCAGCGCCATCTGCGGTTACATATACTTCTCCATGTTGATAGGGTGACATGGTTCCAGGGTCCACATTAAAATAGGGATCTAGTTTTTGCATAAATACTTTATAGCCTCTTGATTTTAATAATAAAGCTAAGGAAGAAGCTGTAATTCCTTTTCCAAGTCCGGAAACAACTCCACCTGTTACGAATACATATTTTGTCATAATGACATTCACCTCCAAAAAAAATCCTAGAGAACTTTCTCTAGGCTCTTTTTCAGTATAACACTATAAAATGTCAAAAACAACTCTTTTATTTTTAGATGGAATGTGTTATAATTAATATTACCAAGCAATATGCCACAATAGTATAATGGTATTACGAGGCCATGGTAAGGCTTTAACGTAGGTCCGATTCCTACTTGTGGCACCATTAGGAAATCTGTTCGGACTTTTTCAAGGTTCGGATTTAAATTAGAAATCAGCTTTCTGAAAAGAGGTTGATTTTTTTTGTCAAAAATATCATTTGTTTCAAGTGTACATAAAAAAGTATTTTTTTTTGTGTTTTTTTGATATACTAGTATTAACAAAATAATTAACCTTAAAAAAGTAGTATCTTTAAGAGAAGGAGGAATAGTTTGAAAAAAATTTTATGTATAGTAGGAATTATTACTTTATTTTTAGGGATTGGTTCCGTATATGCCTATACTCGAACAATGAGAAATGTAGATGGATTGATTTTTTTTAAAAACAATAATTCTTATAACAATAACTATCAGCAAGGTCATTGTCGTTATGGAGTTCCTGATTGTAATCAAAGAGGTTATCACACACATGAATCTATGGCACAGCAAGGTTATCATCATGGAAGGCAACACATGAATCATCATCATTAAAATAGTAAGATTTAAATATTTCTATTTGTGATAATAGTAATAAAAAGACATTCTGTCATCGTTGATTGAGTTTATTTGAAAGATGGAATGTTCTTTTTTTGTTGCATACCTCTTTATATTCTTCAAGCATAATTAACAACTATCCTTTTTCATTTTACACCAAACTATTGGATTCTTATCAGTTTTTACAAGTTCAAAATCAAAATATTTCTTATAAAAATCTATACTTTTATTAATATTATCAGCAACTAGTTCATTAATAATTTCTATCATAATTACCTTCCATTCTCCTTTGCATCAATTAATTTTTTATTTAATTTTTCGAGTTCTAGAACATTATTGTCATTATATAAAATTGATAATTGTTTAATAGCGGTTTTATTTAATTCTATTAATCTTTCTTTTTGATTTATACCATTTTCAATCATTTTTGAATTTAAGACTTCTAAATTGCTTAAAACTATCAAATGTAAAATATCAGTATAATTTCTTACATTACCCTCTCGATTGGGATGAGTTATTCGCCACTCTTTGGCAGTAAGACCAAATAATGCAACATTTAAAACATCTGCTTCATCAGCATAAACATACTGTTTTTGTTTGTCTGTTAGTTTAGGGACTATATTTTCTTTAATTGAATTTGTATGAATATGATAGTTAGTTTTTGCAAGCATTCTATTAGCAGACCAATTAATCTTATATTGGTATGCTTCATTTTTCTTTAATCTTTCAAATTCTTGAATAACATATAATTTAAATTTTGGGGATAACCAACTTGCAAATTCCAAAGCGATATCACTTACTGCATAAGTTCCACCATTATTTCCAGATTTCGATACAATTCCTATCGCATTTGTTTCTTTAATCCACTTTTGTGGTGATATTTTAAATTTATTACTGCCCGCTTCATTTTTAAAGGTGTCGAATTCGACACCTTTGAAATCTTCATTATTTAATTTTTCCCACAATTCTAAATAAGCAATAACATCTTTATTTCTCATCCAGTTCTGTATATGATATCTAGGATCATCTTCATCTGCATATCTTGCCAAGCCAGTTAAAGATATATATCCTTATTTCCTATTCTTATTATGCTTATTTTACTATCATTAACCTTAATTTCTGTTTTTACTATTTCTTTGTCCATTAAAACCTCCTGATAAAAATTTAGTTTGGTACTACAAATATATTGTACAATAATTTAAAGCATATTAAAACTCGAATCTCTACAAAATATAGAAAGTTCGAGTTTCTATCACTCTGGTGCCCGAGAGAGAGGAGTACAACAACTCTTAATCATTCATGTTATTTAAAATTTATAATATTAGTTAAATTATTATCGTTATCAAAGATTAATTTAAACGATTCACAATGTTTCCATTTACCATCAAAAAATACTTTACCTTTAAATGTATATCCATTTTCATTAATTTCACACCATTTACTAAATAAACTAGTAAAAGCAGTTGAATGGCCAACTATTAATACTTTTTTATTTGGATATCTATTTAAAATTTTTATTAATGATTTATATTGTCTATCAATTACTTCATTTAATGATTCTCCATTTGGTAGTTTATAGTTAAAATCATTCCATTGCTTTTTCTCAAAATCATTCGGTAACTCATCCCAATTATTTACCCCAAATTTTCTTTCATTAAAATTTTTATCTACTAAAATCTTATCTTTAGTAAAATATTTAGCAGTTGATATTGCCCTTGCATAATTAGAAGAAATAACTATGTCGAAATTATTAAATATCTCTCGTTCACTTTTTTCTTTTGCCATTATTTCTCCATGAATAGTTAAACACCATTTCTCATTTTGAATTTGTAAAGAATCATTATTGTCTATATTGACAGGTTTTAACGGCTCAGAGTGTCTTATTAAATATATCTCTTTCATAATCATTTCTCCTTATATTAATCTGTATATTGTTTTTGACAATATACAAGTGTGTTTTACTAAATTGACAAAATTAGTTTTTTTACAAAAAATATTATATCAAAATTTAAGACATTTTAAAACTTGAAACATAAAAGTTCGAGTTTGGTATCAATCTGGTGCTGGAAACAGGAATCGAACCCGCGACCTACTGATTACGAGACAGTTGCTCTACCTACTGAGCTATTCCAGCAAATCCAAATTTATTATATCAGAAATTGGATAAAAAAACAAACATTATTCTATTATTATCATATATTATGATAGGTGAGAAATGTATGAAAGTTTGTGTATATGCAATTGCGAAAAATGAATCTAAATTTGTGAAACGTTGGATGGAATCAATGAGTGAGGCGGATAGTGTATATGTATTAGATACGGGTTCTACTGATGATACAGTAGAAGAACTGAAAAAATGTGGTGTGAATGTTGTCACTAAAAAAATTGAACCTTGGAGGTTTGATGTTGCCCGTAACGAGTCTTTAGAGCTTGTTCCACTAGATACGGATATTTGTGTCTGCACAGATTTGGATGAAGTATTTGAACCAGGATGGAGGAAAGAGTTAGAAACACAATGGAATGATTCAGTTACTAAGGCAAGATATAATTATAATTGGAGTTTTGATTCTTATGGAAATCCAGCGGTTAATTTTTATATTGAAAAAATTCATAAAAGAGAGGGTTATTATTGGACACATCCTGTTCATGAAGTTTTATGTTGTAAAGCTGATTATGAAAATGTAATTACGATTGATACGATTACACTCAATCATTATCCAGATCGTACAAAATCTAGAGGTAGTTATTTGCCTTTATTAGAATTGTCTGTTCAAGAAAGTCCACTTGATGATCGAAATATGCATTATTTAGGAAGAGAATATATGTATTATGAAAGATGGAATGATTGCATTGATACACTATTAAAACATCTTCAGTTACCAACTGCGACATGGAAAGATGAGAGGGCTGCTTCTATGAGGTTTATTGCTCGTTCTTATAAAGCTTTAAAACGTTATGAGGAGTCTAGAATGTGGTTGGATAAAGCGATAGAAGAGGCTCCTTATTTGAGAGATGCTTATGTAGAACGTGCTTTGCTAGAACAACAACTTGAAAATTGGAATTGTGTAGAAGAATATTGTTTGAAGGCACTTTTGATTCCTGATCATCAAAAAAGTTATATCAATGAACCATTTAGTTGGGATCATACGATTTTTGATTTATTATCTTTAAGTTATTATTATCAAGGTGAATATGTAAAATCATTAAAATATATTAATCAGGCACTTGTGATGTCACCAGATAATGAGAGACTTTTGAATAACAAAAAATTGATTGAAGAGAAAGCTTAAAAAGTTTTGATTTTCTGCTTGCAATATATTTTAGTTTGTAGTAAACTAAAAATGTAGTCGGGCGATTAGCTCAGTTGGTTAGAGCATCTGCCTTACAAGCAGAGGGTCTGCGGTTCGAGTCCGTAATCGCCCACCAGATTGATTGTTACTCAAATTTTTGAGAGAAAAAACTACTTTGCGGTAGTTTTTATTTTGCTTTTTTTTGGTAAGCGTATCCTCTTTTGGCTTCTTGTTGTAAGTAGTGTGCGTCTTTTTTGATTGCTTTTACAATTCTTGTTTTTGTCCAAACATCTTTTTCAGGTACCTCAATGGTCCCTGAAAAATATATATTAGCGATAGGAACTTTAAAGAATCTCAATGACATAATAATAAATTGTTTCATTTCTTCTTCTTGTTCTGGTTTGACATAGAAATCAAAACCTAAATAGGTAGGACCTCCACAACGGATGTCTACTGGATCATTTTTTGTACAATCAACACCAATTGTTGTACATTTCACTAATTTTGAATTCACTATTTTCATCTCCTTTGGTTAACTATTATAGCATATTGTGTAAAATAATAGTCAAAATAATTTTTCTATTTGCCCAAAAAATTTATCAATTTGACAAAACAGGAAAAGATTGGTAGTATATTAAGCACGTTCAAAGGAGGAACACAATGGAAATTTTATTGGAAGTTTTAGGATTATGGATAGGGACCTTTGCTGTTAGTTTGGGGTTGGAAGTGAAACAACATTTTAGAATCATTCGGGATATGGCTGATAGAGGATATAAAACAGATTTGGATCAATTTTCAGATTTAAAGGGGGTTTCTGGATTAGATGATAGTAAATTTCTTTTTACCTCTTTGTTTTTTCCCGTGATTAATCTTTTAAAAGTAGCGGAAAGAAGAATTAAATATTATTTTATGAAAGATCAAATATTTGAAGAGTTAAAAGAATCTAAAATTATAAGTAAAATGACTGATGAAGAGCAACAAGAATATCGAAGGAAACCAACTGCTATGAATGCATTTCATATTAGCATAGAAAATCATAGAGTGACTTGTACTATTAAAATTTCATCTAAAGATGGTGTTAGTGAAATTTTGTTTCAATCCAATGGAGTGTTTGAAGAAGTTCAAATTTTAGAAGTAAAAGGACCTATTTCCAATTTACCTCTCTCTAAACAACAAGAAAAATTAAAAGAAGCTTTACAATCTATTTTACGTGCAGGAATTCAAAAATATGGAGAACCAGAACATTTTATGGAAGCGGCTCGGAATCATTCCTATATGGATTTAAGAAAAGATACTTCTCAAAGAGCACAAATAGAAGAGTTACAAGCGATGAAATCTGAATTAATAGGGCAACCAGAAGTGGAACAACCAAAACAAAAAGTAAAAGGTGATCAAAAATAATCATCTTTTTTTGACTCTTTTATCAGATATGTGCTATAATGTATTTGTGATTGCCTCGTAGCCAAGTGGTAAGGCATCGGACTCTGACTCCGACATTTCGCTAGTTCGAACCTAGCCGAGGCAGCCAATAAATATGTTAAAAAGCGTTGAAATAAGAAGAGTATGATCTAGGCTTTTTTAGTAGAGACTTCATGTTTGGTGAAAATGAAGAAAAAGCGGATTAGAAGAAGCTTATGAGCTTGATGTTTAGATTCGTTGATGGCGTTAACATAAGAGGTAATAGAAATATTATGAAATAAGGTGGTACCGCGGAATTTCGCCCTTATGACATAATATTTTTTTGTTTAATGAAAGGATGACAGTTATGACAAATAAAGATTTAGCCAATTTAATATTTCCAAATATTACAAAAACGATTGAGGATTATAATCAGTTGTATCCAGAGAGAAATGTAGAAGGAGTGGTTACTCGTTTTGCGCCTTCTCCAACTGGATTTGTCCATTTAGGGAGCCTTTTCGCATCTTTTGTAGCACGAAAAGCAGCGACTGATTCTAATGGAGTTTGTTTTCTTCGTATTGAAGATACAGATCAAGAGCGATTAGTAGAAAATAGTGTAACTGAAATTATTCGAGATTTGAAAGATTTTCATATTGAATTTGATGAAGGGATGATTTCAGAAACAGAAGAACAGGGATTATATGGTCCTTATTTGCAAAGCAAACGAAAAGAGATTTATCAGACTTTTGCAAAATTTTTAATTGAAGAAGGAAAAGCGTATCCTTGTTTTTATACCAAAGAGGAATTAGAAGAAATTAGAGAAATTCAAGAAGTTTCCAAAGAAAGAATTGGTTGTTATGGAAAATATGCGAAATATCGGGATTTACCGAATGAAATGGTAGCAGAAAAGATAAAAGATGGGGAACCTTATATTATTCGTTTGAAGTCTCCTGGCAATTTTGACAAAAAGGTTGTAGTACAGGATTTGGTTAAGGGAAAAATTGAATTTCCAGAAAATGATTTGGATATTGTAATTATAAAGAAAGATGGGTTACCAACTTATCATTTTGCGCATATTGTAGATGACTATTTGATGAGAACAACTCATGTGATTCGTGGGGATGAGTGGATTTCTTCTTTGCCAGTTCATATTCAATTATTTGAAGTGTTTGGATTTACTCCACCAAAGTATGCGCATTTGTCACCACTCATGAAGGTAGATGAAGAGACCAAAAATAAACGAAAACTTAGTAAGCGAAAAGATCCTGAGTTAGCAGTTAGCTATTATCATGAAGCTGGTATTCCAAATGAAGCTGTTTTGCGCTATCTTATGACGGTTGCGAATACCAATTTTGAAGCTTGGTTAGATGCAAATCCAACGTTAGGAATTGATGATTTTCAGTTTGATTTTAAAAAAGTAAGTGCAAGTGGAGGATTATTTGATTTAGAAAAACTATATAATATTTCTAAAAATTATATTAGTAGGTTAAAAGCAGAAGAAGTTTATGATAGAACACTTGCATATGCAAAAGAATTTGATTTAGAATTCGCATCTATTTTAGAGCAACATAAAGATTATTCAATCTCGATATTTAATATTGAAAGAGAGCAAAAAAAGCCTCGAAAAGATTATTCGACATGGAAAGATGTAAAAGAACAAGTATGGTATATGTATGATGAATATTTTCATGATGTACATTATGAATTTGGAAAAATAAATGATTTAGAAGAGATTAAACATATTGTGATGACGTATTTTGAAAATTATTATGATGAATCAGATGATAAAGAAACTTGGTTTAATAAAGTAAAAGCATTATCTAGTGAACTTGGATTTTGTCCTGATATGAAAGAATATAAGTTGCATCCAGATGATTATAAAGGAAATGTCGCAGATGTTAGTACTGTCATTCGTGTTGCGATTACTTCAAAAGCGCAAACTCCAGATTTATATGAAATACTAAAATTGTTAGGGAAAAAACGCATTTTAGAAAGGATTCATTTGTTATGATGAATACAAATTGGGATTTGCGTTATTTATGTGAAAATAAGGAAAAATGGGATCAGTTGGTAGAGGATCTTTCTGTTCTTATTCAAGAATTAAAAGTAGAATTGGAGACTTGTG
>CANAXT010000044.1 GCA_947365915.1 uncultured Mycoplasmatota bacterium
CCTGCTTTTGTTCTTGCTACTGCTCCTAACTCTTTATATGTTCCATTTAGTTCTATATAAATCGTAGAATCTCCATTTAAACTTATTACTGGATCTTCTTTATTTAAATTTGGTACTTCTCCTGTCGGATTTTTACTAATTTCTATCTCTTCTTCTTTTCCATTCGCACAATATTCTTTATTACAAATATTATTAATGATTATATTCCCTTCATCATCTACATATATAAATCCATTTCCATCTATTCTTCCACTTATCTTTACGATCTCATTCCGTTTTTTATCTGAAACCGTTAATAAACTTAATTCTGATCCCTCATAAAAATACTCTCTAGGAACCAAAAAATCATCATCTGATAAATCAATACGTACTGCTTCTATAATCCCATCAATACTTCTCTCAAATGCAGCTTTTTTTGATTTACCTACGACATTCAAAATTATAGGAGACACAATTAAAGCTACCACTCCTATTATAATTATTACCGCCAAAAGTTCTATTAGAGTAAAGGCTCTATTCCTTATGCCCCCCCCCTAGGTTACTATTTGTTAATTCCATTTTTTCCTTCCTCCTTAGTTTCAAAAATTCAAAACCTATCTTACAAACATAGTATACCTTTTCTATATCAAACTTTGTCGTTTTGTAACTATACAGTAACAAAAAATTTTTAAAACCGACTCTTCTGAAACAATTTAGGACCGCCCATAATACGTTCCATTGCCATAGAAAACTCCACTTTCGCATCTTCATCAAATTCTAACACACACGAACATAAAATCTCTTCCTGATAAACAATAAACCAATGATCCCCCATCATCACAGAAGCACCAATCGGAACCTCAAAAGACTTAAAATCTGTTTCATTCAAATACGCATGAATGCCCAAAATACGATTGATTTTTTGCACAACTTCATCATCAACAAAATCAACCATAACAACTGAATTTCGAACCCTCTTATAAATCGCATCAGCATCAAAAAAACAAATATCTGAAGCTCCGAAACAATCTCTAGAAGAAGCCATACAAATCAAATCATAACTCCCATAATCCGTTGTAAAATAACCATAACATTCCATTAAACCAGGACAACGTTTCACAAAATTAGACCAATCTTCACTCTCATGATCCATCGGTTTATCCCCAATTTTCTCTGTTACTTCAAAAGAAACATTAGATGGACAACCACTTAAAACATAACTCTTAGTTACAAACACAAAATCAATAGAATCAGAAGAACTTATAATATCTTCACAAGCCATTTTAAAAACCTCAATCAAATCCTTCTCATATTCTCCAAAATAACCACTTCCAAGATCATCATAAACTGTCTTAAACTGATTTATAAAAACACAATTCCCATTCCGAAAACCAGAAGCCTTCCCAACAAAACGATCAGAACGATCCGTAAACTTCAACACAAACCCATTTTTATCAATACAACAATAACTCATAAAATCATGATCAAAACCACCAACTTTAAAACAAGAATCCGTATCAATTCCAGATAAAAAAACTGTTTCATCATTAAAATCATACATAGAATAACGATAATACAAAGTTTCCCCTGACACATAAGGAACCGTAGAACAATTCCTATTAGACATCTCTACCATTAACTCTGTAGCAAGTGAAACAATCTCTGAACTTTTTTTATTCGTATATTCCATAGAACGACATAACCTCAAAACCAAATCAGAACCTAAAATCGCTACACTTTTCTGACTAACAGATGGAACCATCATTAATTCAAATAAATCAGAAAAATTCATACCTGAAAACAATTCATACTGACTCATATACCGAATCAAAATATCCCTCTCTGCGGGCAATAACAGAAAATACCACAACATCCATTCAGTTCCAGAAACAAAATAGTGAAAAAATGGAATAAAATCGGAAACAGAAAACTTCTCACAACTTTTTTCCAAATCAAACACAAAATACTCATCTGTAAATGGAAAATCATCGAAAAGCAAAGAATCATCAATTCGTTCATCAACAGAAATCGTTTTTACAAAAAATAAAATATCCCGTTTCAAATCTCTAAATACCTGTTTCAAACCTTGATACTGCACCACATCTTCTTCAAATTGGGTTCCAGTATAACAATACTGTCCTAACAAGCTATCATATTGAATAATATCTCGATAACACTGCACCTCTGGTCCATCATATAAAATATACCCATGATTCAATCTAGAAACCAATTTCTGAGCTTTTTGATAACGCTCAAATGCATAATAATGTTTCGGAGGCTCTATAATCTGTTCCAAACTAGAATGATGATTCAATATAAACCCATCAATCAAATCCCAAAAAACACAAGAATCTATTTTTCCGTATTGTTTCATCAACTTTGAAAGAAACTCCAACACACCCTCATCACCAGAACGATACAAACATTCAAACTTAGATTTCTTTCCAGGTAATATAACTTTTTTTTGAACCAACGGATGATCCACTTTTAACCTAAAATAGTCCTTAATAGAATCAAAATAAAAACTCATCTCCTTACTCTTATAAGTTTCTTTACTTTTCGCAACATAAAGCGCTGAAAAGCGAGAAATCACATTCTGTACTTGTCGAACATCTTTAAAACCATGACCATGAAAAATATCATAATAATCCTTCATCGCTTCAAATAAAATAGAAGATTGATCCCCCAATACCTCTTTCATCTGATTTACAAGCTGTATCTGTTCAAATTCCTTATTACTTCTTAATTCTGTGCATATTCTCCCAAACACATTCTTATAAAGATTTTTATGTTCAACACTATAATCATTCCACTTTCTTTCCACTAAAATCTCAAAAATCGTTCCAAACATTTTAATCGTTGGAACCTCTAAAATAGCTTTTAAAAAAACATCCCTTCCATCTTTCAAATCAGACAAACTCAATATCGGATCTACTTCTTTCATCATCATGCCCCCTCTTTGGTAGTAGTATTATAAAGGATTTCATAATATTTTTCAATACTAAAAAAATTCAGTACATAACTGAATTTTTTTTAAACACCAACAGACATAGTTTCAGGTAACGTAGAACCACCATCAATGACAATCCCTTGACCTGTAATATAAGTAGACTCATCACTTGCCAAAAATGCAGCCAACTCACCCAACTCCTCTATAGTACCAAGCCGTTTCATTGGAATTCCCATCGCAATTCCTTGAATCACCATTTCTGGATTTTCCGCATTCGTCTCTTTCGCAATACCATCTACCATAGGAGTATGAATATATCCTGGCATAATCGCATTCACTCGAATATTTTTATCCACTAATTCCATAGCAAGCGCCTTCGTAAAACCAATCAAAGCCGCCTTTGTAGTCGCATAAGCAACCTCTCCAGCATCCGCTACCATAGGTCCTGTAACACTAGACAAATTGACAATTGATCCACTCTTCATAAAAGGAAGCGCTGCCTTAGTAACATTCCAAGTTCCCTTAATATTCACATCAAAATGAAAATCACGAATCTCATCATCCATATCTTCAAACTTAGAAAGCCGTGCAACACCAGCATTATTAACCAAAACATCAATTTTACCAAATCGGTCTCTAATATGCTCCATACAAGACTTCACCATAACCATATTACGAATATCTACTTGAAACCCATAAATCTCATTATCAGGTTTCTTTAATGACTGTAAAGACTCACCCAAACGCTCTGAATTATCTAAAATAATCACTTTCGCTCCATACTTTAAAAACACAGAAGCAATTCCATAACCATTTCCCATCGCACCACCAGTAATGACAGCGACCTTATTTTGTAATTTCATATTATCCCCATCCTATTCTAAAACCATTATAACAAAAAAACACAAAAAAAAGAAGTCATTGCTTCTAAATTTTATTCAAATTTTGCAATCTTCGAATTACCTTCTTTTCAATTCTTGAAATATAAGACTGACTAATCCCTAGTACCTCTGCAACATCCTTTTGTGTCATCTCTGTAGAATTATACAAGCCATACCTCAAAATCATAATTTTCCTGTCTCTTTCACTCAACCTTCCAATTTCACTATATAATAAAGAACGCTCAGTTTCACTCTCTAGCCCCTTCGTAACAATATCCGCATCAGTTCCTAAAATATCTTCTAATCGAAGTTCATTTCCTTCCGCATCAAACTTCAAACTATCTTCAAAACTAACTTCCCCCTTTCTTTTCTTATTTTTTCTCAAAAACATCAATATTTCATTATCAATACAACGAGAAGCATAAGTCGCCAACTTAATATTTTTATCTGGCTTATAAGTACTCACTCCCTTAATGAGTCCAATCGTTCCAATACTGACTAAATCCTCCAGATCAACACCTGTATTCTCATACTTTTTAGCCAAAAAAACAACCAAACGAAGATTATGCTCAATCAACTTATTTTTAGCGAAAGAATCTCCATCCAAACTTTTCAAAACATAATCAGTCTCCTCTTCCCTTGATAAGGGTTCCGGAAGCTTATCCGCACTTCCAACAAAAAATAAATGATTGGAACTATGAAATAGTCCAACCAAAAACTGCCATATTTTTTTTAACATATTATCCCTCCAATAATTTTGTATGTAATAACACATCTACTCCATCAATCGTAATATTTTGATCCATAATACCAAGCAACACATTTTCACGAATACCAACCCCAACAATTTCCACCTTAGGAATACGAATACAACGAAGCAAAGTACTAGAATTCGCTGTCAAAATTGGAATCAAAACCATTTTAAACTCATTAATATCATAAATAAACTTTCTATGGTCCATTAATATCACTGGATGATGAGAATACGGATCCTCTAACACATTCCCACTATCTAAAAAACCATTACAATGTAAAATTCGTTCCTCGCCAAAATCAAGATTTACTTTATAATAATTAGAATAATTATTTTTCAAATAAATTCCCTGTTTCACATACGCATATAAAATAATAGGAGAAGCAATCAATAACACAATATAATTGATACTTAGCCCATCATGATAAAATACAATTCCCTCATGCTTATAAGAAAACTCCAAATTCAAATAATATAAAAAACCACCCAGTATCAAACTCGCACTATATAAATAAAACAGATTTTTAAAAGTATACTTAAAATCACGATACCCAAAAGATAACACTACCATAACCACACTAATCAAAAACTTCAAGAAAAACAATTGAAAATTACTGAGCTTAAAAAATAAAAACAAAATACTAAGTCCCCCAAAAAAAGACCCTTTCAACAATTGATAAACTGTTACATTCCTTCGAAGCAAAATAGAAACGCTCATCAACAAAAAGAAATCAAATAGAAAATTCAAAATCATAATCAAATCAAGATACAGTTTCATAGAATCACCATGACCACTATACCATAATAAAAATAGAAATTATGTCGTTTTATTTTTCAATTCCTCAATTTCTTTTTGAAGTGCGGAAACCGTTTTTTCTAACATATGAGACATGTCTTGTGAAGAGGTATTAGAAGGCGTTAAAATGGCCAAATGAGCTGCATTCGTACATAAAACTTGACCCACCAGCATAAGCCAGTTTCCCAAATCATTTTGTTGTTTTGCACTCAACTCAGGAATCAATAAAAAACCAACCACTACTGCACTCAAAGTAAAAATACTAGATTCCTCGTTTAATCTTTCATTCATATACTTTCTCCATTAAAAGTAAATGAAAAAAAATGTCAATTATGACATTTTAAAATCCTCTTTTTCTTAAAAATGCTGGAATAATGGTATCATCTTCATTACTAGAATCGGTTTCTTCTTCTTTTCTGGTCTCATTTCTTCCACTATAAGATTGATACAATGGCTCACTTTTTTCTTCAAATCCAGTTGCAATCACAGTAACAATAATCTCATCATTCAAGTTTTCATTAATCACTGCTCCAAAGATAGTATTAATATCTGTATTCGCAGAAGAACGAATCACTTCAGCTGCCTCTTCTACTTCAAATAGTGTTAAATTAGAACCACCAGTAACATTGATAATGGCATCTGTTGCACCACTGATACTGGTTTCTAATAATGGACTAGAAACCGCATTTCTAGCAGCTTCAGCAGCACGATCTTCTCCAACACCCATTCCAATTCCAATCAAAGCATTTCCACGTTTTTCCATTACTGCTTTCACATCTGCAAAATCCAAGTTGATAAGTCCTGCTACTGCAATTAAATCAGAAATAGATTGTACACCTCTTCTTAATACATTATCAACTTCTTTAAATGAATCTAATAGTGGAGTTGTTTTATCAATAATTTCTCTTAAACGATCATTAGGAATAACAATTAATGTATCAACATTTTTCTTAAGTTCATCCAAACCAGCCAAAGCTTGAGTCATTCGCTTCTTTCCCTCAAATGAAAATGGTTTGGTAACAATTCCAACGGTCAAAGCACCCATTCCTTGAGCAATATTAGCAATAACTGGAGCAGCTCCTGTTCCTGTTCCTCCACCCATTCCACAAGTGACAAAAACCATATCTGCGCCTTTTAATGACTCCTCAATCTCAGTCTTTGACTCTAAAGCAGCTTCCTTACCAATTTGTGGATTGGCTCCTGCACCAAGCCCATTCGTGAGTTCTGTTCCAATTTGAATCTTTGTTGGTGCTTGAGAAGTATTTAATACTTGTAAATCCGTATTAGCTACAATAAATTCTACTCCTTTGACACCAGATTCAATCATCCTATTGACAGCATTACATCCGCCTCCACCGACACCAATTACTTTAATTTTCGCTAATTGATCCATTTCTAATCCAAACATATATATCCTCCCTTATTCACCAAAAAAGTATCCAAATACTTTACCTAACATCGTTTCGTTTGAAATATTAATTACATTTTTTCTATTCGATGATAACAACTCCATATCACTATCACTAATCATAGTGTATTCTCTTCCTTTCAGTTTTAGCTTATGTATGAAATAAACAATATTTCCAACTACTGAAGAATATTTATTATTTCGAATGCCAAGCATTTTTACATTACCAATCGTCACATTTTTTCCAAATATAGAAGTTGCCAACTCATCAAAATGTGAACTACTACTAATGCCCCCTGTAATAATCACATATTCCACTTCTTTTTCTGTTAAAATTCGAATTTCTTTTCGTGCCAAAGTTAAAATTTCTTCCATCCTTGACATAACAATTTCAGAAGCTTTCAATTGATTTACTACAGTAGATTCTCCTTGCTCATTTGAAATTTCATAATTTTCACTCCGGCTTGCCGCTCCTTTATAAGCAACCGCAAACCGTTCTTTCACTTTTACTGCTTCTTCCAAATCGATTTTATACATATAAGAAAGATCATTATCGATGCTTTTCCCACCAATTCCAATCACTGAATTCTTCACAATAATTCCCTTATTATATAAAGAAACTGTTGTCGTTTCAGAACCAATATTAATGACTGCTCCTACCTTGCCATCAATATCTTTATTTTTAAATGTATAAATATCTCCTATACTACTAAGCGAAATATCAACAACCTCTATTCCAATTCCTTCAAGCAAACTAACAACTGAATAAATGTTTTTTTTAGGAGTTGTCACCAAGATCGCTCTAGTACTTAATGTTGTTCCAACTAATCCTTTTGGCTCCTTTATTTCAGTTTTATCATCCACATTAAAGTCAATCGGAATAATTGTTACCATCTCTTTATCTTGATTTAATTTTGATTGAGCAGCTTTCTCTAGTACTTGCTCAATATCTTCTCCAGTAACCGTAGAATCTTCATGTTGAATTGGAAGATCTCCTTTCACCATTGAAAATTCTGCAAAATAACTAGGTACTGTAGCAATTACTTTTTTAATTGTAATTCCAAGCATATCTTCAATCTCATTAAATGCTTTCTTGACAGATACCGAAGCCTCTTCCGCATCCGTAATTAACCCCTTTTTTATTCCTTTTGATTTAACAGAAGACGCTGCAAGTAAATTTAACTTATTCTTATATAGCTCACAAACAATCAATTTGATTGTATCAGAACCAATATCGATGCTAGTATAAATATGCTTCACATGATCATCTCCTACAATCTAATAACAATTATACTATAGATTTTAAAAAAGGAAAAGAGATAAACGAAAAAAAATGATAAAATAAACCGTTTTTTTATCATTTTTAAAAAATCGATACTTAAAAATTTATCAAATTTAGTCTTTTTTTGTTGAACTTTATCCTTCTAAAATTTCAAAAGAATTTCCAGCATCCAATTTTAAAATTCCTTTTTTATTAGCAAATTCTTCTTTTCGAATAATCTCAACATAACGATCAATCAACGAAAAACGAGTCAGTGTTAAATATACATAATTTCCATCACTCATAGAAAGCAAAAACCGACTATCATCCACTTCATTAGGATCATATTTAATTTCTGAAATTCTAGACAAAACTTCTTTAGGAACCTCTGACATTTTTTCAAAAAATTGTTCATACTTTGTATTTGGAATATAATTAATCACTAATGGAACCTCAAAAGTTGCAGTTACTTCGGTCCCATCTAATAAAACTGTTTTTTGATTTGGCTGATAATAAAATAATGGATAATTTTCTTCTACAGTAATCACCACTCTACCAAATAAATTTTTATGAACTTCTACATCTTTAATATAGGTATTTTCTATCATCCTTTTTTTTATTCGAAAAGATAAATTTTGAAAATTCGATGGATAATCACGTAACCCAGATAAATCAATAATTTCTTGATCACTAAAAAATTGATTATTTTTTATAACAATATTTTTAATTGGTGATTGATAACAAAAAAATAGAAAAGTAGCAAGCAAAGACAATACAAAAATAACAAGCAATATTCTTTTATATAGAATTTTTACTTTTTTCGTTGAAGTTTTTGTTTGCTTCTTTTCCATAATCTCACCTTTTTATTCTACAAATTCTTGCTCTATTCTTAATTCAATTCCAGTTTCGTCTAATACCTTATCACGGATTTCTGTAATCAATTTTTTGATATCATCTCCACTAGCATGGTCTTTATTGATGATAAAATTCGCATGTTTCATACTTACCTCAGCACCGCCGATATTTTTCCCTTTATAAGAAATCGCTTCGATAAGTCTACCAGCAAAATCACCATCTGGGTTTCTAAAAACACTTCCAGCACTTGGATATTCTAAAGGCTGTGTTTCCAACCTTCTTTTTTTACGATCTTTAATCACTTCCATTATTTCTTCCGCATCTTTTGGCTCTAATTCTAATTCTACTTCTAAACAAATATAGTCTGGATGTTTTTGTAAAAACGAAGTACGGTAATGAAAATCCATTTCCTGGTTCGTCATCGTTTTAATTTCCAATTCTGGCGTTAATAAAGTAACCGTTTTTACAATATACCCCATATCACTCTTGTAAGCTCCTGCATTCATGAAAATAGAGCCCCCAATTGTTCCTGGAATGCCAGTTGCAAATTCTAATCCAGAAAGACCCATTCGAGAAACTTTAAGAGCCAATTTCATAAGTGAATAGCCAGCACCTACAACCACATTCGTCCCTTGAATATCTAAAGATTGAAATGCTTCTAACTTAATTAACACTCCCTCATAATGATTTCCAAATATTAAATTAGATCCATTTCCAATAATCTTATGTTTAATATCATTCTCCTTTAAAAAGGTCAATACTTTTTTTAACATATCAACAGTTTCTGGAAAAACAATCACATCTGCCTTTCCATTCAATTGATATGTGGTATAATCTTTTAAATCAACATTGGCAATCACTTTGCCACAATTTAATTTTTCTAACTCCGAAATCACATTCATGTTTTTACTTCCTATCTATCAATTCTCTAATACTCGTTACAATCTTTGTTGCACTATTAGGAATATCCATTTGTTTTAAATTAGTTTTCATTTCATCTAGTTTTTGATCATCATGAATCATTCGATCTATCGTTTCTGTTAAAATATTACCAGTCAAATTTTTTTCTTCTAATAAAATAGAAGCTCCTGATTCAATCAATCCAATCGCATTTTTGTATTGATGATTATTCGGTACATATGGACTTGGAATCAAAATAGATGGAATATGAAGGGCAATAATCTCACTTAAAGTAGAAGCTCCTGCTCTAGAAACCATCAAATCAGTTCGTTTCATAATACGAGTCATATTTTCAATATAAGGAACCACTTTGACATTAGATGGAAATTTCTTTTTGGATATTTCTTCATAATCATTTTTTCCTGTTACAAATAAAACTTCATAATCTTTTCCTTCAAAAGAATGCATCGTAGAACTTAAAAATTCATTTATTTTACTAGCACCCAAAGAGCCCATAACTACCAAAACCAATTTTTTATGAACACTAAGTCCAAATGTTCGTTTTTCCATAGGTAATTTTTTAACAGCTTCTTCACTACATGGATTTCCAGTAAAAATCGTTTTTTCTTTTGGAAATTCCTTTAATGAAGAAGGAAATGATACACCAATCAAATCTGCATAGCGACTTAAAAATAAATTAGAAGCTCCTGGAACACTATTTTGCTCATGAATGAATGTTTTGATTTTTAATTGATGAGCGGCATAAATAACAGGTGCAGTCACATAACCTCCAACTCCAATCACAACATCCGGTTTAAATTCCTTCATGATTTTTTTAACTTTTTTCAAAGCTTTCAAAAAACAACGAATTGTTTTCCCATTTTTCCAGATTTGTTTCCTATAAATTCCATATATTTCAATTGTTTCAAAAGGAATTCCTTCTTTTGGAATAATATCTTTTTCCATTCGATTATGTGTTCCAATATAAATAAATTCACTATTGGGTTCTAATTCTTTAATTTTATGGATAATCGCTAAAGCGGGATAAATGTGTCCTCCAGTTCCACCAGCACTAATCACTACTCTCACACGCATCACATCCCTCATATTTTCATTATATCATATTCCATTCCTGAAAAAAAGAGTCTAAAAGATGAAGTTGACAAACAAGAAAAAAAGGATTACTCCTATTTTTCGATTTTTTTATTATGAAATTTACAAGTTCCTGCTGGAAGCGGTACTTCTTCTGTACTTCCACTACCTGCGTCAGTTTCATAGACCAATTGATTGGATTCTGTTCTAATCTTGACTACCATATCATTTGGAAACTGTGCATTGGTTACAGGATTCTCAATAGATTCTTCTAACAATCCTTCTGCTTTCAAACATCCAATTGTGATAACTGTATTAATGTTTTCATCTGGTAATTCCAATGTATGAATTGCCATCCAATCTTTGGCTGCTTTTTCAAAATTGCGTAATTGAACTTCATATAAGTCTCGTTTTCCTTTTGAAACATTTTTGGAAACAGCTGGAATAATTAAAAGAGCAAGCAACGCTAATAAAGTAATTATTCCTAATAATTCTGGTAATGTAAATCCTTGTTTTTTCATGTTTACACCTCTTTGATTCTTAATATAAGAATACATTGTTTTTTTTATTTAGTCAAGAGAGGAACTAAACCTGATATAATTTTAGAATTAGTCTAAGAGGACTACTCGGAAGGAAACATCAATTCCTGATCCTCCACCAAGGTTACCAAAAGAAAATATTCCTACATTGCTCCAACCAGTATTTGCTCCTCCACGATATAGCCAGGGCAACTTCGAACCAATAAAACTACTACCATCAAAATACCATCCACTTGTCTCACTTAAGGCATGCCCATAACATATTCCTGAATTACATGCTGATGTTGCTACTGTACTTGTATAATTATCAAAATACTTACTATTCGGTAAACTACTAAATCCTGCATCCCATATTACCTGATTATATACTCCCATTACATATTCATCTGCTCCTCCACTCATGTCGTATACTCCGTATATTGTGCCTGACGTACTCGCTCCTGTTCCTCCTGAACTTACGTTATATGTATTTGTACACGAAGATGATGAAATA
>CANAXT010000045.1 GCA_947365915.1 uncultured Mycoplasmatota bacterium
CTTGAAATGCGCTTTTTTTGGCTTTTTCTACGATGTTTAATATTATTGGTACTGCAATTAAAGCAATAATCGCAAGTATTACAATCACCGCCAAAAGTTCTATTAATGTGAAACCTCTTTTCTCTTTCATTTTTACCATTCCTCTTCTATCATTTATAGTATACCTTTTTTTAGTCAATTTTTGTCTTTTTGTAACTATTTGGTTATTCGCACAACTACATTCTACTAGATAAAATTTATTTTGTCAAAAAAAGACATTTTTCAGTCTAAAACTTCCAAATATCTTCTTCAATATCACTATCTGTTACCTTAACATCTTCCTTAATAGAATCAATCTCTGGTAACTCTAAATCAATAGGTTCTTTCTTAAACTCTGTCACATCCCCAAATGGAGCATTCAAATCTTCTTCCATTGGAGTAACCTTTTCCAATGGAACCTCTTTTTCTGGAACACTTCTTCTAGGAACAGACTCCAATGGAACGTTCAAATCTTCCTTAGTTTCCAAAGGTACATTAAGATCCTCTTCTATTGACACTACTTGTTTAGGTTCTTTTTCCACAAGAACACTCGCTACTTCCATATCACCAAATGGAACATTTAAGTCTTCCTCAATTGAAGTTACTTTGTCTCCTACCAAAGGAGCATTCAAATCTTCTTCCATTGGAGTAACTGATACTGCTTTCTCTACTGGAACACTTCTCTTAGAAACATCCTCTAACGGAACATTCAAATCCTCTTTCTTAGAAACACTTTCTACAGGAGTCTCCTTTTTAGGAACCTTTTTCTCTATAACTTCTTCCTCAAAAGGATTATCAAACACAATTCCCTCTGGTTCCTCTACTTTCTCATCCACTTCCTCTTTTGGAGTAGAAACTTTTTCTTCCTCTACTTCCTCTTTTTTAACCTCTTCTTTTTTATCCACTTTCTTATTTCTTTTTGCTAACGCCTTTTTCCCAAAACCCGTCTTTTCCGCAATATAACCAATTACAGTCATTAAAATAACAACAAAAGCAACAATAATCCATATATAATGATCTACTAAAAAATCCATATTTTTCCTCCCTCATATTCTTACCAACATCATAACATTTAAAAAACAATTTTTCAAGATTTTTTCGTCAAATAATCCGCACCTTTAAAAGGATCTGAAAACAACAAATCAGGATAATCTAGTTGCCTTAGAACTTCAAAAACCATAATTGCTACACAATTAGAAAGATTTAAAGCCCGAATATTTCCATTAATCGGTATTCTCATACAATGATCTAAGTGTGACTCCAATATCTCTTTTGGTAACCCTGTACTCTCTTTTCCAAAAATCAAATAAATTGGTTCTGAAACACTCTTATAATCAAACGAAGTATGAGACTTCGTTCCATAACGAGTTAAAAAATAATACACACCTTTATTCTTAGAAACAAAATCATCATAACTTTCATAAACCATATAATCACAAGAATCAATATAATTCGCACCACTACGTTTAATATACTTTTCCTCTAACGAAAAACCAAGTGGCTTAATTAAGTGCAACTTGGTACCAGTTCCAGCACATGTTCTCATAATATTTCCAGTATTTCCAGGGATCTCTGGTTCAAATAAAACAACATTAAGCATCCCCTACCACCCCATTTTTCTTCAAAAAACGTTCTGCATCTTTAATATCAGGTGTTTGATTTAACTTATAAAGAATATCTACAACCTGCTTATCATGCACAATCAACAAATTAGGATATGGCAAATAAACATTTTGAAGTGAACCCTTAAAATACTTTTTCTGAAAACGATCCATAAAATCTGTAGAAACATTACTACAATTCAAATAAATAAAATGGGATGCAATTTCTTCTTTAATAATGTAATCTTTTAACTTCTTCTCAAATTTCTTCGTAGTATCTTCTGCATCAGATGAAATATAAATGACAACTTCTGGATTTTCTAATATATAATTCTCAAGTTCAGTTTCCTTGATTTCTCCCAAAAAATTCGTCATCACAGAGCTTTCTAAATAATACTCTTTTGACGCCTTGTACCAATTAGCCATATATAACACAACCAACACAGTAACAACAGACAACAAACCTAAAAATAAATAATTTTTTATTGGAACAGCTCTCATATAATCACCTCGCAGTCTACCATCATTTTAACACACTTCTCCTAATAGTTCAATTCTAACTAATAATTCTCTTCTACTTTTTCGATCTGATCAATCGTTACTTCTGGAAGAACAATATTTTCTTCCTCACAAAGATTTTTAAAATCTTCTCGAAATTTTTTTAATTCTTTCACAATACTATCTGGATAAATACGTTTACTAGTTTTAATCGCTTCATACACATCAAGAACATCAACCGTTGCTTTATTTTGAAATAACGCTTCCGAAAAAGCTTGTGTTAAAACAGAAAAAGCAACATCTGGATACTGTGCAGCCAAACCATAAATACGCTTAAATTCAGAAGTCGCACTAACAATAGAAGCAATTAATAAACGATTTACATAATCATTATATTTGAATTTAATTCCTGTTTGTTTCTCAATTTTAGGTAATGAACCTACTAAAATTTCAACAGTTGTTGCTTCATCAGGTTCACCAACTACAATCTTATCAAAACGTCTTAAAAAAGCCCTATCCTTTACAATATAAGTATCATACTCTATCGTAGTAGTAGCACCAATTGCTTTTACATCACCACGATCCAAAGCTGGTTTTAAAATGTTTGCCAAATCCATAGGGCCATCATTTCTTCCACCAATTAAAGTATGAACTTCATCAATGAATAAAATAGTTTTAGAAACACTTTTCAGTTCTTGAACCAATAAGCTAATCATCATTTCTTCTTTTCCATTGATCATCATTTTTCCTAACAAAGAAGTAGAATTAACTTTTATAATATGATACCCCTTTAAAGCATCAGGAACCTTATTTTGTTGAATCAAATAAGCAAGTCCTTCCACAATTGCAGTTTTACCAATACCAGGTTTTCCCACTAGCAATCCAGACTTTTCAGGAGTTAAAAGAACAATCATTAATTTTTTAATTTCCTCTTCTCGTGCAATTGCAGGATTTGTAATATAATTTTTAAGTGTTAAATCTTCACCATAAGTTTTTAAAACACTAAACTCATCAACATTTAAAATTTCCATATTTTCCATTTGTGATCCCCTTTATTTTATATATCCTTTTTTCTTTAACTTTTCTACTACTTTATCCATTGGTTTATTTCCATCAATACGATCATACATAGAAGTTTCTTCTCCATTTTCAATAAATACAGTAGTTGGTGTTCCTGTAAAATTAATTTTTGATTTCAATTTATGTTCTTCTTCAGAAGATAACTTAGAAATATCAATATAAGTAATACGAATTTGATACTTCTTAATCACTTCGTTCAATGTTTCTTTGAACAAATCACAATGTTGACACTCAGTAGATCCAATAAAAAGCACAAAACTTTGTTTTTTATCAAACATATCCATTAACTTTTGATAACCCACTTCCTCATAAGTTTTTAACTTATTAAAACAGCCAGTCAAAAGTAAAGAGGCACCAAGTATAATCCATATCCATTTTTTCACGTTCTCACTTCTTTCTACACTGTTCATTATAACCTAAAAACAACGAAAAAAAAAGAGTTTTATGTCATTTTAGAAAATAAAAATATAAGAAAAAATGGATAATTTATTATCTTTCCATTTTAACTTTTTATCCTTTTTTATTTTAATATTTATATTAAGAAACTACAAAATAAAAAGTAAGTTCAGAAAAGAACGTCCTCAAACATACGTCCTTTTCATATGACTCAAACCATTTTTTCAAATTAACATGATCTATTTCTTCGTTCAAATGTCCTTTCGTTCATGGGTGCTCATGTCAAAACTTTGTCTTCTTTTTTAGAATCAGCTAGGATATAGAGTAATATCCTCCGCAACGACTTAACCGAGCACTACCACCCTGAACGAGTTATAGTTGTTCGCACCACCCAAGCTTCCTGAATTGAGGAAGTAGAACACTCCTGCATTCGCCGTATTAGCATAGTAACCGCCACGACGAAACCATGGATCACCCGAATTAATGAAGTTGGCGGAATCGGAATACCATCCGC
The DNA here is from genome assembly GCA_947365915.1 of uncultured Mycoplasmatota bacterium. Classification (GTDB taxonomy): domain Bacteria; phylum Bacillota_I; class Bacilli_A; order RF39; family UBA660; genus MGBC102946. The sequence continues at coordinate 4,108 of CANAXT010000045.1, forward strand.
TCGTCTCACTTAACGCATGTCCATAACATATTCCATTATTACATGCTGTTGTTGCTGAAACTGTTGTATAATTATCGTAATACTTACTTGCTGGTAAACTACTAAATCCTGATGATCCTATTGTATTATTATATACTCCCATTACATGTTCCAACGTTCCTCCACTCATGTCATATACTCCATATATTGTTCCTGTTGTACTTGCTCCTGTTCCTCCTGTGCTCTTCTCGTATGTATATGCGCATCCGTAACTTCCCGACGCACTTGGTACTCCACTACTACAGCCTGTTATATAACTGTCTGATTTATTCTGATATACTTCCTTATTTGCTCCACTATAACTACTATATCCATATTTTCCGTATTTACTTTGACTTAAATACGCTACTGCTCCCCATTCACTATTCTTCATCATATGCGCATCTGCTGATGTACTGATTCCATAACTGTTTCCTGATGCACTAAATTTCTGGGCCGTTGTAAACTGGGTACTTATATCCTGATTTGTTAATGAACTCAAGTTTGGTTTTATTGTTGGCGTACTTGCACTTACTGTTGTCTCAAATTTTCCTACCCAGAACCCTGCTAATTGTGTTCCTCCAAATGTAAATGCTGGGTGGATTTTGTAATTACTACTTGGAGTTGTCTTTGACGTTGCTATGAAATTTATATTTATTTGACCTGGTTGCGCTTGAGTTCCTCCTGCATAATTTGCTATATTCACATAATCATATTCATATCTTGGGATCCATACAAAGTACGCATTTATTGCACTCTCTGGTATTGTTGATCCTACTGATGCATTCCTATAACTACTTGTTACTGAAGCCGCATTCGCCCACATTTGTTTACTATAATCATACCATTGATTTGACCCTGATCCATTTTCACTATCTGCTCTTATCCATGCACTTCCATTCCACTTAATTGGAATTAATCCATTGGATAATGTTGGTTTTTGTGCTCCTGTTGTATCCACATTTGGTGCTTTTATGATTATTGTTTTACTTGCACTTTGTGTTAATCCATTTACTCCTGTTGCTGTACATGTTACCGTATGCGTTCCTACTGCCAATGAACTTGTATTTGTCGTTGTACAACTTACTGTTCCTGTTCCACTCACACTCCATGTTGGTGTGTTAAAGTATGTACTCTGGATCACATTACTTGCTCCTTTTATTACTGTTACACTACTTTCACTTTTTACTGTAAATGTTGGTTCTGTTACATCTATTTTATATTCTCCACTACTTAATGTATTTGGGTTTCCGTACTCATCACTTCCATTTAATTTGATTACGTATGTTCCACTTTCATTTAACTCTATATCTACCTCTGCACTTTTTCCACTTACACTTACATTACTTACTCCTTTTGATGTTCCATCTTTTATTACTTCATAGGTAAATGTTTTTAAATTACTATTATCTGTCGCTGTTGCTGTTATTGTTTGTGCTTTTGTCCAAACATCACCTGTACTTGCATTACTAAAATTGAGTATTGGTCCTTCTGCTTCTACTACTATAAACTTTCTTGTAGCTGTCTCTTCATTTCCTGCTTGATCTATTACTGTGTATGTTACTGTTTGTTCTCCTAATGTTGCTGTTAAACTTCCCGTTGTTTCTACTGTTGGTTCTATTCCACTATTATCACTTACTGTTATTCCTGTTAGTACGTTATAACTTGTTACTTCTGTTATTTTTAATACTGTATTTTCTGGTACTGTAATGCTTGGTTTTGTTTGATCTATCTTATAAGTCCTACTTAATGTATTACTATGCCCATTATTATCTGTTACATTAACCATTACTTCATAAATTCCTGTTTCATTTAATGTTAATGTCTTAGTTAATCCTAACACACTATCTCTAGATATTGATTCTCCATCTTTCTTGATCTCATAAGTAAATCCAGTTACTTTATTTGGTCTTACTCCACTGACAGTAATTAAGACTTCTTTTTCTTGTTCATATGTTTCATTAGAATCTGTCATTGAGATTTGTGGAATCATATTTAATACTGCTACTTCTCTTTCTACTGATACTGTTTTCTCATTATTACTAGTTCTATAAATAATAATGTATGTTCCTTCTATTGAAGTATCTATACTTTCTACAACTTCATTATTCTTACGTATCTCAGTCATATACTCTAAAGCATCTCCTACTTTTGTTCTTGCTACTGCTCCTAACTCTTTATAAGTTCCATTCAATTCTATATAAATAATACTATCTCCATTTAAACTAATTACTGGATCTTCTTTATTTAAATCTGGTACTTCTCCTGTTGGATTTTTACTAATCTCTATTTCCTCTTCTTTTCCATTCGCACAATATTCTTTATTACAAATATTATTAATTATGATGTTCCCATCACCATCTACATAGATGAACCCATTTCCATCTATTCTTCCACTGATCTTTACGATCTCATCCCGTTTTTTATTATTTAATGTAAGTAAACTTAATTCCGATCCCTCATAAAAATATTCTCGAGGCGTCAAAAAATCATCATCTGATAAATCAATTCGTACTGCTTCTATAATCCCATCAATACTCCGTTCAAAAGCTGCTTTCTTCGATTTACTTACTACATTTAATATGATCGGAGACACAATTAATGCGATCACTCCTATAATTATTATTACCGCCAAAAGTTCTATTAGAGTAAAGGCTCTATTCCTTATGCCCCCCCCCCTAGATTACTATTTGTTAATTCCATAAATTCCCTTCCTCCTTAGTTTTAAAAACTTGAATCTATTCTATAAACATAGTATAACTTTTTTTAGTCACATCTTGTCGTTTTGTAACTATATAGTTTCTTTATTTTTTCTTACAAACATCAAAAAAGAATTATATAAAATTCTCTTCTTTAAATACTAATAATTGTTCTGGCAACAAATAAATATTTTGATTTTCCATTTGTAACCTCTCAGGAGAAGTTTTAAAACGTCTTGCAACATCCATTAACGTATCCCCTTCCTTCGTCAAATAAATAATAACTCCCTTTCTCGGAATCATCAACTCCTGATTTGGATAAATATAATCTTCAACATCAATCCCATTTAACAAAGCAAGATCATTCGCACTAACATCATATCGTTTCCCAATCTCATATAAACTTTCCCCAGACTTTACCCGATAAGTCTGAAACATATTCGCCTGATAATTAGGAACAACAATACTTTCTCCAGCCCTTACCTCAGTATCTTCCATTAACCCATTTAACTCACATAATACTTGCATTTCCATATCTAACTTATCCGCAATACTTTGTAACTCCTCACCAGGCAATACTTTATATACTTTATACATACACTACACCTCACTATAATGTATGTAAACAAACAAAAATGGTTATTTCTTTTTAAAATAACCATTCTCTACATACTTCGTCTCATTCACAACAATAAACGCCTTCTCATCCATTGACTTTACAAGATACTGCAAATGATCAAATCGCTTCTTATCAATCTCAATAAATAACATGAGCCTTCCTTCTTTTTTTCCCTTTACTTCCATCTCTGAAACCGCATACCCCTCATTTCGAAGAGCCTCTACCATATCCTTATTCTTACCACTAGTAATCACCTGTACCCCAAAATTACCTGGAATCAACTTTTGAGAAATCAAACCACCAATATAAGTTCCAGTCGCAAAACCACCTGCATAAGAAATCGCAATAATGAGACCAGACTCACTCGTATTCAAAGCCTCCTGAACCACTAAAAACCAAACCAATACCTCTACAAAACCAAACAAACTAGCATATCCCGTTTTTCCCTTCACAGTTAAAACCGTCCGAACTGTCCCTAGAGAAACATCTAAAATTCTGGCACAAAAAATCTTTACACACAATAAAAACATATTCTAACCTCCTAGGTAAAGTATATCATATTTATAGTATTCATGAAAAGACATATTTTTATACAAAAAAAGAATTTTACTCAATAATTTTTTCGACTCCTTTTTTAATATCCTTTAAATTCTTTTTAATCAAAATAACTTCCACCAAATCCAAAACAGCATAAATCAAAATAAACATTCCAATCACTTGAGTAATTACCATCGCTCCTTCAAACGGATCAAACAACAATAAAAGTCCCCATAAAAACATAATTGCCGCAATAATCATAGTTGAAACCCATGCCTTATTATCATAAGCCTTCAACTGCAAAGAATACTGAATTTTAGTAATACTACTAATCACAATCCAAATACCTAAAATAAACGGAATAATTTTAGCCAAAGCAGTAGGATTTAAAATCAAAATAAGTCCAAAAATAATACTCATTACACCAAATACCAAATCCCCACTAAACATTCCATACTCGCGATTACTAAAATACTTAATCAAAAAAGTAACCCCAATCACAATGATAATGCCTCCAATAACATAAGAAATCGTTGTTAACGTTGTCTCTGGCTTTAAAATTAAAAACAATCCTATAATAACGAAGAAAATAGAACTAACAATAGACATACGAAACATTTTTTTAAAATTTTCAACCATATCAATCTTTCCTTTCATATCCACTATTGTATCTCAAATCAAACATTTTTGCAAACTAAAAAAAATCCCTAATTTATAGGAACTTTTTTAACTCTTCAATTTTCTTTTCTTGAAACTTATGAAGACCCTTCGCCAAATCCAAAACTTTATCATCTACTTTTTTCTCATACTGATCAATCTTTTTACTTGTTTCTAAACTGCCCATCGTAAGACCTTTAATCAACATATCTGCCATACTTGCATCACTATTATCCTGTATAACCTGCTTTTTCATATTCATACTCGCACTCATCTTAGCCATAAACCCAGTTTCCTTTTCATCAATATGATGCTTCTCTAACAACTTTTTCACCTTTTTATAAACCTTCTCATATTCATCTAATATATCATCCAATATATCCTTAATCTTATTATCTTTCCCATGCAATTGCTTCGATAACTCAGTAGTGGAATATTTTCCCATCTCAGCAGTCTGATAAATATATTGCAACAATTCCTGATTTTCCATATCTTTTCTCCTTTCCTTCTTATATTGAACCAAAAAAGAAAATTTTAAACATAAAAATTGTTTCTATTTATCATGATTTGTATTATAATATTTTTCCTGTATCTGATTTTCCAAATCCAAATATTTTTCTAATAACAATCGATCCAATTGTTCCACCTTTTCACGAGGACAATTTGGCTGCATCTGTAACTCAATAATAAACTGTTCTAGCGGGTCTATTACTTTTCTAGCATATAATGCATATAAATTTTCTACTTCTTCCTTCATTGTTTTACTCCCTTCAGTCTTATTATACAACATTATTCTCAATATTTATAATAAATTATAATATATATTGAATTGTAACAATTTGGTTAAAACGGTACAATGTTAGTAATATTGAGTAGTATGGGTGGTTTTAAATGAAATTATATAATAACGATAATAAAAAAGAATTAGCAAGTTTAGTTGGAAGTAATGTCCGCTATTACCGCAATTTATACAACTTAAATCATAAAGAACAAATTACACAAGCAGCTCTTGCTGAAATGATTGGCGTAAGCACAGGCTTGATTGGAACATTAGAATCTGAAAAACAAATGGTAAGTGTTCCAGTATTATGGAATATCAGTCAAGTTTTAGATATTAGAATGGATCAATTATTTGAAGACACAAAAACAAAATAGAAGATAAAAAATCTTCTATTTTTCTAAAACATTCCAAACAATTCGGCAATAATATTAACCACAAACGTAAGCGTAATCATAGTTGTCAAAATAGAGAAAAAGCTAAATGACACTTTTAAAATTCGTTCCCTTTTTGACTTTAATGCAAGTACAATATAAGCAATTGCGAAAACATATAATAAAATATTATCAATCCACAATACCCAAGTATTCACATAATGAACCAATAGATGATTAATTTTTTCAATCTCCAAATTTTGATAAGTAAAATAAGTCAAATTTAATATTGTAATAATTAAACTAATAAATGTTAAAATGATTAAACCATTTCTTACTACTTTTTCAACATTGATTTTTTTATTCATCAATAACACTACCTTTCTACCTTTATTATACTAAAAAAAACTATTTTCTCATAGTCTTTTCTAATAATAATCGTTTTTCAAATCCACCATTTTTATTTCTTTTTTGATTAGCTTCATCAATAATTTCTTCTAAACTAAAGCCACTAAATTTAGCCATCGCTATAATTAACTCTAATTTATCTGCTAACTCTTTTTTTCTTTCATCTAAATTTTCTGCATTTCTAACTTCTTCTAGCTCTTCTGAATCTTTCTGTAATAAATATTCCCAATATTCTTCATCATTTAAAACCCTAGTAATAGGCACTTCTCCATCATTTTTTATTATTTCAGGAATATGATCACGAACTAATTTATTATATACTTTCTCCATAATGAATCCTCCTAAATATATCAAAACTCCAATAATTTGAAGTAATACCCATATAATCCAAAATTTTATTCCAATTTATTTTGTTCTAATTGCCAATTCATCGTATCCAGTTATATCATCTAATTCACGATCAAAAATATAATCTTTTAATTCATATATTACAACCTCACAAGTTGTACCAACAATAGTCCCATCTTTTAAATGACCACCAACTGTTTTTCCAGTATTATCTGACACTGATATATGAATATGAACATCATCTTTTGATACAGTTCCAGTAATACTGACAATTTCATAACAACCTTCTTTATTTATATAATCTTTTGCTTCAGCAAGACGAACGTGCAAATGCTGAATACAACCTACTGCTGAAATAATAACTCCTGCTTTTATATTTTTCTTTTGACAATAAGAAATTATTTCTTTTTTTATATCATTTCCTCTAATTAATCTAAATGCATGATTCATAAAATAATCCTCCCTATAAAATATATTAAAACATATAACACATAAAAAGAATTTCCAAGCTTTGATTTCTATCTTAATTTCATTGTAAGAACAATATTTATTTATTAATTCCATAACAGTAAGAGGTTTCTATTCCCTTAAAAACATTTCTCTTAATAAGTATTTATAAGGGTAAGTATAAGATAAAATAATGTCAACTTTACTATCTAAACTCTTTAATACTTTCTTTATCTTATTTTTTGTTTTATCATTTGGTTGCTCACTTTCATACCAGTTATATCCATAAACTAATCTGAAACATTTATCTACACTATAAGCTCCACCAATTACTAATATTTTATGATTATTAAAATCATATACTTCTCCATCTTTAGCAAATAATATATTTGGAAATTCTTCCTCATAATAAACAATTCCATTATGAAATTGTTTTGTAAGATTTAATATTTTCAGGTCTTTCTTCATGGTTACCATGTATACAAAAAAATTTAATTAAATAATGTTTTTTTAAACTTCTTTTTAATTCATTATCTTTTTCGTTTACATGATAATTTATTCCAGAATCCCCTAAAACAATTAAAATATCATCTAATGTTTTTTATTAATATAACAAAAACCGTGGTTTTTCCTTTTATTTCCACGGTTTTTTCTATGTTTTTAGTCCACTTTTTGGACTTTTTTCTATATGGCAGGGGATAAGTGAATCGAACACTTAACCGCGGTTTTGGAGACCGATATTATACCATTTAACTAATCCCCTAAATCAA
>CANAXT010000046.1 GCA_947365915.1 uncultured Mycoplasmatota bacterium
TGCTTATGATCCAATTATGATTTCTTCTTTGATATTGAAGAGAATGAAGGAATATATGATGTCTTATTATCTTCTTCCTTTTCGATAGAATCTAAATTCCCAGAATCTTCTTTATCATCTGCATCTACTTCACCACTAGAATCATCCTGATTCACAGAACTAGATCCATTATTGTTAGATCCTTTATTATTGCTTGTTCCTTTATTACTAGAAGTTCCCTTATTAGAACTAGTATTTGCATTTACCTGATTATTAGATGGATTTTGATTTACATTGGTATTTCCACCTGTATTTCCAGAAGTATTCCCACCAGTATTTCCACCACTAGAACTACTTCCTTCTATTGTAAACTGATTACTCTTTGTCTCCAAATCTTTTTTCGCAATTGACCGATAAGTCGCATCAACAATCGTAAGAGAAACCGCATTCATCGTATAACTTACCTTATTACCACTCTTACTCTTAAAACTAAGCGTTCCAAGTCCAACATTTCCCTTCTTATCAATCAAATTATTCTTTTGATTACCAGTAGTCACAATCAATCGTAATGTACCAGTTGACTCATCATAACTATAACGTTTCGTATAATTAGAAGCCACTACAGAACTCCAATTTACACTAGACAAAGATACCGCACCATTTACCTTAAAAGTCAAATCAATACCACCTACATAACCCTCTTCAAAAGATAAATTAATAGCAACATTTCCTTGACTTCCCGTTGGTGTCACCAAAGTCTTCGCCTCAATATGAGATATTCCAGAAAGGAATAAAATAGTACCAAAGATAATCCATATCATTCTTTTCATATTAATTCGTTCCTTTCGTCGTATCTACAATTTCCATAAATGGCAAACTATCATATTGTGGTAAAGAACTAACAGTTAACGAAGTACTAGTAAGACGTTGTCCTTCCAAAGTAACCGCATCATTTACACGATATAACTCAGCTCGAACACTTTTTCCTACCATTTTCAAATACTCTTCTTTACTTACTACATAAAACCATATTCCATCAGCAATCTCATTTACATCATTCTCACTATTCAAACTTGCAAACAAGAAATTCTCTCCACTATATCGAATACTAGAATCACTCGCATCCACTAGTAGCATTGCATTAAACGCTGGATTTCCACGATAATTTCCTTTCAACACAACAGAACCTGCAGGAATTGGATCATGATCTTTATCATAAACAAATGGTTCTTTTAATACACCAACCGTATCATTTGACATTTCAACATTATCCCCAGGAGGTGCAATCAAATCAATTTCCGCACCACTAAAGCCATTCTTATTTCCTACTGACTCAATTTTCACATAAGAAACTGAATCATAAGTCCATAACTGATTGCCTCCAGTAGTACCTTCCTTATCAAAATAAACTATTTCTGTATAATGATTTTCAGAATTTAAATGGAACGTTCCTGTTTTAGCCAAAGTCCAATTTTCTCCATTACTACTCACATAAATATTATACTTAGAAACTGTATCAGCCATTAAACTTCCATTCTCTAAAGCTGCTTGATACTTAATTCCAGAAAGAGACATTTTACTATTCAAACGAACCGTAACATAAGCATTTCCAGTATCAACCTGTTTCTCCACTTTTCCATTATTATAAACCAATGTTGAAATCTTTTCAGTTCCATGGAATACAGTACTAGAATCACCATCAATTAAATTTCGAACACTTAACGCATTTTCATCCATCGACTCATCTTCATGATCTACTAAATCATTACTAGCTTTCACATTAGATTCAATTGTAAATCCACCTTTTTTAATACTTCCATCATGAGCAACTTTCACTTCATTTAAAACATAAGCATCAGTTGCATTTAATAGATAATCATACGCAATCACAGAATATGTAAGCGCTCTATTATTCATAGCTCCTACTTGATCTGTAAAACTATTTGTCGTAGTAAATCCAATACTTTCCCCATTTCGAATAATTTCATAACCTAAAATTTCACTTTGATTTTTATTCACATTAAACTCTAAAGTAAAACGTTTATTTTGACTATCTGTTTCCTTGAATGATGCTTGAACTACTGTATCACTAGACATTCCTGTTCCATGATCCAAACGATACCTTCTAGCATCATCATTTAAAAACCAAATAGCTCTCGTTTCTTCTGGAAATTGTGACGCATACTCTATTGCAGCAGCACTTGGAACCAATCCCCATTTTTGGAAAAATGGAACCAAATTTTTAGAAGCAGCTTCACTTGCATACATAACAAGCAAATCATCTTTACTTCCCTTTAAAGTTGACGTTCTAGCCAAATGATTAATACGAGCATAAATAGAATTTTCATCTTCAAATGTCTTATTATCATCATACGCTAAATGAAGTTGCCAATACATTCCCAAACTAACAAACACATTGCCAGCTTTTCCAACTGTATTAGAAGTGACTTTTTCATAAATTTTTGGATAAATATTACTTACCTCTAACCTTGATTTAGAAGTATCATTCGCTGTTTGCGCTAACAACGCAAATACATTATTGGTTACCTCAGCATAAGCCAAGCTTCCTTGATTAATCTGGTGTCCAATTTCATGACTAATTCCCCAACCAAAATATCCATTAAATGATCCACTTTGGAAAGTCTTACCTTGTAATAGTCCACCAATAGAACCATATCCAATTCCAATATGAAGACCACCTGCATACATAAATGCACCATCAAACATACGCATATAACGAATATTAATTCTTGCTGCTGGAGCCTTATCTTTCGCATCAGTTGGATTCAATGATAACCCTTTATGACGATAGAACATATCAACCATTTCATCAAATGAATTTGTAGACTCAAGCACACGATTTACCTTATCATCAATACTAGTTAAACCTGAACCAATTGCATTTTTAGTGGCTGTTGCTGCAACAGACAAAAGCCCTTGTCTTGTGACAATATCAGTCGAATTTAATACACTAACTCTATCACTAAATGTTAAATTTTGCTCTTGATATAAAGTTCCTAACTTACTCGTATAATCTTCTAACTCTTCAATATAAGTTTTAATAAGAGCCCTCTTAGTAGCTTCATCTGTCACATTATGAAGATCTAATACAGGTATTTTTGTTCCTCCACTCACACGAACCTTAATTTCTGATCCTTCTATAGCACTTGGATAACGAATATAAACAGCGCCTCCACGTTCATCTGCCATTGATCCAATTTTAGGAACCTCAATAATATTTTGACCCTTCTTCAAATTAACTGTTTGTGACCAAACATTCGCTTCAGCATAATATTGTGTGAAAACAACTTGCGGTAAAACTTTATTATTTGTTCCAACATAAACCGTTAACTTTTCACCTGGACGAACAGCCACACCCAAAGGTTGATAATCACTAATACTCATCGCAAAACCAACATGACCATTCTTACTATTACTAATTGTTTGATCAACAACCATTACATCACGAATCGCTGTATCATTTAATATTTTTCGAGCATACTCTAAATCTTTTAAAATAACACTACGATTTGGATGATATTCTCCACTGGCTTCCTCTTTCGTATTCACACGTGTTTCTAAAGCTGCAATCATATCTTCATTCACACCATCTTGCAACTCTACACGCAAATCATCTTTAAATAAAGCTGCAACTTCATCCTCTAAAGAATCATACTCATAAAATTTAATTTCTCTTAAAGCATTATCTCCACCAGCAGAATAATTTGCCAAACAAAGTCTAATTTTACTCGTATTTACTTTATTAGAAAGTTGTACTTTATAATATTTTTGACCATTTGAACTTGTCGCACTTCCAATAGAAGCACCAATACTTTTTTCAGTTCCATTTTCATCATAATACACCTTTACATAAAACAATGATGAAGTATCCTCTTTTGGAACTAAAAACATATGGGTAAGTTCATATAAATCATCAAACTCAACAACAATTCCTGAATTATTATTTGGATTATATCCACCAGTATCCCAAGTATCGGCTTGCCAATAACTTTCATAATCATTATCTACTAACGCAAACTGATCTGCTTCAGGATAATTTTTACCACTCTTTAATACAACTGATTTAATATGATCTGTAATATCTGTATCATTTGGACGATTAATTAACCCATAATTATAAGTATCTGGCATAGTATAATCTTTGGTCATTCCTACTGCCATACTAGATTTCGCACCTTCACCCAAATGATTATTACCACTAACTTGTACTTCATACTCTGTACTTGGTTTCAATCCTCTTAATTGATAAGTTGTACCAGCAACAGAAGATATTTTTTGATACTCAGTAGTTCCTTTTTCACGATAATAAATATTATAAGTCAAAGTATCATCCATTTTTTTATAACCAATATTAAATCCAGCATAAACAGGTGTTAAAGTGACCATATCAACTGCTGGAGGCAAACGATTTGGCTGTGGTGTCACTGTAATTTCATCACTCCAACCACTTCTCCACTCTTGATTTACTGCTTGAACACTGATACGATAATTCGTATAATTTTCAAGCCCACCAATAGAAAATTCTTCATAGGTCGTCTGATAAATCGTATTTTTTGCTACTTGATCACCATTCATTTGTTTTACCAAAATTTCATATCCAGTGATATTTGGTACACGATCATAAGTAACCTCTACCTCTTCACTTCCAATAGTTGCCCTCAAATTCATAGGTTTATCAATTTTGGGAGTTGGTACTTCTTCATAAACATTATTCAAAAATTCCACTTTTGCAATTTCAGCCAACGATTTGCTAGAAGTATCAGTAATCCTAATTGTCACTTTTTTTATTGCAATTTGACCTTTTAAATCAATTACAATTGTATTTGAATTTGCTTTATCAGTAAATGTAGCAATATGTTCAGATAATGAAAATTGATTTTCAAATACATACTCTTTTCCATTTTCATCAGTCACAACAATTAACGTTTTTTGTGGAACATTATCCATTCCAGTCTCCAAACGTAATTCTTTTGCTTCTATACTATTCATAAAATTAAGCTCTAACAAAGCTGGATTAGTTTCTGAAATATCTCCACCATTAGAAGACGCAATCTTCACACTTCCATCATCTGTTAAAATATTAGATAAAGTCCCAGTTCCACCTACCATTTGAACTTTTGTTTCATCCAATATCGCACTTGTATTTACAATACTAGCACTTTCTTTTTTCCCGCTCAAAGTAGCGGTAATATAATTTAGATCCGCAACATCAACTTTACCATCACGATTCAAATCATATTGTTTTTCACTTGAACCAAAATGAGCGATCATATCATCCACATCAGATTGATTAATCTTCCCATCCTGGTTCACATCTCCTACTTCAAACATTCCTGTTTCATTAGATAAACTGATACGTTTTGAATAATCATCTAATGTCACTTTTTCAGTATAGGTTTTATACCCATCACCAAATAATTCTAATGTATAAGCACCTTTATTTAAACTATAAAGTGTGATCCCATAATAAACAATTGGATCAACATCACTCGTTCCAGTTAAAGGTAACCCATTTTCATCCAATTTACGAATAGAAACATCAATCGTTTCCCTTCCAAATTGATAAGAACTTGTTTTGGTTCCTGAAATTCCATTCAAATCAACCTTTAAAATTGATCCAGACTCATCTTTCAAAGAAAAGCCGATATTAGAATTTTCAGTATTCTGAATTGGCAAAACAAATTTTAAATCAATTTCTAGATTTCCCCTTGCCTCCACCTTTTCAGAATGTACAACAATATTGTCTTCAGTTGTCGCCTTTGGACTTCCAGTTAAGTCAAACTCTTCAGCAAACGCAACACATGTTGGTCCCAAATAATTGAACGCTAAAGAGAAACACAAAAGCCAACTAATCAACTTTTTTCTCATATATTCACTCCAATCTATCTTGAGAAAATTTTATCACATTTTGTCGAAAATTTCAATCCTTCAAATAACACTATCCTATTTTATGTCAATATCAGAAAAAAAGAACACATAGTTTCACTACATGTTTTCCCCTTTTAATAAACAAAGTTCATGTTCTTCCTTTTTTAAATCCTGCCGCTCTTTTTAGACAATCGAAACTTCTTTCAAATGTAGACAAATCAATCAGTCTAAAAAACATACTTTAATACATTTTGATATCATATAGTCTAATACTTTTTTCAATATTAAACTAATTATTTTTCATTTACTTTCCAGTAGCCATTTTTATTAGCTCCTATTCTCTCAATGTATTTTTCATCAATTAAAACCTTGAAATTTCTTATAATAGTTCTTTTATTAACATCCAATAATCTTGCAAGTTCTTCTTGTATAATATTAGGTTTATCTATAAGTGACATACTCCCACCACTTAGACAAGAAGTGGGGGCTTCTTGCTCAAGGCTAGCAATCTAACCAGTATCAACAAGCTAACCCCGTGTGCCCCACGGTTATAATTTTTATGATATTTTATAAGTTATTTGTTTTTCATAACTTATACTCTATATTTGTAGACTAGTGCACTTTGTTACTACATCTTAATTGTATCACTATTAGGATAGTTACGTCAATAGAAAACGAACTTTTTTTCGTTTTTTTGAATCAGCTATCAATTCATCACTCCACTTATAGAAGATGGGTGACTTCTTGCTGATTTTGGTTAAATTTTACCTCCAACATAATTATAACAAAATGTCACTATAAATATCACTATAAATGTCACTATAAATATTTTTTATATACTATTTTAGTCCATTTACTCATTCAATGTCATTATATTACATTATTTTGATCAATTTAATTTTTCATTTGAACAAAATATAATAACCTTTTTATCATTAATAAATTCCATATCAATTATAATTTGTACGATTTGACTACTCGTTTCAGTCAAAGGTAACTCAAATTAATCATTTAAAGAAACCGTTAAAATTACATATCCTTCTTTAATAAACAAAGTTCATGTTCTTCCTTTTTTAAATCCTGCCGCTCTTTTTCGACAACAGAAGCAGGTGCTTTTGAAATATATCCAGCATTGGAAAGTAACGTTTTTCTTCTCTTAATAGAATCTTCCAACCGTTTGATTTCCTTATTCTTTTTTTCCAATTCCTCTTGCTCATTCATACTGCCATCATAATAAAGGGAAACTGTATGACCAAAATAAACAATAGAAACCTCTTTCAAATGTGATAAATTGGTAGACCCTTTCTTCACAAAATGACTTTCTTCTATCTTCACCAATCGTTTCAAAACTGATTCTACCGAAAGAAGAGCATCATCTTCATAAACAAAATAAAAATCATTTGGAATTTTACTTTCTAGTTTCACCCTTCTAACCTTAGTAATTAATTCAATCATATCTTCTACTGAACTAGTATCAGAGAAACAATACTCTTTAGAAAATACAGGATAAGAACTAATCATAATAGACTCTTCATGACCCAATATCTTTCCATAAATTTCCTCAGTAACATAAGGCATAAATGGATGTAATACTTTTAAAATTCCTTCTAAAACAATAACCAATACTTTTTTTGTTACCTCATTCATATCAATCTTCGATAACTCAATATACCAATCACAAAAATCATTCCACACAAAATTATAAATTTCTGTTCCCACTACTTGAAACTCATAAAGATCCATATGATGTCTTACTTTTTTAATCAAATGCTCATATTTATTTAAAATCCAACGATCAAAAAGAGACAAATGAGAAACATCAATCGTAACATTTTCCAAATCTTCAACATTCATTAAAACAAAACGAGACGCATTCCAAAGCTTATTGATAAAATTCCAAGTAGAAGCTACCTTCTCCTCATCATATCTTAAATCCATACCAGGAGCCGTTGACGTTGTTAAAAAGAAACGTAACGAATCAGCACCATACTTTTCAATCACATCCATAGGATCAACACCATTTCCAAGTGACTTACTCATTTTCCGTCCTTCTTTATCTCGAATTAATCCATGAATCAAACAATCCTGAAACGGTCTTTTATCAGTAAATTCTAACCCTTGAAAAGTCATACGATTCACCCAAAATGGAATAATATCATAACCAGTAACAAGCACATTATTAGGATAATAACGTTTAAAATCATCTGTATCTTCTGGCCACCCCAACGTACTAAATGGCCATAATGCACTAGAAAACCAAGTATCTAACACATCAGAATCTTGAATCCAATCGTCTCCAGGTGACTCATAACCAACAAACACTTGATCATCCTTATACCAGGCAGGAATACGATGTCCCCACCAAAGCTGCCTTGAAATACACCAATCATAAGTAATTTCCATCCAATGATTCATCGTTTTTTCATAACGTTCTGGAACAAAATTTACCTTTGTATCTTTATGTTTCTGATTTTCTAACACCCTATCAGCAAGTGGTCTCATTTTAACAAACCATTGTTTAGACAAATAAGGTTCCACAATCGCATCCGTTCTCTCACTATGAGGAGTACTATGGATCATTTCTTCCACTTTAATCAGTAACCCCTCCTTTTCCAAATCTTCTACCAATAATTTTCGACAAACAAACCGATCCAAAGAAGCATACTTTAACGCATTCTCATTCATCGTTGCATCAGGATTGATCACCACAACACGCTCCAAATTATGACGATTACCAACCTCAAAATCATTAGGATCGTGAGCAGGCGTAATCTTAACAACACCAGTTCCAAATTCCGGATCAGCATGTAGATCACCTACAATTGGAATTAATTTACCTACAATTGGCAAAATAACTTTTTTTCCAATCAAATCCTTATATCTTTCATCATTTGGATTAACAGCCAAAGCCGTATCTCCAAACAAAGTCTCAGGACGAGTGGTAGCCACTTCCAAATAAGTGCTTTTATCTTCCAAGTAATATTTCAGGTGATAAAAAGCACCTGGTTCATCCCTATAAATAACTTCCTCATTCGAAAGCGCTGTCATAGCTTCAGGATCCCAATTGATAATTCTCTCTCCCCTATAAATAAGTCCTTTATTATAAAGCGTTACAAAAACATGACGAACCGCATGAGACAATCCTTCATCTAACGTAAAACGCTCTTTATCATAATCCAAACTAAGACCTAGTTTAGACCATTGTTCATGAATATTGGCTGCATACTCATGCTTCCAAGCCCAAGCATGATCAAGCCAAACAGAACGTTCCATACTTCTAGGATCATAACCCATGTCTTTTAACTTTTTATCCACTTTCGCCTGTGTCGCAATTCCAGCATGATCCATACCTGGAAGCCACAAAGCATCATAACCATCCATTCGTTTATAACGAATCATAATATCTTGAAGCGTTGTATCCCAAGCATGCCCTAAGTGTAATTTCCCTGTCACATTTGGAGGAGGAATCACAATACAAAATGGCTTTTTTGACAAATCTCCACTCCTAAAATATCCTTTACTTTTCCAATTTTCGTATTTATCAGTCTCTACTTTTTTATGATCATATTTCTTATCTAACACAATATCAAATCCTTTCAAAAAAAAATCACCATCCAATAAGGACGTGATTATACGTGGTACCACCTTAATTTATATAGAATATTCTATACCTTAATTCTTTAACGCAGAATGACGGACCAAATCAGCTCCAAAGCTACCTTCTATTACTCCTTTTATTCATTTTCACCAACCATGAACTCTCTATCAAAAGAACATAATATACTCCTCTTCTTCATTGCTTTTCTATATTATAACGAATTTTTTTTCATTTGCCAAGTATTAATTTCCTGGAACAACACCTACACCATCAAAATATGTAATATGTTCATCACACCATTCCTTCGTTGGTTCATTTCCTGCACCATATATTTCCGTTAAATCAATAATAAATAAATCATCTGCATAAGCTTTTTCTGAAGCATTCACTAAAAAATTTCGGATCTTCCAACTTCCACTATTTGGTGTATCTAAACTAAGACGAGCACTCAATTTCTTCCAAGACTCTGTTTTATCTCCTTTTCGAGCAAAAATCATCAAACTATTTGCCGAATCAGACAAATACCATTCAAAACGATTATCAGATGTCATAAAAGTTTTAGAAGACAAGAATTCCATACTACCATAATATATATGACCAGCTTGTGGCGTATTCATTGTCTGTGTACTCATCGCTGTTACCGATGGCTGAAATTCTAAAGAAGAACTTCCTGTTTTCGCATGATCTGTGACAATTTTTGTATTCGATAAACTCCAATTCGTTGTTCCATCTTCAAAACTACTATTCTGAATCAAATTGGACGCTAATTTCCCATTATCTATAATTAAAGCTGTAATTTTCGCATATCCGTTTCCATTGTTTCCAGTCATAACACTACTACCATCATGAGTTGGCATTTGCTCTTCTCCTGTTTTCATAACCCCAGACTGAAATGCCTTTTTAGAATAATGAATTGGTCCTCCAGTATGAGTAATCGATTCAGAAGTCGAAGATTGTGCAATGGAATTACAACCTTCAAACCCAGATATGTAAGAAGAACCACCTCCAGCACCACCATGTGAAGAAGAAGCTCCACTATAATATCCGCCTCCTCCACCAGATTGACTTAAATTTGCACTAAGACCACCAAATGTTCCCGATCTAGTTTCTACCTTATTTCCATTTAAAAGAAAATTCTTTACAATTCCACCAGAAGTTTGTGTACCTCCAGTTCCAATAGAATAACCATTCGCATAATCTTCTCTAAAATAACTACCAGCTACCATAGCTTCCTTTCCATCAATTCCAGAAAGGCCGCCCCCTGATCCGCCATTTCCTTCTCCATAACCTTGATTTCTGAAATTGGCGCCTCCGCCTCCAGCAGCTACCATAATTCTAGATTTTAAACTATCAAAATTAGCCCAAGAACCATTTACCAATCGAACATCTGTAGCACCACCTCCAGCAGCACCAAATATTTCTTGTCCAACAATCAAAGAAGTTCCACCATTATATCCGCCAACACTAGTTCCACCTGAAATTAAAGTAGTATTGGTTCGATCTGGCGTTCCACCAACATAAACATACAAACGATCATTGAGCATTAAATCGATATTACCAGTAGTATAAGCTCCTTTTCCCCCAACATAAGTGACATTACTACTTCGAATAGAATCATTAGAATTATAAGCCGTTCCACTAATGTTTCCTCCACTCGCTCCCCATAATTCTGTCTGATAAACACCATTCGTTGGCGCCACAAAAGACTGTTCTGATCCTGTATAAGCATATTCATAAACAATCGGATCAATTACCTCAATCGTCCGATTCTCTTCCATTTCATATCCTTGATATACAGCACTATATCGAACTTGGTAAACGCCATTTTTAGTAGAATCAAAAGTTGGAAGCGACTCTACAGTAACAGGAGTATCGACTACTTTTCCATTTTGATCAAGTACTTTAACCCCATCCAATAATTCAAACGTAAAATTACGAACTTTAGAAGTATTCGAAAGTAAAATATTTTTATGTTCAAATACAATCTCATAAACTCTATTTTCACTTAATTCTGTTACAATATCGTTTTTTACTTTATCCAATATCACTTTTCTACTACCTAGCAAAATAAAAACACCTAATATTAACATTAGAAAAAGTAATAAAATAGAATATATCATACTTGAAATTGCAAACCCTTTATTATTCATATCTCTACCTCTTATTCTTTTTCATTATACCATAGAGACAAATAAATTTCAAAAAAAAATAATCAAAAAAAGACAACTTGTAAAAATTGTCTATTTCATATCTAA
>CANAXT010000047.1 GCA_947365915.1 uncultured Mycoplasmatota bacterium
TTTGAAATTATATATTAGCTATAAACAACTTACACACTTTTCTTGACAAACCCTAAAAAATTATCACTTAATTTTTGTGATTTTTACAAAAATCTTTTTTGCGTCCATTAAAAAGAAGAAAAATTTTTATTTTGATTACAAAATACTATTCTTCTTCTTTTTTTACTTTATTTTTTAAATTTTAGTAAAATTTATTCTATTTTACTGAAGATTTTTTTATGAACATCAAATATAGTAAAAGACTAGACCACGTTGATCTAGCTTTCACACAATTTAAAATTAAGATAATTGATTAAACATTTATATACTATTAATATCAGATTTATATTTATACTTTTTAGTCTAATAGGACTACTCGGAAGGAATGAGTTTGTTCATGAGAACCGCTACCCCTAGCAAAACCAAATATGCCAGCTTCAGCTCCGCTATCATAATATCCACCTCGATAAAGCCATGGACGATCTGATGAATCAAGAAAATAGGCAGAATCAGAATACCAACTATTTGTCTCACTTAATGCATGTCCATAACATATTCCATTATTACATGCTGAAGTAATCACACTACTTGTATAATTATCATAGTATTTGTTATTTGGTAAGGTATTAAATCCAGCATGAATTACTGTACTTTTATTGTATACTCCCATTACGTATTCCCAAGCTCCTCCGCTCATATCATATACTCCATATATTGTTCCTGAGGTACTCGCTCCTGTTCCTCCTGGACTTACATGATATGAATTTATACAGCTACTAGCTTTACTTGAATTTGGAGAACCAGAACTACATCCAGTTATATAATTGCTATTATTATTTATGTATACTTCCTTATTTACTCCACTGTAACTACTATTTCCATATTTTCCATATTTACTTTGACTTAAATATGCCACTGCTCCCCATTCACTATTCTTCATCATATGCGCATCTGCTGATGTACTTATTCCATACGTATTTCCACTTATGCTAAACTTCTGCGCTGTTGCAAACTGAGTACTTACATTCTGACTTTTTAATGAATTTACACTTGGTTTTATTGTTGGCGTTGCCGCACTTCCTGTTGTTTCAAATTTTCCTACCCATATTCCTGACAACTGAGTTTCCCCAAAAATAAACGCTGGATGAATTTTATAGTTACTACTTGGATTTGTCTTACTTGTTGCTATGAAGTTTATGTTTATCTGGCCTGGTTGAACCTTTGAACCACCTGCATAGCTTGTACTTAAATTTGTATATTGATACTCATATCGAGGGATCCATACAAAATACGCATTTATTGCACTTCCTGGTATTGTTGTTCCTACTGCTACATTTCTATAATCACTTGTTACTGACGCTGCATTCGCCCACATCTGGGTATTATAATCATACCATTGATTTGCTCCACTTCTATTGCTTTCATCTGCTCTTATCCAACTACTTCCATTCCATTTTATTGGGATAAGTCCGTTTGATAATGTTGGCTTATTCGCTCCTGTTGTATCTACATTTGGAACTTTTACAACAATTGTTTTATTTGCTGATTTTTTTAACCCTGTATTTCCTGTTGCTGTACATGTTATTGTATGTGTTCCTACTGATAAACTACTTGTATTTGTAACAGTTGTACTTCCAACTTTACAACTTACACTTCCTGCTCCACTTAGTCCCCATACAGGTGTATTAAAGTAATTTGTAATTACATTGCTTGCTCCTTCTAAAATAGTTTCTGAATCAGTTGATTTCGCTGTATATTTTGGTTCTGTTACATCTATCTTATATTGATCACTTGTATCTTCATTGGTATTACCATGGATATCACTTCCTGTTAATTTAATACTATAAATTCCACTCTCATTTAACTCGATATCTACTTCTGCACTTTTTCCGCTTACACTTACATTTTGGATTCCCTTTGATACTCCATCTTTGATCACTTCATATGTAAATGTCTTTAAATTACTGTTGTCAGTTGCTGTTACTGTAATCGTTTGACTCTGCGTCCATAGTTCACTACCTCTGTTACTAAAATTTAATATTGGTCCTTCTGCTTCTACTACTGTAAACTTTCGTACAACACTTTCTTCATTTCCTGCTTGATCTATTACCTTATATGTTACAGTCTGTTCTCCTAATACAGCTGATAATCCACCAATCGTTTCTACTGTTGGATTTTGATCTACATTATCACTAACTACAACTCCAGTCATTAAGTTATAACTTGTTACTTCTGTAATCTTAATATTTGTGTTTTCTGGTACTGTAATAGTTGGTTTTGTTTTATCTATTTTATAGGTTTTACTTAATGTATTGGTATGACTGTTGTTATCTGTTACTGTAACTACTATTTCATAAAGTCCTGTTTCATTTAATGTTAATGTTTTTGTTAATCCTGATATTGTTTCTGTTTTAATACTCGTTCCATCTTTTTTAATCTCATAGCTAAATGATTCTACTTTATTTGGTCTTATTCCACTTACACTAATTAAAATCTCTTTTTCCTTTTCATAAGTTTCATTCGATTCTGTCATTGTAATAGAAGGAATCATCTGTAATACTACTACAGTTCTAGTAATGGTTGCTACTTTATCATTACTACTTGTACTATATGTAATCTTATAAGTTCCTTCTACTGAAGTATCTATACTATTTATAACTTCATCATTCTTCTTTATTTCACTTGTATATTCAAGAACATCTCCACCTCTAGTTTGTGCTTTTGCTCCTAATTCTGTATAAGTTCCATTTACTTCTACATATACTGTTGCATCTCCATTTAATGTAATCATTGGATCTTTTTCATTTTCAGATAACATACACTTTCCTTCTTCATATTTTGTTAGTGTAACCTTGCTATCTAAAAATGATTTCACAGCACACCATTCATTATTATGAATCGCAATACTAATTTCTCCATTTGGTGTCACAATTAAAACTCCACCTTTTGGACTAGATCCACTATATTCTAATCCAACTGGTTTTCCACTATCAAAAGAAAATGTTTTTTCTTCTGATAAACCTCCATCTAAAATACTTTCCGCATACAATAACTTCGCACTTTCTATCAGTCCATATGCACTATCTTGAAAAGCACTTTTCCTTGATTTACTTACAATATTTAATATAATTGGTACTGCTATTAAAGCAATAACAGCAAGTATTACAACAACAGCTAGTAACTCAATTAATGTGAAACCTTTCTTCTTCAATTTAGCCATCTCCATTCTAAATACATTATAGTCTAATATAGACTATAAATCAAGTTTTTGTTTTCTATTCCTTATTATGAATAACAAAACAAAAAAATATACATTCTATACTTACTACATTATACTAGAGTGTATAAAATTTGTCAAAAAAAGCTCTAAGATGTTCTTAAAGTTTTTACTACCAAATAAATAGGTATAACACAATATAACTATTTTAAATAAAACAATAAAAAATAAGTCCATTCCAAAACAATCGGTGAAAGAATAAAAAAGCGAAAAAAAGTTTGCTATAGCTATTGACATATCTATTCTAACATTGATACAATCAAAATACAAAAGCAGAATACACAAATGTACAAGAGGATTGATAGAATATAAGAAAACTAGAAATTTCCGATAATTGATATCTACCCTTAGTAACACAAACAAACTACAAATCTAATCTTTCAATACTAAAATTTTAACGCTACTTCAATCTTAGTATAATTGTTTCTACTATATTTTCTGCTTATCAAATGAAAAAGTGACATTACAGGAGGTTATTTTAATGGACAATAAACAAATTGTGTTTTATGAAGATGAAGACAAAAATATTTTAATAAATGTGGCATACAAAAATGAAACATTTTGGTTAACCAAAAAAACGATGGGTGAACTATTTGAAGTAAATGTTCCAGCTATAAATAAGCATTTATTAAACATTTATAATGAAAGCGAATTAGATAAGGAAGGTACTATTTCCAAAATGGAAATAGTTCAAAATGAAGGAAATAGAACAGTAAAACGAAAAGTTGATTTTTATAATCTAGATGCAGTAATTGCAGTAGGTTATAGAGTAAATTCAAAAGCTGCAACTAAATTTCGTATATGGGCTACTAAGACCCTAAAAGAATACATTACAAAAGGATTTGTGATAATGATGACATGCTAAAAAACGGAAAAAAATTCGGTAAAGACTATTTTGATGAATTGTTAGAAAGAATACGGGATATTAGAGCGAGTGAAAGAAGAAGCTATCAAAAAATTACAGATATTTATCAAAATGTTTGTGCCGATTATGACAAAAATAGTGAACAAACAAAACTATTTTATAAAATAATACAAAATAAACTACATTATGCCATTGCTGGGCTAACTGCATACATTTGACATAAAAAAT
Source organism: uncultured Mycoplasmatota bacterium (assembly GCA_947365915.1). Lineage (GTDB taxonomy): Bacteria > Bacillota_I > Bacilli_A > RF39 > UBA660 > MGBC102946. Next base: position 4,350 of record CANAXT010000047.1, read on the forward strand.
CAAAAATCAAAAATCAAATCAAGTAGAATAGGAGTGATTTTATGGTTCAGTATACGTGGGTTAAAGGAGCAGTACCAAAAGAAATTTTAGTAAAACAAGTATATGGAATTGCTTTCTCTCATGAAGGGAATGTCATTTTACGAGTTGAAAACGGTAAATACAAGTTAACTGGAGGCAGACCAGAAATTGATGATAATGATTTTTCGGATACATTGAGAAGAGAATATTTAGAAGAATTAAATGTCGAATTAGAGAATCTTTACTATTTAGGTTATTTATTAGTAGAAGAAGAACAAAAAAAATATGCACAAGTTAGAATGATTGCAAAGATAAAAAATATTGGTGATATTAAGCCTGATATTGATAATGGAAAAATATATAGAAGATTTATGGCAAAACAAACTAATGTAAAAAAATACTTAAATTATCAAGATTTAGCTGGAAATCAATTAATCGATGATGCAATAAACTTAGCTAATGAAAAATATAAATTTAAAGTTAAAGATATGGAATATTATATTTAAATTATGCTGATAGTTTTTGGAATAATATAAAAAAACACCTTTTTTACCAAGTTAGTAACACACTATGATATTGCATTACCAATATCAATGATTAATAAATCCAAATCGTAAGGAGGAATTAATATTGAAAGATAATAACTTTTTAATTTATGAAGCAAATGATGCTGTTAAAGTTGAAGTTGTCTTGGAAAATGAAAATATTTGGTTAACACAAGAACAAATAAGTAAACTATATAATAAAGCAAAATCAACAATTAATGAACATATAAAGAATATTTATGCTGAACAGGAGTTAAAAGAAAAAGATACAATGAGAAAATCCGGTAATTCCGAATTTTCTACAAAACCAACTAATTTTTATAATCTTGAAATGATAATTGCAATTGGGTATCGTGTAAAATCAAATCGTGGGACACAATTTAGAATTTGGGCAAATACTATATTAAAAGAATATTTAGTAAAAGGATATAATATAAATGTTGAACGTTTTAAAAATAATGGGAATGACCCTTATTTTGAAGAATTGCTTGATAAAATTAGAGATATAAGGTCGAGTGAAAAAGTTTTTTGGCGAAAAATACTCGATATCTATTCAACAAGTATTGATTATAATCCTAAAGAGAAAATTACGATAGATTTTTTCAAAACTGTACAAAATAAAATGCACTTTGCGGTTTCAAAAAACACAGCTGCAGAAATTATATTTAATAGAGTTGATAGTAATAAAAATAATATTGGACTTACTAATTTTAAAGGAGACATACCTACAAAGTCCGAAACAGAAATAGCAAAAAATTATTTAACATTAGATGAACTTGAAATATTAAATAGACTTGTGTCAGCCTATTTAGATATTGCCGAAATAAATGCTTTGAAAAGGAAAACAATGACCATGCAAGATTGGATAAAAGAATTAGATAGTTTTTTAACTATGACTCATAATGATATTTTGAAAACTAAAGGCTCAATATCTCATGATATAGCCCTAAAAAAAGCTCATGAAGAGTATGATAAATATATGAAAAATCATTTGACTCGTGCCGAGAAAGATTATTTAGAAATTATGAATATAGAAATGAAAGAATTAGATAAATAATGTCATTTGTATTCAGCTATCGGAGAAACCGCTGCTGAAATCATATATAATCGTGCTGATAGTGATAAACCATACATGGGCTTAACCAACTGGAAAGGATCACCAAAAGATAAAATTATGAGAAGTGATACCCATATAGCCAAAAACTATTTAAGTGAAAAAGAAATAGATAAACTAAATAGATTAGTAACAATGTTTATTGATTATGCAGAATATAATACACTAGAAGAAAATATCTTAACAATGGATGATTTATTAAAAACAACAGATAAATTTCTGTCTTTTAATAACAACAAATTATTAGATAATGCAGGAAAAATATCACATAAATTAGCAATAGCAAAAGCAAATGAGGAATATGATAAATTTAAAATAAAACAAGATGAAAACTATATTTCTGACTTTGATGAAGTATTAGATAAATACTTGAAAGGATATGAAGAAAATTAGACTAATAACTCACTACAAATCATTTATCATTTAACAACCAATCAACCACATTCATTTTTGTAATTCCATCATAATCAGCTTCTAAATCCATATCTAATGTGATTAAATATCTAGGATAATAATCGCCTGTCTTCTGTAAAGACTTTAATTCTCTTTCCAAAACTTTCTTATCTCTCACTGTTAAAGCAACCTGATAATATATCAAACCGTTTCGATTCTCAGCAACAAAATCAATTTCTAAATCATCTACTTTTCCAACATAAACTTTATACCCTCTTCTTAATAACTCCAAATAAACAATATTTTCTAAAATATGACCCATATCACTATCTGCTTTCTTGCCCAACAAATAACTTCTAAGTCCTGGATCTACTACATAATATTTATAATCCCTAGCTAACAAACTCTTGCCTTTCACATCAAATCGCTCAGCCTTATAAATCAAAAAACTTTCTACAAACGCAGTAATATAATTTAAAACCGTATGATTGCTAATAGAAACGCCTTTACTCGTTAATGTATCACTTATTTTTTTTGTCGATACTGGACTACCAATACTATCAAAAATAAACTTTAAAATATTTTCTAATAAAAACTTATCTGTAATATTATTTCGTGCCATAATATCTTTATAAACAATAGTAGAAAATATTCCATCCAAATATTTATCCAAATCATTCGGATTTGACTTTAATATCATAACATTTCCTGGCATACCACCATTTCTCATATATTCAAGAAACAATTGATGATAATTATGATTATCTGGAAATACAGAAACATATTCCTTAAATGATAATGGCAACATTTTAATTTCAATATATCTACCAGATAACAATGTAGCAAGTTCTCCAGATAAAAGATAAGCATTTGATCCAGTAATATACACATCTACATTTTTTTTTATATATAAACTATCCACTGCTTTTTGAAACTCAGGTACATTTTGTACTTCATCTAAAAATACATAATATTGTTTTTTAGAATTTATCTTTTTAGAAATATAATCATACAATTCTTTATATCCATTAAAATCATAATCTGCATCTTCTAAATTGATTTTTATAATTTGAGTATCCTGAACTCCACTTTCTTTTAAATAATGAATAAATAAATCAAATAATGTAGATTTACCACACCTTCTAATACCAGTAATAACTTTAATAACATCTTTTTCTTTCCAACGTTTTAATTCCTCCAAATATTCAGTTCTATCAATCATGAAATTCACCTCTAAATAAAGTATATACAAAAAAGGCAAAAAAATCAACTTATGGAATTTTTTTTCCAAAAGTTACAAAAAAGTCATACAATCTCATATGACTTTTTCACTCTATGAATACTTTGTAACCATACAACGTCCACCATTATATACAAATACACCACCATCTATTGAAGCACCAATATCTCCCGCAAATTCATGACCAATAGATAATAAATCAATAGAATATTGAAGTGTACCTGAACTATTATATTTATAAACGATATCTCTTCCTCCATTATATATGTATATACTACCATCAGCTGCTTCACTCACACCTAATGCATAACCACTTCCAATACTTGATACATTAATTGTACTTAAAACATTTCCTGAACTATCATATTTATAAACTGTATCTCTTCCTCCATTATAAAGATAAAATCCTCCATTAGATGCTGCACTAAGTGAACCTTTCCAGCCTTTTCCAATCGGTTGTACATCAATCGTTTTTTCCAATGTTCCTGAACTACTATATTTATAAACTCGACTTCTATAAGAAATATATAAATAAAATCCCCCATCCGTTGCAGCAACCATATCTCCTGTATAACCACCATCTGTTGCAATTAATCTGGTAATCGTTTTTTCTAATGTTCCAGTACTGCTATATTTATAAATTTCATTACGTCCCCCATTATAAAGGTAAAATCCTCCATCTGAGGTAGTACTAATAGCACCTGGATAAGTACCACCAATACTTGGAACTGATATTTCTGATACATAATTTCCACTACTATTATAAGTCACAACTGTATCTCTTCCTCCATTATAAACATAAAATCCTCCATCTTTTCTTACTGCAATTCCACCAGCAAAAGTACTTCCAATACTAGACACATCAATACTAAATTCTGCTGTCCCAGGCTGTTTAACTACAATTGTTTTACTTGCCGACTGTGTCAATCCATTCTTACCTGTTGCTGTACATATTATTGTATGTGTTCCTACTGAGAGACTACTTGTATTTGTAACTGTTGTACTTCCATTCTTACATGTTACACTTCCTGTCCCACTTATACTCCATGTTGGACTGTTAAAATAGGTACTTTGTATTGTATTACTTGCTCCTTGTGCTACTGTTACACTTGAAGTATTTTTCACGGTAAATGTTGGCTTTGTTTTATCTATCTTGTATGGTCCAAACGTTTTACTTTTTGTATTTCCTGCATTATCTGTAGTTGTAACAACCACACTAGTTCCTGTCGTATTACTTGTTAAACTTGTTGGTGATACTGTCGTACTCTTATGTCCTGATAATGAATCTGATCCATTTGTTATACTAAATGTTACATTACTTGTATACCAACTATTACTTCCCATTGTCCCACTTGGTGTTACACTTCCAACATTTGGTTCTGTGACATCTATTTTATATTCTCCACTTGTAGTTGTATTTGCATTGTTATAGACATCACTTCCTGTTAATTTAATTACATATATTCCACTTTCATTTAGAGGTATATCTACTTCTGCACTTTTTCCACTCACACTTACATTACTTACTCCTTTTGAAGTTCCATCTTTTATCACTTCATATGTAAATGTTTTTAAATTACTATTATCACTAGCTGTTGCTTTTATTGTCTGGGCTTTTGTCCATTTTCCTCCTGTACTTGCATTACTAAAATTCAATATTGGTCCTTCTGCTTCTACTACTGTGAACTTTCTTGTTACTGTTTCTTCATTTCCTGCTTGGTCTATTGCTTTATATGTTACTGTTTGTTCTCCTAGTGTTGCTGTTAGACTTCCTGTTGTTTCTACTGTTGGTTCAATTCCACTATTGTCACTTACCGTTACTCCTGTTAGTACATTGTACGTTGTTACTTCAGTTATTTTAAGTACTGTGTTTTCTGGGACACTGATTGTTGGTTTGGTTTGATCTATTTTATAAATCCCACTTGTTACTGTTCTGCTATTATTACTAGAATCTACTGCTGTTACTTCTATTACATAGTTTCCTGTTCCATCATTTAATATCACTTTTGCGCCTGTACTAATCGTTTGTTCTGTTCCTCTTACATTGTCCTTAATCACTACATATTTAATAGAATTTACTTTGATATTATCTGTTGCTGTAATTGTAACTTCTTTACTTTTTACATACGTACTTTGTTCATTAGGTGTTATTACAATCTCTGGTTTCGTCTGATCTGTTACCACAAACGTTCTCTCTTTACTACTTGTATTTCCAAGCCTATCACTTACTGTATAAGTTACCTTATATGTTCCTGGTGCCTTTGCCACTGTTCCTGAAGTACTAACATTGTTATTGCCAATCACTCCATCTACATTGTCATTTACACTTACTCCTGTTAGCAAATCATATCCACTTACTTCTTCTGATTCTAAATTCACTATTTCTGGATCAAACATAATTGTTGGTCCATTATGATCAATCCAGTATTCTTCACTTTCCAATTCACTTCCATTATCATGTATATCACTTCCTGTTAATTTGATTTTATACTTTCCTGTTTCATCTAATATAATCGTTTTCGTTCCTTCTTTTCCTGTTACTGTTATATTTTGAATTTCTCCCGCTATTCCATCTTTTATAATCTGATATGTCATATCTTTTAAATTACTATTATCTATTGCTGATAATATGATTTCTACTTCTTTTACATATCCATTTGTTTTCATTGGTGTAAAACTTAATATTGGACCATCACTTTCTATTACTTCTATCATTCTCTCTTTTGTAGCTTCATTTCCAGCACTATCTATTGCTTTATAAATAATTGTATAAATTCCTGGTATTGCACTTAAATTTCCAGTATAAGTTGGTATGATTTCCTTATCAATATTATCTACTACTGTTACCCCTTTTAATAAATCATAACTTGACACTATATTTGATTTAATCACAGTTTTCTCTGGTACTGTTATCACTGGTTCTAATGAATCTATCTTATAGATTTTACTTAATGCACTCGTATGTCCATTATCATCTATTACACTTACAATCACTTCATATATTCCCGTTTCATTTAATGTTAGTGTTTTCGTTAACCCTAACACACTTTCTTTTTCAATCGATTCTCCATCTTTCTTAACTTCATAACTAAATCCAGTTACCTTATTTGGTCTTACTCCACTTACACTGATCAATACTTCTTTTTCTTTTTCATAATTTTCATTTTCATCTGTCATTGTAATAACTGGTGTCATATTAAGTACAACAACTTCTCTTTCTACACTTACTGTTTTCTCATTACTACTTGTACTATAAATAATCTTATAAGTTCCTTCTACTGTTGTATCTATATTACTTACAATTTCATCATTCTTTTTGATCTCAATTGTATACTCTAAAGTATCTCCTAATTTGGTACGTGCTACCGCACCTAATTCTGTATAAGTTCCATTTAATTCTACATAAATCGTAGAATCTCCATTTAATGTAATCATTGGATCTTCTTTATCTACTGCTGGTACTTCTCCCGTTGGATTATCTGTAATCTCTATTTCTTCTTCTTTTCCATTCGCACAATATTCTTTATTACAAATATTATCAATTATGATGTTTCCTTCTCCATCTACATAGATGAACCCATTTCCGTCTATTCTTCCACTAATCTTTACGATCTCATCTCGTTTTTTATCATTTACCGTAAGTAAACTTAAACTTGATCCCTCATAAAAATACTCACGAGGCGTTAAAAAATCATCGTCTGATAAATCAATACGTACTGCCCGTATAATTCCATTAATACTTCTTTCAAATGCTGCTTTCTTTGATTTTCCTACTACATTCAATATAATCGGAGACACAATTAAAGCTACCACTCCTATAATTATTATTACTGCCAAAAGTTCTATTAGAGTAAAGGCTCTATTCCTTATGCCCCCCC
>CANAXT010000048.1 GCA_947365915.1 uncultured Mycoplasmatota bacterium
TTTCCATATTAATTTTTTTAAGAAAAACTATTGACTTTTAATAGTTAGCCTCTCTTCGTTTCAAAAATCAATAAATTCAAAATAATTTGCTCAATTTCTGAAATCTATCTATCTTACAAACATAGTATAACTTTTTTTAGTAGAACTTTGTCGTTTTGTAACTATATAGTAACAAAAAAACTTTAAAAATTTCTTTTAAAGTCTTTCATTTCACAACAATCTTTTTATTTACTGTTTTAGTTAATTGTTTTCCTCCTGCTACTGTACAATTAATAGTATGTGATTCAGTAGTTAAGATTTTTATGTTTCCTATTTTTACTACAGTTGATCTTTTGAATTATTCATCTGGATAAAAATTCCTACCATTATTATCAATAAACCAATAACTGAATAAATACTAAAGCTTTCTTTTAATATTATACTGGTCCAAACTAAGGAAATAAATGGAGTCATATAAGCTATATTCGATATTCGTACAGTGTCTCCTTTTTCCAAAGCTATTACCCAAGAAGCAAAAGCAATAGCTGAGGTAAAAATTCCTATCCAGAGTAAGCCAAATAATTGATTTATTTCTAAAACATATGTGGTTCTACAAATAATTGTATATAAGAAGGAAATAAAAAATGAAGTCAAATAAAATAGCATCATAGTTGTATATTTATTATATTTTGTTTTTTTATTTAATACTGAAAATAATCCATATGAAATAGCAGCTAAAACACAGTATATCATTCCTATAAAACTATTTTTTTCAAAATGTGACCAATTTCCATTTGAAGTAACCACTATTACTCCTATAAATGATATTATCAGCGCAACTATTTTTTTTATAGTCAATTTTTCTTTTAAAAATATACATGCAAATAAAACAGTCATAATGGGCCATAAATAATTTATAATAAAGGCTTGTGAAGCTTGAAGTGTATTGATACCTAGATACAAAAATAAGTTATATAAAAATGTTCCTAATATCCCTATGCTAGCAATTTTAAAGAAATCTTTCATTTTATATTTTTTTATTTCTTTCAAATTGCCTTTTATTATATTGATAATAAATAAAAAAATAAAAGCAAAAAAAGAACTAAATAACAGTATTTGCATGCTATTTAAATTACTTAATAGTAGCTTTGTTACTGTTGCTGTTGTAGACCATAATAATATTGAAATCATTGCATAAATATATTCAATTCTCATTTTTCACCTCTATTTTTATTAGTAATATGACACTTTCTATCTTTTCCCATCTAATGTGACTCATTTTTATACTATTCTTATTCTACCTTAATATTTTTACTTACTGTTTTTGTTAGTCCATTTCCTCCCATTACTGTGCAACTAATAGTATGTGACCCAGTAGTTAAGGTTTTTGTGTTTACTGGGGAACAAGTCATACTTCCTCCACTAATTGAATATTTTGGAATGTTAAAGTAACTACTTGTCCAAATGGATTTTCCTTGTTTTATAGTTTCTGTTTTCTTTGATTTTAATGTTAAAATGGGTTCTGTTTTGTCTACTTTGATCGTTCTTTTTAAAGTGCTTTCATTTCCTGCTTTGTCTGTTGTTTTTATCGTTACTGTTTCCCCTTTTGTATTTTTATCTATCTTTTCTTTATCTACTTTAGTACTTTCATGACCAGATAGGGAATCTGATCCATCAATGGTTTTAAAAGTTACATCACTTGTATACCATCCATTATTTCCTTTTGTTCCTAATACCATAATATTTCCTACTGATGGTGGAATGGAATCTATTTTATACGTTTTCGTAACCGTGTTTTTTTGGTTATGATTGTCTGTTACTGATACTGTTATTTCGTAAATTCCTGTTTTTTCTAATTTTATTTTTTGAGTTAAATTGGTTACTGTTTCGTTTTTTTCTATGACTCCGTCTTTTTTTATTTGATATGAAAATTGTGTTACTATATTTGGTTTTACTCCACTTACATTGATGATTATTTCTTGTGGATTCATATAGTCTTTTTGTTCTTCTGTCATTAATATTACTGGACGAGTGGATATTGTTACTGTTCTTGTTATTTGTGCTGTTTTTTGATTCACATTGGTGTGATATGTAATTTCATAGGTTCCCTCTTTGCTTGTATCTATGTTTTCTACGATTTTTCCATCCTGTTTGATTTCTTTTGTATATTCTAATTTTTTCCCGTTTTCTGTTTGGGCTTTGGCTCCTAATTCTTTATATTCACCACCAATTTCTACTGTAACTATAGGATCTCCATTTAATGTAATTAATGGAGGGGTTGTGCTTTCTACTAATACACAATCTCCTTTTTTATATGAAACTAATGTAATTTTATTTTCTGCAAAGCTTTTGATTGCGCACCACTCTTTGTTGTGTAAGGCAAGTCTGATTTCTCCTTTTGGATTTAATTCGATTTCTCCGCCTTTTGGAATTTCTCCTTTATAAGATAGTTCGCTTGGTTTTCCATTTTCAAAAGACATTTTTTTATTTTCAGTTAGTCCTCCTTCTAACATACTTTCTGTATATAATATTTTGGTACTTTCAACAATTCCATATATGCTATCTTTAAATGTACTTTTTCTCCATTTTTGGGCAATGTCTAATATTGTTGGAATTAAAATCATGATTATCGCTGCTAGAAGTATGACCACTGCTAAAAACTCAATCAGTGTAAATCCTCTTTTTTTCATAACCTCTCTCCATTCTTATTACTATTATAAACGATATTTGTTTTTAACACAACATGAAAAAAAAATTAAGTTTCCTTAATTTTGATATTCTTTACAAACTGTATCTAATGCTTCTATCATTGTGCTTGCTTCTTCAAAGTTTTTTAGTCGAACACCACTTGCAAATATGTGTCCTCCTCCTCCGAATTTGGAAGCGACTTCATTTATAATTGGTCCTCTTGAACGAATGGATCCTCGAATGGTATTGTTGATTTTATCTTCTGAAAATGATACCCAAACTAAAATTTCTTCGATATAGTTTAAATTATTTACGATGTTTCCAGCGGTTGCTGGGTCTACATTATATTCTTGCAATATTTCGTCTGTAATTTTAATCGAAGCAACGCCATTTTCTGTTACTTCTAAATGAGTTTCTACATAACCTTGAAATCTTAGTTCTTTTAATGGTCTTAAGTATAAGGTTTCATATAGTTTGGTAATGTCTATTTTTGTTGTTTTTATTAACCAAGATACTAATTCAAATGTTTTTGGAGTCGTATAGCAAAACAGAAAACGATTGCTGTCTGCTACAAGTCCTATATATAGTTTTGATGCTGCTTCTTTGTTGATTTTTAGTTTTGTATGTTTGACAAGTTCTAAAATCATTTCTGATGCGCTTGTTCTGGTATCATCAATCCATTCTATAGTACAAAATTTTTCGATAAATGGATGATGATCTATTTTGATTGATTCTTTGAATCTGTTTGCATCTACACCGTCTACTCTTTTTTTGTCTGGTGTATCTGTTACAATTAATAATGCATTTTCATACCATTCTTCTTTGAATTTTGTGGGAACTCCTAAATATTTAAATTTTGAAGCTGGATGACCGATAACATAGACTTGTTTGTTTGGAAATGTGTTTAAGATAATTTCTTTTAACCCTAATGAACTTCCAAGGGCATCTGGATCTGCTCCTACATGTCTTGCAATAACAATCGTATCATATTTTTTTATTTTTTTAACTATTTTAGAATACATTCTATGATACATAGTTTCACGCTTTCTATTGACAGAATGAGTAAGTGTCTCTTGCAATCATTACTTCTTCATCAGTTGGAATTACATATACTGGAATTTTAGAATCTGGGGTTGTGATTAGTGCTTCTTTCCCTCTTACTTCGTTTGCTTGTTCATCAATTTTGATTCCTAAAACTGCTAATGATTCTAGGATTTCTTTTCTTGTTGTTTTTGAGTTTTCTCCTACTCCTCCTGCAAAACAAATGGCATCTACGCCTCCTAAGAATACATAGTATTTTGCAATATATCCTACAACTGCAGAAATATACATTTTTTGCGCTAGAATACATCTTGGGTTTCCTTCATCAATTCCTGCTTCTACATCTCTAGAGTCACTACTTACTCCACTGATTCCTAAGTATCCACTACGTTTGTTTAAGTCATCTACTACTTCTGCAATGCTTTTTCCTGTTTGTTCCATGATATATGGGATAATTGTAGCGTCGATGTCTCCACTACGACTTCCCATTACAAGTCCTGCATTTGGGGTAAATCCCATAGAGGTGTCAACGCATTCACCATTTTTTACAGCACTAATGCTTCCTCCATTTCCTAGATGACAAGTAATAATTCTAGCTTCTTTTTTTCCTAAAATGTCTGTTAGTCTGCCTGTTAGGTATTTGTGACTTGTTCCATGAAATCCATATTTACGAACTCCATATTCTGTATACCATTCATATGGTACTGGATAAAGGTATGTATCGGTTGCCATTGTTTGATGGAAAGCTGTATCAAAAACGGCTACTGCTACTGCATTTGGTATAATACTTTTGAATGCTTTTACGCCTACTAGGTTGGCTGGGTTATGAAGTGGCGCAAGTGGAGTTAATGATTCTACTACTTCCATTACTTGGTCTGTTAATACTACTGATTTAGAGTATTTGTCTCCTCCGTGTACTAAGCGGTGACCGATTCCTTTAATTTCGCTTAGTTTTTCTACGACATGATTTTCGATTAATTCTTGTGCTAAATAGTTTACTGCTACTTCATGGTCTGGTAAATCTACATGTTTTTCTATTTTTTGTCCATTTATTTTAATGGTATAAAGGCTGTTATCAATTCCAATTCTTTCAAATACTCCTGATATTAAAACTTTTTCTTCTGGCATTTCATACATTTGAAATTTTAATGATGAACTCCCTGCATTTACTGATAAAATTTTCATATTTTCATTTCTCCTTCTATATATTATATTCTAAATATTTGGCATTGTCTAATTCAAACCATTCTAAATTTCCATCTTCTGGAATTGGTTTTAAGCTACTCATGAACGCACTAATCCATCCAGCATGGGTCACTAATAGGACTGTTTTTTCTGAATGGTTTTGTTTTAATTCTTGAATGAAATCCTCCACTCTTTTCATAAGGTCTTGAATACTTTCTACAGATTCTAAGGTACAGTTTTCAAAATAGTTATCATATTGTTTTTTGTTTGTAAAATTTGATACTGGTTTTCCTTGTAATATTTTTTTTTGGTTATAATCCGTTTCTCCATGTCTTACAATGTATAGTTTCATTGGTTTTTGTTTCTCATGTGTGGGAATAGAATGACTTCTCTAATGGTTTCTGATCCTGTTAAAAGCATTGTTAATCGATCAATTCCCATTCCCATTCCTCCAGCTGGAGGCATTCCATATTCTAATGCTTCTACGTAGTCTAAGTCCATTTCATTGGCTTCATCGTTTCCTAGTTCTTTTTCTTTTAATTGGTTTAAAAATCTTTCATATTGATCGATTGGATCATTGAGTTCTGTAAACGCATTGGCATATTCTGTTCCACATATGAATAGTTCAAAGCGTTCTGTAAATCTTGGGTCTTCGCTTTTTTTTGCTAATGGGCTTACTTCTATTGGATGTCCATATATAAATGTTGGTTCGATGATGGTTTCTTCGACATATTTTTCAAAGAATTCGTTTACGATATGTCCATAAAGAAAGTGTGGTTCTATTTCAATTCCATGTTCTTGCGCTAAAGATTTGGCTTCTTCTAGTGTCATTGGTTTAAAAAAGTCGATTCCTGTTTTTTCTTTTATGGCATCTACCATATGGATTTTTTTGAAGTGAGGCGCTAGTGAAATATGGTTTCCTTTGTATTCTAGTTCATAAGTTCCTAGTACTTCCATTGCAGCATTTCCAATAATTCCTTCTGTAATTTCCATCATTCCTTCTAAGTCACTATAGGCTTTATATAGTTCGATTGTTGTAAATTCTGGGTTATGGTTTTTATCCATTCCTTCATTTCTGAAGATTCGACCTATTTCGTAAACAGCATCCATTCCTCCTACTAATAATCGTTTTAATGGAAGTTCTGTTGCGATACGAAGGTAAAAGTTCATGTCTAATGTGTTATGATGTGTGATAAATGGTCTGGCTGCTGCTCCTCCTAAGATTGGGTTTAATACTGGTGTTTCTACTTCTGAATATCCTAGGTTGTCTAAATAGTTTCGAATAGAACGAATGATTTTGGGTCTTGTGAATGCGACCCTTCTGGCTTCTTCGTTCATGATTAAATCTACATATCTTCTTCTATATCTTTCTTCGACATCAGATAATCCATGGAATTTTTCTGGAAGTGGTCTTAGTGCTTTTACTAGATGAATGTATTTACTGGCTTTAATGCTCAGTTCTCCTGTATCGGTTCTAAAAACGGTTCCTTCAATTCCTACAATATCTCCAATGTCTGCTTTTTTGAATAAGTCATATTGTTCTTCTCCTATGGCATCTTGTCTTACATAAATTTGGATTTGTCCTTCTTTATCTTGGATATGCATAAATCCAACTTTTCCTTTTCCTCTTTTGGTCATGATTCTTCCTGCTATGGTTACAGGAATGTTCATTTCAATGAGTTCTTCTTTTGAATTTGATGCATAGGTAAGCGCTAGATCTTTTGAGTTTGCTGTAATGTCAATTTTATGACCGAATGGGTCAATTCCTTTGTTTTTTAGTTCGATTGCTTTTTCTCTACGAATGCTCTCTTGTTCTGTAAATTCTCTCATATGTTCACCTCTCACATTTACAAACTTTGGTCCCACTTAAAATGTCGTGAAGGCCTCTTTTGTCTCTTCTATATAATATCATAGATATGCTTAGTATTACTAGTATTATTTGTAGAAAACTAAAAATTGATTCGAAAACAAAGTACATTTTGTTTGGAAGTAAATATAGAAATAGTAAAACCATAATGATATATCCTAATCCATTGATAATTAGATTTCGAATGAGTAAGCTGGTAATTGTTATTTTGTTTTCGTTTGAGGAGACAATTTTTATTTTGAGTGCTTTTTTTCCTACGGTTTGTCCATTCCAATAGTATGGAAGTAATATGAAGTAACAGATAATTAGAATGATATTATAGATCATATAAATGACGCATTCTTGGTCTATTTGTTGATCGATTGTGGTTCTTCTTTCGAAATAGTCTTCGAATTTGATTTCTTTATTTGCATATAGTTCATTTACGATATTTCTATCGCTTTTTAATTGTTTGACTTTTGGGTCTTTTTCTTTGATGCACATTACGATTCCCATTAATAGTCCTATAATGATTAAATCAATGAGATAGGCAGCAAGTCTTGTTTTAAATTCTGCTTTCATATTTTTTCTCCTTTTATTAATTCTATAAATTCTTCTTTGGTTTTTGATTTCATAATTTTGTTTTTGAGTTCTGTCGTGTTTGGAATTCCTTTTAAGTACCAAGCAGCGTGGCTTCTAATTTCTAACAAAGCTAGTTTTTCTCCTTTTGTTTTTAGTAATAATTCAAAGTGGTGTAATAACATGTTTATTTTTTCTTCTTTGGTTGGGGGATCTAATTTGATTCCTGTTTCTAAGTAAGTGATACATTCTCTGATGAGCCATGGGTTTCCTAATACACCTCTTCCAATCATGATGGCATCGCAGCCTGTTTGTTCTAACATTTTTTTTGCGTCTTCTGCGGTTTTGATATCGCCATTTCCGATGACTGGAATGGAAACTGCTTGTTTTACTTTTTTGATGATTTCAAGGTCTACTTTGCCACTATATCCTTGACTTCTGGTTCTTCCATGTACGGCAATAGCTTTGGCGCCTGCACGCTCTATTTCTTTGGCAATTTCTACTGCGTTTATGTGTTCTTGATCCCATCCGCTTCTGATTTTTACTGTCACTGGTATTGGAACCGATTTTACTACCGATCTTACAATTTCATATACTTTTCTTGGGTCTTTTAATAGGGCACTTCCGGCTTGGGCTCTTAAGGCAACTTTCGGTACTGGGCATCCCATATTAATATCTATAATGTCTGGTTTCATTGTTTCATATATGTATTTGGCGGAATATACAAATGATTCTTTGTCGCTTCCAAATATTTGTTGGGCAATTGGTCTTTCGTAATCGGTCATGTAAAGTAAGTCGATTGTTTTTTTGTTTCCATAATAGATGGCTTTGTCACTGACCATTTCGGCATAGATTAGTCCACAGCCCATATCTTTTATGATGGTTCTATAGGCACTATTGGATATTCCTGCCATAGGGGCTAGAACGACTTGATTTTTGATTGTTATGTTTCCGATTTGAAAGCCCATTTTATCACACCTTATCTCGTTTTTGTAACCTTTTTTATTATACAATAAAATGATTTTTGGTACAAGTGATATTACGATTTTGTAATTTTGTGGTTTAAAAAAATAGTATCTGAGGTACTATTTTACAATCCATGCGTTTGGTAGAAATCGTTCTTTTGTGTTACTGTAAGCGCATGGTTTACTATATATTTTTCCTTCAATGTTTAAACTGGTTGATGCTCCTCCATCTAGGTTTGAGGCGTTATATGCTTTATAGCGAAGTAAAATGTTGATAAGTTCTTTCATATCTGTTCCCAAGCTATATCCTGGTTGTCTTCCATCAATTACAATGAATAATACAATTCCATCTTTTCTTTGGGCTATGACGGTTCTAGGGGCCACTCCCCATCCTCCATTTCCTTTGATAGTAGCAGGTTCTCCATTGACGATTAAAAATGGTCCAAATTCTACGGCATCTTTGATTCCTTTTTTTATAGCTTCTTCTGCTGTTGTGTTCATAAGGGTTAAGATATGATCTTGATTAAATCCAATAATTCTTGCTTTTGTGTTTGGGTTTCCGTTTTTTATTTGTCCATTTTGGATGAATATTCCTGATGCTAGGGCTCCATTTCCAAAGAGGTCTGTATCTAGAAATCCGCTGGCATTGATTGCTACTTTGGCATGGTTGGTTCGTGCGATATCTTCTAACATTTGTCCTTTTGTTCCATAGTATTTTGAAGATACGAGTGAAATTCTTGATGGGTCATAAATTGCGACTAGGTATCCTTTGTAGTTTTTTCCTTCTAAGGGGATGATTTTGTATAAATCGTTAGTCTCTCTTTTTAAGATTTGTTCTTCATAGATGGAATCGTAATGGTTTTGGGGTTCTTTTTCAAATTGGATGTCGTTTGTATTTGTGTTTTGATTCATTTCTACTACATAGTTTTGTTTTAGTATGTTTTCGATTGTTTTTTCGCTATATAGGGTATGAGCTAAAAATTTGTGGTTTTGTGTGGTCATTGCTGTTGTAATTAGTAAGTTTCTAAAATAAGAAATGGGTCCGTAAGTAAAAAAAAGAAAGATGAGTGTTAATAAGTCTAGTATTGCGATTGCAATTGGAAGTTTTAACAGTTTTCTTTTTTTCATCATACGGTCAGATTGAATGGATCGGTTTCTGTTCCTGTTCCATTTTCTATTTTTAAGTTTTCTTTTAATACTACGACTGGTCTTATTTTTAATTCTTTGTTTACCATATCTGCATACAATCTTCCATCTTCTAATACGGTATAAACAGTTCCTTCTTCTGATGGGGTCATTAAGGCATAATCATAAAGGTCATTTATAAATAAATCGGTTACTTGTAATAGTCCTACTTTTGCTCTTACAGTTTCATAGTTTTCTACTTGATAGTTATATTTTTGTTCGTTGTTGTAAGGCGCTATTTTAAATGGATATTCTACTAGATAGTCTTTGTTTTTTAAGGTTTTATAATAGGTTGTGTTTAAGTAGTATCCGATGTTTTTTGAGAATTCTATGTCATAAATATTTGATGATGTTGTTGAAAATGATTTTTCTATTTCTTCTTCTTTTATTTTGATATGGCTTTGTAATGTGATTTTAATTCCAAAGTCATTGATATCAACGATTTTCCAAATTTGATCATTATAGTTTACATAGCTTCCAATGGATTGATTTTTTAGTTCTTTACTTTTGTTGTTTTCAAATTCAAATGGTTCTTCTATTGTTCCTGTTCCTTTTGTTATAGTGAGATCTCCTTTGATGGTGATCATTGGTTTTACTCCATAGCTGTGGTAACTTGATTCACTGAATGATTCATCGTTTACAAGTCCTTTTTGGTTGATGAACCATGTTTTTTGTTCTTTGCTAGGATTAACGGTCCAGAAGCTTTTTCCATTGTTTAGGTAACTTTTACTTCCTGATGCTTTTAGGTATTCAAAGATATTCATCATTGTTACTTTACTTGTTTTTTGTTCGTTACAACTAATTTTGTCTGCGTTTTCTATTTTGTCTACACAATAGTTGGTATCTACTAAATATTGCTTGCTATTGGTTAATTTGTTATAGAATTCGTCATTCAACCATTTGTATACATATGATTGTTCAAATTGGTCTACTTGATATCCATAAACCATAGATGTAAGTGGTGCTTCACTGATCATAGTAATGGTTTGATCTTGATTTATACGAACGATTCTCCATAGGATACCAGAATATTTGATATAGTTATTATTTACCATTCCTTTATAGTAATAGGTATTGTTATCTTGATATAGTCCATCTCCACTATTTACTATGTTCGATGTGTCTGTTAGTTTGCTTACTAGGGTTTGCTTTACTTGTTTTGTTTTTGGGTGTTCTAAGCGGTAATAGTGTATTAAACGATATCCATAAATGCCACATAATGTGATCATAAACAGAATACTAATGATTACAAATATTTTAGCTATTTTGTTTTTTTTCATATTGTTCCTCAATTCTTTTATATTATTTTTTTTGAAATAGATTTTCTCCTGTCATTTCTACAGGAATTGTATAATTTAATAGATGTAGTAAGGTTGGGGCGATGTCGCCTAATTTTCCGTTTTTTAATGTTCCTTCTTGGTTAATGATAAAAGGTACTAAAGCGGTGGAGTGACTGGTTACAATTCGTTCTTGTTCGTCTAACATGGTATCTGCATTTCCATGGTCTGCAGTAATTACCAAAGTTCCATTTAATTCGTCTATTTTTTGTTTTAAGCGACCTAAGCATTCATCTACTGTTTCAACT
>CANAXT010000049.1 GCA_947365915.1 uncultured Mycoplasmatota bacterium
TCTCCAAAAATAGAAATCTCTCCACTATCAATTTTAATAATATCCAAAATTGACTTAATCAGTGTGGTCTTACCAGCCCCATTTTCTCCAATCAATCCAACAATCATTCCACTTGGTATCTGTAAATCAAGACTTCCAAGTTGAAACTTAGAATCATATTTTTTCACCAAATTATGAATTTCAATCGCATTTTTCATTTATCTCACTCCCATATATAAATTCAAATAAATCAAATATTTCTTGTTTTCTAATATCATATTGATTCGCAATTCGAATAATTTCAACCATGTACGACTCAATCTCCTTTTGCTTTTGTTCTTTAATGAGCTCCAAATTTCTAGGAGCTACAAAACTGCCTTTTCCTTGTTTTGTAACAATGTACCCTTCTTCTTCTAACTCATCATAAGCTTTCTTTATGGTCATAACACTAATACGAATATCTTTTGCAAGCATCCGAATCGATGGCAACATTTCATTTTCTTCTAATTCTCCAGACATGATCTGCCCTATAATCAATTGCTTAATCTGTTCATAAATTGGAACAGAACTACTATTACTAATAATAATTTTCATGTTACCTCCTTAACTGTTATATATTATATATAACACCATATAACACATTTGTCAATAAAAAAAAATTCATTTTCGAATTTTTATAACATCACTCTTTTGCAAAGCACCAATCAATAAACTAGAATTTGGATCATGTTCTAATACATTTTCACTTACTTTCTTCTCATCATAATTCGCATAACAATATCTACAAAAATGCTTACATGTATTATAAACCCCAATATCCACCATTTCTACACAGTTACACAAGTTCCCTTTTCTAGCTTTCCATTTTTTATATATTTTTCCAGTCAATTGATAAGCCAAAGTCGCTGACAAACAGTCTCCTTTAACAAAACCATATTCTGTCAAATCACGTTTTTCAAAACAAGTTTGAACTGTCATTCCATGTTTTCTCGCACTCTCACTAAAAGAAGTACCAATCTCTTTAAAATCATCTTCTGAAAACTCCTTCATTTGTAATATCTTTATATTGTTTCGAACATTTTTATAATCATCAATAAAAGATACAATGATTGTTTTAGTATAACCTTCTAACAAAGAACACAAATGTTCAAATGCCTGTTTATGATATTGAATAGAATACTGCCCATTCAAAAAAATAGGATCATAACGAATGCATACATGATCACTTCCAATAATATCAGAGACTTTTTTAATCGCCTCAATAATCTTCCCTTTTGGTGGAACATTCGGTTCTATATTATTTTTATAAGACGTTAAAGTAACATGAAATAAAATTGGTTTCTGTATTTCAGACAAAAACTCTAAAATAGGAATCGGATTTTTAGTACAAAACAATATTGCATCTACATCATCAAAATAAATTCTACTAACCTGATCTGGATAAAAAGGATTTCTGACATCAACAAATCCTTCCCTATAACGATTGATAAACCATTTTGAATAAAAAGCAACAATATCCGTTCTTCCACTCACGTTTAAAATCATACGAATCATCCTTTTTTTCAGTATATCATCATTCAAAATGATAATCAATCTAAATATTATATTCATTTTTAAGTTCATAAAGTGTTTCACTTTGAGATGAAAGAATTGATTGTTTAAAAAACTTGTGAATTATTTTATCGTAAAAAAGACATTTTGTCAATCAAATAAATAGTCAAATGAATAATAAAATAAGGGATTATAACAAATATCCTCTTTTTTCAGAAAGTGAAACACTTTATGAAACAGTTAGGAGGACAATATGAATTCTGATGATTTATTTATAGATACA
Organism: uncultured Mycoplasmatota bacterium; assembly: GCA_947365915.1. Classification (GTDB taxonomy): domain Bacteria; phylum Bacillota_I; class Bacilli_A; order RF39; family UBA660; genus MGBC102946. The sequence continues at coordinate 1,814 of CANAXT010000049.1, forward strand.
AATCTCCCTAAGCCTTTATCTAAAAAAGAAATTTATTCATATTTTGAAAAAATGAAACAAGGTGATATGAAAGCTAGAGAAGAAATTATAAACCATAATATCAAATTAGTATTATATCAAGTAAAAAATAGATTTAATGATACACCATATGAACAAAAAGAATTGGTATCAATTGGATTAATCGGTTTAATCAAAAGTGTAGATACTTTTGATACAACTAAAAATTATTCTTTTGCCTCCTATGCTACAAGATGCATTGATAATGAAATACTAATGTTTCTTAGAAAAGGAAAAAAATCACTTTCTGATCAAAGCCTGGATAGTCCAATTTCAACAGATTCAGAAGGAGATGAAAGAACCTTACAAGATATATTAGAAGATGATAATGCGGATTTAATCACACAATATGAAAGAAAAGAAACACAAAACATAATAAGAGAAATAATAAATAATTTATCTAATAGAGATCAAAAAATTATAATACTATACTTTGGTTTTCACAATAATCAAATATATAGTCAAAAAGAAATTGCTGATCAATTAGGAATTTCACGATCTTACGTGTCTAGATTAATACAAAGAATTGTTAAACAAATCGAGAAACAATTGAGAAATATAGGATTGATAGAATCCATAGAAAAATCAAATGATTCTAAAATACCATCTCAATCAAAAAAAACAGATGATCAAAGAAATACCATAGCACAAAATGAAGTAAGGAGGAACAATACTATGGCTAGAAATTTAAAAAGCATATATGAAATTTTTAATTCATACACAAAGGAACAAGTAGATGAAATAATTTCAAAATTAACAGATGAAGAAAGAGATTTAATTACTTTAAGATATGGAGAAGACTTAGAAAACCCTGTATCTTCTACCGCATGGGGATCTAAAGAAAATTCAAGATTCTATGGAGGTTTAATTCCTAAAATGAAAAGATTTTTATCAAATTCAGGAAAAACTAAAAAACAAGTAATACAAAAAAATGAGGACAATAATCCTCAAGATATCACTGTTTCTGAATCAAAACAACAAAATTCTTCTCAAATGACCAAAGAAGATTGCATAAAAATATTAGAAATGCTAAGAGTTCCAAGTTTTGGGCAAATGCTTGGTACTTTAACACCTAAAGAAGCAATTATCATTTCTTTAAGATTAGGATATGTGGATGGAAAATATTTTTCTCCAGAATCTATCTCAGAATTCTTAGGAATTGAATTAGAAGAAGTTTCAGAAATATCAAAAAAAATATTATTATTGTATAAAGATAATATCAATCATTTTATCGATAAAGCAATTGATATCACAACAGGCAAAGTAAAATTGTATGAAAAAGATAAAAACTAAAATCTATTGATTAAAGTAAGAAAAGTGTGTAAGCTTCAATGATATGAACCCCGTTTCTTGGACAAAGGAAACGAGGTTTTTATTATGAGCAAATTAAGTTATGAGGATAAAATAAATTTATATACGGAAAGAAAAAATGGTTGTTCTATAAATTCACTGTCAAACAAATATAATATTGCTTTTCACGGAGTTCAATATTTATGTTGTTTAATAGATAGACATGGTTTTGATATATTAAGAACAACAAAGAATAAATATTATCCAGTTTATGTAAAACAAAATGCAATAGATAGAGTATTAGTCAATAATGAATCAGTATGGTCAGTATCATTAGATATAGGTTTACATGGTGATGGGTTATTACATTCATGGATTTCAAAATATAAAGAAAACGGTTATAATATAGTTGAACGAAAACGAGGAAGGAGTCCAACTATGCCTAAAAAAGATTTTAAATCTAAAGTAAAGGAAACTATTGAAGAGGAAAATGAAAGATTAAAACAAGAAAATTTATATTTAAAAGCGGAGCTTGAATACTCAAAAAAATTGAGAGCCGTTGTTCAAGCAAGGAAGAATCAACAACAAAAGAAAAAGTAAATGTTGTAAGTGAACTTCGGCTAATATATCCATTAACGATTCTTCTACAAATATCAGGTTTAGCTAGATCAGTATATTATTATACTTTATCTAAAGTAGATAAAGATGATAAAAATAAAGAAATAATTGATAAAATAAAAGAAATATTTATTAATAATAAAGAAAGATATGGTTATCGCAGAATTACATTAGAATTAAGAAACCAAGGTTATAATGTTAATCATAAGAAGGTTTATAGGTTAATGGTTAAATTAGGTTTAAGACCTTTAAAAAGAAACAAAAGAAAATATTCATCATATAAAGGTACTGTTGGCAAAATTGCCAATAATTTAATTGAACGAAACTTTAACGCAGATAAGCCTAATGAAAAATGGTATACAGATGTAACTGAGTTCAATCTTCGTGGTGAGAAATGTTATTTATCACCAATATTAGATGGTTTTAATGGAGAAGTTATATCTTACAATACCTCTAAATCACCTAATTTAGAACAAATAAGCGATATGCTAAATAAGGCGTTTGATAAGAACAATAATCTTGATGGATTGATATTTCATTCAGATCAAGGATGGCAATATCAACATCAATCTTATCAACAAAGATTAAAGAATAAAGGAATCAAACAAAGCATGTCCAGAAAAGGAAATAGTATGGATAATGGTATGATGGAAAACTTTTTTGGATTACTTAAAACGGAAATGTTTTATGACCAAGAGGATAAATATAAAACATTAGATGAATTAATTTTAGCAATAGATGACTATATTAATTATTATAATTATGATAGAATTAAAGTAAAATTAAAAGGACTGTCTCCTGTAAATTACAGATTACAATCCTCTAATTAGAAACTATTTATAAACTGTCCAATTTTTGGGGTTCAGTTCACAAAAACTTACACACTTTTTTACAATCTCTTCTAATAAATCCCCTTCATTTAACCAATTTCTCAAAGTTATTTACTTTATGAAAAATAGCACTCAACTACTATTTTTTAATTTTTTGTAATACAAAATCCTTATTTGAAGATTGATTCACATATTCAAATAAACGATTCGCATCATCTATAATATTATCTCCTGTTATACCTAGCTCACCAATTGTAGGAATAATGATATCGTTGGATTTTAATTCTATTATTTTTTTGACCGTTACCAAATCACTCGGAATACCATAACCAGGTACCCAAATGTCAGTTGCTTCCTTTGTTTCTTCAACTAATCTAAAATATAATCTTCTAATCCAAGAAGGATGACATAATGGAAAATATAATTTTAACAAATTTAATCTTTCTTTTTCTTTTTTTAAAATAAATTCACTAAAATGCATTTGAGGATTGGTTGCACTCTTGGTTGCACTCATTATAAATAAATGAAAATCAACACTATACCCTAAACTTTCTAATATCTCAATAAGTACTAAAACAATCGCTCCTCTATTAAAAATAGCGTCTGTAGAAGTTCTTGAAGAAAATGAAGAATTGAAATAAATATCTATTTTTTTTCTGGATTGATTTTTTTTATTTAACATCGATAACGGATTTCCTTCAAGATAAGCTTTTACATCTGGAACATATCCAATGTAATCATTATATTGTTTCTGTTTTTTAGAAGACAGTTTCACGTATCTTTCTAATTTTATTTTCAACTCTATCAATTGATTAAAATCTTGGTGATATCCAAATTGACAAAGATTCATCGCTTCTTCTAATGAATGAGTTTGTGTAAACTCAAAATCTCCATATATACTTTGCGGATGTGTAAATACCTCTGAACAAACTGGAGTAGATTTCAGAAAAGCAATAAATTCTGTAATCGAATAAAATCGATAATGCATGACTTGATAGCCATTTTTTCTATATAACTTATACATATTTACCTAGTTAACCTTAATTCCTTGATTCCAGTATAAAACTTGTTATCTGAACGAATGTCTTTCATATTACCAATAATAGAATTTATATCATCTTGTCCTAAATTTTTAATCACATTAGAAGTTAATATATGTGGTACTGGAATTCCATTGATTTCTTTTTTGTAAACCTTTCCAATTCCACGAGTAGATACAACATGTGAGATATGAGACTGATAAACAGCACTTCGAAAAGACCACATAAATTCTAAAATCTCGTCATTTGGGTACAAAGCTTTTTCTAATTTTTGATCATAATCAAAGAAAATATTATCAAATCGATCAAGAGTTGCCGCATCTAATGCGTTCCTTCCTACATATTGTAAATCAGATCCCATTCCCCAAGTATTTGCTGCTGCTATAATTCTAAAGTCAGGATGCCGATCTATGGTTTCATGTGGAAATGCCATATAACCATTCGCAACTGCGGAATTGATTACAATGAGAGCAGAAGGATCAGAGTTATCAATTTCATCTAAAAAGAATAATCCACCATTTTTAAAAGCTTTATAAAACTCAGTATCTCTATAATTGCCTCCAGCATCTATAAATCCAGTTAGCTTAAACTCATTAGAAGCATTGTTAGTATAATACATGTGTTTCCCTAACGCTTGTGCTACTTGTGAAATAGCTACATTTTTCCCACTTCCAGCAGGACCTATTAACATAATCGGTTCATCTAATTGTACTTGCGTTAATATTTGTTCAAACTTTTCATGATAAAAACTACCTTCTGTTTGTCCTAATACAGTATCGCTTAATTTAATAATATGAGATACTGGTATTTGAATTTGGCTTGTATAGTTTTTTAATTGTTCATCAAATAAAGCATGTAATTTTTCTGTAATTTCATTTTCTAAACTAAATTCTTGAATTGATTTTTTTACAATTTCAAGTATTTGTCGTTTCATTTCAGTATCCAATTCATTTGTAACTTTTTGTTTTGCTTTCTCTGAGGAAAAATATTCTTCTATATGTTCTTCTATTTTAGAACGAATGGATTCACTTGCAATTTGAGATAATAAAGAATTTAATCCACCGAAAAATGAATCAGCATTTTGTGGTGTATTTTTGATTAATTCTGTTTTTTCATTTTCTTTCTTTTTTTTCTGAGAAGGACAAACTTTTTTTCCATCAAAAGTATATATTACCCCATCTTTCATATAAGTATTAGGTTCAAATTCTATTATTTCTTCACAAAACTGCTTTAAGATTTCTGCATCATTAGAAAACATGATTTCACCCTTTAAAACATAACCATAATATAAATGTGTATACTGATGATCATCTGGTTCTGTAACTCCTGCAATGACTGAGTCCTCCCCACTATCCCATATTACTGTACAAAAATGCATATAATTACTTAAAAATTGAAACATATTCGTTTCTAAAGAGATACATAACTCACCTATTATTTGATGATATTTATCTGGATTTTTTATTTTAAAACGTGGAAATTTCGCGCACACTTCTTCGACTTCATTTTGATTATATCCGCTCACTGTTAAAAGACCATTATCACTATTATAATATGGATCACAGCCGTTCGAAAAAGAATTATCGACAATAATTTTTCCAGCATAAAATTTATCTGTAGAAAACCATTGTTTTACAACATAATCAGAAGGACATCTATCAGATAGAGCTTGTTCTATTTGTTTAAATTTTATTTTATTGCCTCGATAAGCAATAAAAATCTGCCCGCTTCTTACTTCTTCTTCCATACTTTTCCCCCTAACAAACTTCATAAAGTAAATAACTTCACGAATAAAGTGACTATATAATACCATTTTTCATAAAATTAATCAATATAAACCACACAATTCATTCAATTTTTTTCCCTTTATTCCAACCATAAAATAAAGAAAAATCATAGTAAAATAAAATGATGTATGATATAATAACTGAGGAAGGAGCCAAACGTATGAAACAAATCAAACAATTAACCAAAGCAGAATTTAAATCATTTACAAATACATTTAATGTTCACTCTTTATACCAAACTGTAGAATATGCAGAAATAATGGAACGACAAGGATTTACTCCCCTATTTGTAGGAATGATCGAAGAAAACCAAATTCTAGCAGCATCTTTAATTTTAGTCCAAAAAAAAGATGGCTTCAAATACGCATTTGCTCCAAGAGGATTTCTAATTAACTATAACAACTTTGAATTATTAAAAAGTTTCACAATGCTTTTAAAAAAATTCCTAGGAAAAAAAGATATTGTTGCAATCAAACTAAACCCATTAATTATTAAAAACATATATGATAAACATCACAACCTAAAAGAAACCAATCTTTATTTTGAAAAAATATTTAATGATTTCAAAAGACTAGGATATTATCACTTAGGATACAATCACTACTTTGAATCATTCAAACCAAGATTCGAAGCCATTCTAAACATTGATTATCCTTACTATCAACTATTTAAAGACATATCCAAAAACTTCAGAACAAAAATAAGAAATGCTGAAAATAATGGAATCAGAATCCATAGAGGAAATCTAAACAGTTTAGACTCCCTATACTTACAAACAAAAAATAAGTATCCAAGAGACCTAAAATTTTTTCAAGATGCCTATCAAATATTTGGATCAAACATTGAATTTTATTATGCAAAACTAGATACCACCTATTTCTTAACAAAAACGCAAGAAACATACGCATTAGCAGAACAAAGAAGTATTGATATCAATAACCAAATATTTGAAAAAGTCGGAGAAAACAATTCCAAATTAATTGACCAAAAAATCATCTATGATAATGAAACCAATCAATATAAAAAACAACTAATTTCTGCTACTGACTTACTCAAAACATATCCAACAGGAATTGTTTTAGCAACAGCTTTAATCATCAAAAATAGAGATGAAATCTTTTTATTCATGGAAGGACATGACCAAAATAAAAAAAGCTTCAATGGAAAACATTTACTTCTATGGAAAATCATCCAAAAATACGCTCAATCTGGATACAAACGTTTTAATCTAAATGGAATAACTAACTTTAACTTAGAAAACAATCCTTACAAAGGACTAAATGACTTTAAAATCAACTTTGGAGCTGATGTATATGAATATATTGGAGACTTAGAACTCGTAACCAATAGCACATTATACTTCATGTACCGAAACTCAGCACCAATTAGAAATATCTTAAAACATTAAACAGGCATTTGCCTGTTTTTACTTCCACATTTTTTTCGTCAACTGAACAGCTTCATCTCTACTCTGTTTCGTAATAATTGCCTCAGATAACTGAATCATATTTTGAACCAATAATGTAGCATACTTGTAACCCTCCATAATGAGTGGATCATCAGATACAATCATCTCATACATCTTTTTTAAATACCCCTGTTCCAATAAAACTTCTAAAGTAGAACGTAACTGAGCCTTTTGTGGAATTAAACCAAACCGTAACAAAACACCAGAATTAATACTCCAACAATTATTTTTTCTCATTTCAGATATCATAAGTGGCTGATTATTACAAAATAACTCCCATGCCTCTCTTGTAATAAAATCCTTTTTTTCTGATGAAATAGTTGGAATCCATCTTTTACTCACTACATTTTGAATCAACTCAAAATTATCTGCTTCTTGAACCAACTTGATTTTAGAACCAATCAAATAATCTAAAAAACACCCTTTCTTCATAATTTCTTCCAATGAATATTCCTGAAATATTGGTGGAATCTTAGATAAATCACAATTATATTCTGATCTATATATACAAGTATGATTTCCAATAACCGCCTTTAAAATAGGAAAGTATTCAGAAAAATAATAATCAAATTCTTCAACTACTTGTTCTCCTAATCTTCCATGATCTTTCAGTCCAAAATCTTTTTCTAAATTATAATCCTGTAAATTACCCGTTAAAAAATATTGAGCAAATCTTCCAATATCATGAAACAACCCATCTACAGCAGCTGAAGAATCATAACTTCCATGAAATAATCCAGTTTGCCTCATAATTTGAGGAACCGACTCAGACATAGAAATTCCATGATAAATTTTTAACCGAATATCATTTCCATATGATCCAAATTTGATAAAAATATTTCCTAACATAATGGTTCCATACCTAGTATAAATATGTTTTAATCTAGAAAGATCAAAATCCATAAAATCACCCAATACTAGATTATGAAAAACAAAAAAAAACAGACCAAAGTCTGTTATTCAACGATTTCTGAAACGTTTCCAGCTCCTACAGTTCTTCCACCTTCACGAATTGAGAATTTTGTACCATTTTCAATTGCAATTGGGTGAATTAATTCTACTGTCATTTCAACATTATCTCCAGGCATAACCATTTCTACACCTTCTGGTAATTCAATAGTTCCTGTAACATCTGTTGTACGGAAATAGAATTGTGGACGATAGTTACTGAAGAATGGAGTATGTCTTCCACCTTCTTCTTTGCTAAGTACATAAACTGTAGCTTTGAATTTTTTATGTGGAGTAACTGATCCTGGTTTTGCTAATACTTGACCACGTTCTACATCTTCACGAGAAATACCACGTAGTAAGATACCTGCATTGTCTCCTGCTTCAGCATAATCTAATTGTTTACGGAACATTTCGATTCCTGTAACTACTGATTTCTTAGTTTCTTTAATACCAACAATTTCAATTTCGTCATTTAATTTTAATTGACCTCTTTCAACACGTCCTGTAACAACAGTTCCACGTCCTGTAATTGTAAATACGTCTTCGATTGGCATTAAGAATGGTTTTTCAGTATCTCTAGCTGGAGTTTCAATATATTCGTCTACTGCAGCCATTAATTCATCAATTTTAGCTGTCCAAGTAGCATCTCCTTCTAATGCTTTAAGTGCTGATCCACGAATAATTGGAGTGTTGTCTCCATCGTATCCATATTCACTTAATAATTCACGAATTTCCATTTCTACTAAATCTAATAACTCTTCGTCATCAACCATATCACATTTGTTCATGAATACAACCATACGAGGTACACCAACTTGACGTGATAATAAGATGTGTTCACGAGTTTGTGCCATAGGTCCATCAGTTGCAGCAATAACTAAGATTGCTCCATCCATTTGAGCTGCTCCTGTAATCATGTTTTTTACATAGTCAGCATGTCCTGGACAGTCTACGTGTGCATAATGTCTATTTTCAGTACTGTATTCAATGTGTGCAGTATTGATTGTAATACCACGTTCTCTTTCTTCAGGTGCTTTATCGATATTGTTAAAATCAACTTTTTCGTTACCATTTTTTCCAGCTAAATG
>CANAXT010000050.1 GCA_947365915.1 uncultured Mycoplasmatota bacterium
ATCAAAAATGTGAAAATGCTGCATATCGTTTGCACACAATAAAAACAGATCAATTTAAAACGGTAACTGTAAAAATTAATTTTAAACGAAAATTAGAAAAAAAAGATATTACAAAAAGAAATCTGCTTTCAGAAGTATTGTTGCAGTCATCTTTGAAATATCCAAGTAGAAGAGAATTGGAAATAAGAACAGAAGAACTTTATAATCTGATTCTAAAATCAAATACTTATATTTCTGGAAATTATATGATATTAAGTTTTGATTGTATTTTTTTGAATGAGGCTTATACGGAAAAAGGCATGCAGAAAGAATCTTTAGAATTTTTTATGGATTTTTTGTTTCATCCAAATGTTTCTGATAAAAGTTTTGAAAAAACAAATTTTAAGATAGCTAAGAATGCATTAAAGGAGGAACTAGAAACTCAGGAGGATAATCATAGTAGGTATGCATTATATCGTTTATTAGAGGAAATGGATGATAGTGCGCTATATTCTTTAAAACCAATTGGTTATCTGGAGGATTTAGAAGAAATTAATGAAACGAATTTATATTCATATTATGAAAGTGTTTTAAATAGTGATTTGATTGATATTTTTGTGATTGGAAATATTGATCCAGAAAAAGTGAAAGATTTATTTCATGATATGTTTCCAATTAATACTTTGAAAAAGCCTTCTATGAGTCATTATTTGGAACCTTCTAAGCCAAGAAGAAAACTGAAATCGACAAAGGAAAAGAAAGATATCAATCAAAGTCATTTATTGGTAGGTTGTAAGGTAGATGCTTTGTCTGATTTGGAACGGAAATATGTGATGAATATTTATAACTTTATTTTAGGTGGGGGACCAGATTCGAAGTTATTTCAAAATGTAAGAGAAAAGAATTCACTTTGTTATTCTATTCATTCTACGTTTCAACCGACTAGTCATTTGTTGATTATTAAGGCTGGAATTGATTCGAGTTCTTATAAAAAAGCAGTGTCACTTGTTAAAAAGGAACTTTCTAATATGGAAAAAGGTCATTTTGATGAGTCTGATCTCGAAAAAGCGAAAGTGACTTATTTGAGTGCTTTTGATGAGTTAGAGGATGCTCCAGGTTCGATTATTTCAACGTATGTATCTCATGAATATTTAGGATATGATATGTTAGAGGAAAGAAAGGAAAAGATTAAAGAAGTTACGAAAGAAATGGTTGTACAAATTGCGAAAAAGGTACATGTTGATACGATTTATTTGTTGGAAGGAGGGACATTAGATGAAGCAAATGAAAATGAATAATCTTGATTTGGAACTTTTTTATGAGAAGTTGGAAAATGGATTAGAAGTTTATATGATTCCTAAAAAAGGATGTAAGAACACTTATGTGACTTATAGTACGAAATATGGTTCTAGAGATTGTGAATTTGTCCCAATTGGCAGTAAATCGATGAAAAAAACACCAGGTGGTGTGGCTCATTTTTTAGAGCATAAAATGTTTGAACAAGAGGATGGAACTGATCCCTTTGTGTTTTTTAGTGAACGTGGTGCGGATGCAAATGCCAATACTAATTATACGAAAACGACTTATTTATATTCTGGAACAAAATTTTTTGAGGAAAATTTAAAATATTTATTACAGTATGTGGAGTCTCCATTTTTTACGGATGATAATGTGAAAAAGGAAAAGGGAATTATTGAACAAGAGATTATGATGTATGAGGATAGTCCTTTTACAAAGGCATATGAAGGTGTTCTTTATAATTTGTTTGTGGAAGATCCAATCAAATATCCGATTATTGGTACTGTAAAAAGTGTAAGGTCTATTACAAAGCAGGATTTATATGATTGTTATCAAACGTTTTATCATCCTAGCAATATGTTTGTTGTGATAACTGGAAAGGTAGATCCTTATGAAGCGATTAAAATCATTCAAGAAGTAGAATCAAAACGATCTATTCAAAAGTTAGAAAAAGTAGAGAAAAAAGTGATTAAAGAGCCACAAAGGGTAGCGAAAGAGTATGAGGAAGCAAAAATGAATGTTATGATTCCGAAGTTAACGATTGGCTATAAAATTCCACTTTCTCCATTTTTAAAAATGTCAAAACGAAAAATATTACATTATTTGATGATGTTATTTAGTATTAAATTAGGTCCTGTTAGTTTATTTCAAGAGCATGTAAAAAAAGAAGGATTAATGACTACTGATTTTTCATTTGATTATATTGAAACGGAAGATTATTTTGTTGTTATGTTAATTGCTGAGACAAATTATCCAGATAAACTTGCTCAATTGATTAAACAAGAACTTAGTAATTTAGATCTTAGTGAGTCCGATTTGAATCGGAAGAAGAAAAGTGTTATTAGTTCATTTTTGTTTATGAGTGATAATATTTATCAGTTGAATGAAAAAGCGATGAATAATGTGATTCAGTATGGAACTGTGAATTGTGATGATTATGATGAGATTGTGTCATTAAATATCAAAGAGTATCAAAAAATGATTCCAAATATTCATTTAGAGAATCAATCTATTTATGTTGTATTGCCAAATGAATGAAATACTTGAAAAAAGTTTTGGTTTGTGGTAGAGTAGTAGTATTGAGGAGGGAAGCTCATGGAAATCGTATTAATTATTATATCCATTTTATTAATTGCTTTAGGTTTATTACAAAGTGGAAAGGCTGAGAGTACTTCTAGTATTATCAGTGGAGGAAATGATAGTTTATTTGCAAACAGAAAAGAAAGAGGCGGAGAATTGTTTCTTACAAGATTTACTGCAGGTTTGGGAGTCTTATTCTTTGTTGTTTGTATTATTATGAGTTTATGAAAACAGATTTGATTAAAATTCCTGGTGTCGGTAAAAACATGAAAGAGCATTTTATTTCTTTGGGGTATACCAATGTAGAATCTTTGGTTGGTGCTGATCCAGAACTTATGTATGAAGAAGATAAAAAAAGACACGATGGATCTTTAGACCGTTGTGTTTTGTATGTTTATCGACTTGCCGTAGAGTTTTCTAAAACAAGAAACCCTGATTTGAAATGGTGGGATTTTAAAGATGAAAAAAAGTAATTCCTAAATTACTCTTTTTTTATTACCTTTTTAGTCTTCACTTTCAACAGCATTATCAATAATTTTTTGATCAATAGGATCAACTGTTACGTTATCAAAATTCGAAAGAGTCATTGATAATGTTAGTTTGGTATATTCTGTTCCATCATTTTCTGGTTTTACAGAATCTTTTAAGTCTACTATTATCTTTGTGACGTAGTTTGTTTTTTTGTCGATGTAAATGTCAGCAATAACATCTTTTGATAACGTCATTTCGTTTGATTCTAAAGCAGATAGTTTTGTTTGAAATTCTTGTGGTGCCATTGTTATTTGATAGTGATCTTCTTCTTCTGTACTATCTATTTTTGTTGCTTTGCTATATTTTCCAATTTTATCAGAATTAAGGTTTTGTTCTAGTTTTTCTTTGGTCCATTTGTTTTCGTCTTCGGGGTCTTTGGTATACATGATATTGTTTTTCATATCCATAAGACTAGTAGTTGATACCTTGATTCCAAGTATTTCCATGGTAAGTTCAAGCTTGTTAACTTTTGATTTTGGATCAACATCAAAGGCCATGCTCATTGGAACTTCCATTTCCATTCCTTCTGATTTGACTGCCATATCGAATTTGTAATCCATATGATAATTTTGTACTTTATTTGTCTTTTCAATAGCTGCTTTTAAGTTGTCTTTTTTGACTGGTGTTTTTATATTTTCTTTTTCACTTGTGCCACATGCTGTAAGGCTAAGTACTAAAATAGGTAATAGTAATAATTTTAATTTCTGTTTCATTTTACTCCTCCTACTTAATATATTAGCACATATTTGAAAAATGTGAAGCACTTTGTGAAATTTATGTGAAAAAATGTCAAATGTTGTTAACTACATTTTTAGTAAGAAAAAACTTATCTTTTGATAAGATTCTTTTATAATTGCTGCATTTTTAATGAGCAGTCGTTTTGTTTGCTTGTTATTTTTTGTTCTTCGGCTTGTTCTAGAGAGTACCAGCCATTTTGAAACATTACATTGTATGTTTTTCTAGCCATATCTTTTGTTTCTTTGAACATGGTAAATACTTCTTGATACATGGTATCATTACTGCATTCATTTAAGGCGATACTGAAATTGTTAGACATGTTTTTTAGGCATTCTAAGATTCCATTTAGGTAATCGCGATCATTTAGTTCTTTGGTTTCAGGAACTTCTGTTTTTGGATTTTCAATTTTCATAATTTCCTCCTAACATTTGAATACACTTTTCGCAATTTCTTTTGTGTAATGATGCGACTTCTTGGATGAGATTTTTGATTGTTTCATCTGTTACTTCGTTATAATAATGATTGGCGATTTTTCCAGCTGTAAAATTCCATTCAAACATATCTGAAAGATAAGCCAAATCTTTTGTTGAGACCATTACTGGTACTGTTTGCATTAAAATCATTCCTTTCTAACTATATTCTTTGAAAAAGTATCAAAAATTATACATAAACATGATATAATATAAGAGATAAGTCTTGAAGGAGTGATACTATGAAATTAAAAGAAAGCTTTTTTTATACGATTCGAGAAGATATTAAGGATGAAGAATCTATTAGTGGAAAGTTACTTGTGAAAAGTGGAATGATAAAAAAAACAAGTAATGGTATTTATATGTATATGCCACTTGGATTTCAAGTGTTAGAAAAAATAAAAAAAATTATTCAAAGGCATATGAATGCGACTGGTGCTTCTGAACTTTTGATGCCTAGTTTGTTGCCAGAAGATGTTTATATCGCAAGTGGAAGAAGAGATACTTTTGGAAGTAATATGTTTACCTTGAAAGATCGTTATAATCGTTCTTATTCTTTGGGACCAACACATGAAGAGTTGTTTGTAGAAGCTGCGAAGATGAAGATTAAATCGTATAAAGATATGCCATTTAATATTTATCAGATTGGAAATAAGTACCGGGATGAGACGAGACCAAGATATGGTTTGATTCGGGTTCGCGAGTTTTTTATGAAAGATGCTTATAGTTTTGATTCTGATTTGGAATCTTTGGATCAATCTTATCAGAAAATGTTTCAAGCATATAAGCAGATTTTTGATGAAGTTGGGATTGATTATAAAATTGTAACTGCAGATACAGGTGCGATGGGGGGACTTTTATCTGAAGAGTTTCAAGCTGTAACTGATATCGGAGAAGATATTTTGGTGTTGTGTGAATCTTGTGGTTATGCATCTAATATTGAGGTGAGTGAGTGCGTTTCAAATCATGTGGAAACAAGAGAAGCGTTATTACCAAAAGAACTCATTGAAACCAAAGGTCATGGAACGGTAGAGGAATTGACTCAGTTTTTAAAAATTACTTCAGATCAGGTTGTGAAGACGCTGATTTATCAAGCAGAAGATCAATTTTATGCTTGTTTGTTATCTGGAGATCGTGAAATTAATGAATTGAAACTTTCTAAGTTATTGGGAGTTCATGAAGTTGTGCTTGCAGATCCTAGTGATGTGAAGCGAATTACAGGTGCAGAAGTAGGGTATGCAGGACCAATTGGTTTAGATATTCCAATTATTATTGATGAAGATATTTTGGTAAAACACAATTATTTGGTTGGGGCAAATAAAACAGATTATCATTATATCAATGTGAATCTATCTGATTATCATTATGATATGGTAGCGGATATTAAAAATGTGAAAGAGAAAGATCCATGTCCAAAATGTGGTCATGAACTTGTTTTTAAAAAAGGAATTGAAATTGGAAATACGTTTAAACTTGGTACAAAATATTCGGAAAGTCTTGGACTTCAGTATTTGGATGCTCATAATGAATTACATCCGGTTGTAATGGGGTGCTATGGAATAGGACTTGGTAGAATTTTGGCAGCTGCGATTGAACAAAATCATGATGAAAATGGAATTATTTGGCCAATTTCGATTGCTCCTTATCAAGTGGCGATTGTATTAATTAGTGATCAGGATGAAGCGCAAGTAAGTGTTGCAAATACATTATATAACGATTTATGTTCTCTTGGTATTGATGTGATACTAGATGATCGATCAGAAAGACCAGGGGTCAAATTTAAAGATATGGATTTGATTGGTATTCCAATTCGTATTACAGTCGGAAAAAAAGTCAGTGATGGGATGGTAGAATGGAAGCTTCGATCAGAAACAGAATTTTATGATGTTTCTATTGATGAAGTTGTTTCTAAAATTCAAAATTTTATTTAAAATCATTTATGATTTTTTTTCGACAAAAATTCTCAATTTTATTTGATATTCTTATTTTGGTGATTGCTTATGATAAAAAAATTAATTGTTCCTGTTGTATCAGCGCTCGCAGTAGGAACGTTTTTAGGAATTTTTCTATTTGGGCATTATGATAAAAAGGAAATCAAAACGGTAGGGGAGACAGGTCAAACAAAAGAGGTTTATTTTTTACAAATTGGTGTATATTCTAGTCAGGAAAATATGGAAAAAAACGTTTCTAAGATTCCATATTATATTTATCAGGTAGAGAATAATCAGTATTATGTTTATGTTGGAATGAGTTTAAAAGAAAAAAATGCACAAAAATTGAAGGATTTCTTCATATCGACAGGGTATAATATTTATGTCAAGAAGTTTGGAATTGCCAATCAGGCTTTTTTAACGGTATTAGAACAATACGACACGATGTTAGAACAAGCACCAGATACGAATAGTTATAGTGCGATTTGCGGGCAAATCTTGGCAAAATATGAGGAGTTGGTAAATCATGGGCGTGAAGATCAAGGAACTGCCTAAAGAAGAAAGACCTAGAGAGAGGTTAATTAATTATGGTGCAAGCTCACTTAGTAATGAGGAATTGTTAGCAATTTTGATTAAAAGTGGGTCTAAAAAAATGTCTGCCAAAGAAATTGCGCAGAAATTGTTATCTAAGTGTGATAATATACAAGAGTTTGATCAAATTACATATGAACAGTTAATTCGATCTAGTGGTATTGGGGATAGTAAGGCTTGTGCGATATTAGCAGCAATTGAGCTTGGAAATCGGTTGCATCAGTCCATTCCTACTTTAGAGAAAATGAAGTTGACGAGTGCTCAGATTGTGTTTGAGTATTATCAGCACTCGTTATCAAGAAGAAGACAGGAACATTTTTATTGTATTTATGTAGATAATCAAAAGCGCTTTTTGAAAGAAAAATTATTGTTTGTAGGGACATTAAATCATAGTCTGGTTCATCCTAGAGAGATATTTAAAGAGGCTTATTTAATTGATGCAACTGGTATTATTTGTGTTCATAATCATCCATCAGGGGTGGTGACTCCTAGTAGGGAAGATATGATGTTGACGGAACGGTTAAAAGAAATCGGACTCTTATTAGGAATTCCGATTTTAGATCATATTATTATTGGTGATTATTATTATAGTTTTTTTGAAAATGATAAGCTGTAATGTAGAAAATGTGATATTATATTGATAAGGGTGATTTTATGTATCAAAAAAAGAAGAAGAAAAAAAATGTTATTTTGATCATTATTGTAGGAGTGATTTTGTTTTTAAGTGCTAGTTATTTGATACTTCGGAAAAAGGAACATTTGAATCCTGTAGAGTCACTAGTGAAAGATGGTGGACTATTTATTGAAAAAATAGTGATGGCTCCTTTTTCGTTTTTTCATGATAAAATGACAGATCAAGAATTGAAACAATTACAAGAGAAAGCAAATTCTAGTGTTTCCTTTGAAGCTAAGAATAAAGAGTTGGAAAAAGAGGTTGCTGAGCTTAAGAAATCATTGGATTTGAATACAGTTTTGTCTGAACAGGTGTATTTGAATGCAACTGCGATTAATCGAAATATGGATTATTGGTATCAAAGTATTACGATTGATAAGGGACGTCGCAGTGGTGTTTCTAATAATATGCCTGTTGTTGTAAGTGAGGGACTTGTTGGTACTACAAGTAGTGTTAGTAATTTTAATAGTACAGTGAAGTTATTAACGAATGAGGATTTTCATCATAAAATTTCGATTAAAATTGATGTGAATGGTCATTATGTGTATGGGTTACTTTCTGGATATAATAGTACTAATAAAATGTTGCAAGTAGAAGGTGTTGCTGAAAATACAGAGATTCCAATTGGGTCTTTGGTGACGACTACAGGATTAGGAGAAAATATGCCTGCTGGTATTGTTGTAGGGTATGTTAAAAATATTACTACAGATAATTTTGATTTGGCGAAATTGGTGGAAGTGGAATCGAAAGTGAATTTTGATGATATTCGTTATGTTACGGTTTTAAAACGAAAGGATCATGTATCATGATGTTGGTGTTATTGGTCATATCATTTTTATTGGAAGGGATATTTTCTGTTATGGTTCCTATGAATGGTTTTCTTTGTCCACTCTTTACAATTGTGTGTTTGATTGGAATTTATCCTTATTTTAAAAGATATGAAAATACGTATTGGAAGGTATGTGTGATAACAGGTGTTTGTTATGACATTATTTATATGAATACATTGTTGGTTTATGCGGGGTTATTTTTAGCTACTTGTTATTTTGCTTCTATTTTGTATCGCTTTTTTCAATACCGAATATGTAATTCTTTATTGATTGTATTGTTATCGATTCTTGTATATCGGGTAATTGGATTTCTTTTACTAGTGATTACTGGAGTGATTCCTTTTTCTACTACGAAATTGTTGGATTCGATTATTTCTTCTTTGTTTGTTAATTTGATTTATTCTGTTTTATTGTATGGAGTATTAGAACTGTTTCGTAGGCAAAAAAAAATTATATTACAACGTTAAAAAGAATAGAGGTTTCTATTCTTTTTATCTGGCTTCTACAATCAGTTTGATTGCTGTTCGTTCATCCCCATCGATAACAATATCGGTAAAAGCAGGAATACAAATTAGGTTTTTTCCACTTGGTGCTACAAAACCTCTGGCAATGGCAATGGCTTTAATTGCTTGATTGAGTGCTCCAGCACCGATTGCTTGTATTTCCACGCTTCCTTTTTCTCTAAAAACATTTGCTAATGCTCCAGCAACACTGTTTGGGTTTGATTTCGATGAAACTTTTAATGTTTCCATATTGATTCCTCACTTTCTACAATAATACTATATGTGTGAAAAAAAGTTTTAGAATCAAATAGTCATTCTTTCATGATGTTTTCTAGAGTTTTATATTGATTTAATAAAAATCTTTGAATATTTTGCTGATCTTGTTTAGAATATTGAACTTCAAAGTTTGGATTTTTAATTTGTTCTTCTAAAGGTTTTATAATATGTTTGATATAAAGTAATGCGATTTTGTGATTCATTTATGGTCCTCCTTAGTCTATCAAGATTATATCATTCAAAAACTGTTGTTGCAAGTTTCTTGCGATTTTATGATAAAACTTTTTTGTTTTGGCATAATACTATTGGTGAGACGTATGATAGGTAACATATTAAGAAATATGAGGCTGAGTGCTGGATTATCACAAAAAGAATTGGGTGCAAAGTTAAATTTGGCAGATACAACGATTTCTAGTTATGAAAGAGAAAATAGTCAACCAGATTTTGATACTATTTTAAAGATTGCTGATATTTGTGGTTATGAGTTTCGGATTATTGGTCAAGATCAGCAAATGACAACGATTGAAAAAATGTCTAGGGAGATGGACTTTTAAGAAAAAAACTGTTTTTGACAGTTTTTTAAATTCCTTTTTTTATGGTTGTTAAGATGTATTCTTTTGAAGTGTCATCACTATTGGTCCAAAGGATTTCTAAAAATACACCAAGTCCTGGTAATGTAATTTCTTCTTTGTCGCTAATTGCGGATTCAATGGATGCCTTTATTTCATCTGTCGTTGCGTCTTTAAAGTTATTATGAATACTTTCTCGAATGTCGATTTTCATTCTATCAATTCCTTTCTATTTTATTTTGAAGTGTATTTTTGAAATTTATACAAAAAAGATAGTTTTTTTTTTTTGTTTGTTATATAATGAATATAGAGGAGGAAGAATATGACAGTAGCGTTAATTATTATTGCAGTATTGGTAGTGCTAATTTTACTTTATGTTGCAGCGACTTATAACAAATTGGTTCATTTGAGAAACTTAGTAAAGGATCAATGGTCACAAATTGATGTTCTTTTGAAAAGACGAGCTGATTTAATTCCTAATTTAGTAGAGACTGTAAAAGGATATGCGTCTCATGAAAAGGAAACGTTAGATGCTGTTATTACAGCGCGTAATAAGGCAGTATCTGCGACAACTCCAGAAGACGAGATGAAAGCGAATGGGGAACTTACTCAGGCTTTAGGACGTTTGATGGCAATTGCAGAGGCTTATCCAGATTTAAAAGCCAATACGAATTTTATGGATTTACAAAATAATTTAAAGGAAACAGAAGATAAGATTGCTTATGCAAGACAGTTTTATAATGATGCTGTGTTGAATTATAAAAATAAATTAGAGATGTTTCCATCAAATATTATTGCGGGAATCTTTAATTTTAAACCAGAAGCATTTTTTGAAGCAACAGATGCAGAAAAAGAGACACCAAAGGTACAATTTTAAAGATAGTTTTCTATCTTTCAGGCTGTTGACAAAATAAATTTTGTTAATAGTCTTTTTATTTTGAATAAAATGTTATATAATAAATATGC
>CANAXT010000051.1 GCA_947365915.1 uncultured Mycoplasmatota bacterium
TTTCTCCAATTTTATTTGCTGATTTTCTTTCAAATTAATTTGCTGATCTATAATTTATTTTGATTTTTTTAATTTTTGAAACTAAGGAGGAAGGAAAAAAAGGTATTAACAAATAGTAACCTAGGGGGGGGGCATAAGGAATAGAGCCTTTACTCTAATAGAACTTTTAGCGGTGATTATTATAATAGGAGTGATCGCATTAATTGTGTCTCCGATAATACTCAATGTAATTAGTAAATCTGAAAAAGCAGCATTTGAAGGCAGTATTGATGGAATTATAGAAGCAGTACGTATTGATTTATCAGATGATGATTTTTTGACGCCTCGAGAGTATTTTTATGAAGGGTCAGAATTAAGTTTGTTAACAGTTTCCGATAAAAAACGGGATGAGATTGTAAAGATAAGTGGAAGAATAGATGGAAATGGGTTCATTTATGTAGATGGTGAAGGAAACATCATAATTAATAATATTTGTAATAAAGAATATTGTGCGAATGGAAAAGAAGAAGAAATAGAGATTAGTAAGAATCCGACAGGAGAAGTACCAGATATTCATAAAGAAGATCCAGTAATTAGTTTAAATGGAGATTCTATGATTTATGTAGAATTGAATGGAAGTTATAAAGAATTGGGAGCCGTGGCTAGAACAAAAGGTGGAGATCCTCTCGAGTATACAACTGAGATAAAAAAGAATGATGAAGTGGTAAGTAATATTGATACAAGTGTAGAAGGAACTTATATAATAAAATATAGTACAAGCAATAATGAGAAAACGGTATCTATAACAAGAGAAGTAGCGGTATTAAACATGATACCAGTAATTACAATGACAGAGTCTAGTGAAAGTTATGAACAAGAAAAAGAAGTATTAATCAATGTAAGTGGAGTAAGACCAAATAAAATAATAGGATTTAGTTATGAAGTTAAGAAAGATGGAGTGTCATTATCGAAAGAAAGTGTATTAGGATTAACAAAAACACTAACATTAAATGAAACAGGAATATATGAAGTAGTAGTCAATGTAATGGATAATAATAGTCATAGCAATACATTAAGTAAAACATATAAAATAGATACAACAAACCCAAGTATAACAGTACCGGAAAATACAAATATAAAAATAACAGAAGTAACAGGATATGATTTAACGACTGGAGTAGTAGTAAGTGATAATGTAGATCCAAATCCAACAGTAGAAATAAGTGGGAGTTTAACAGCAACATTAGGAGAACAAATAATAACATATAAAGTAATCGATCAAGCAGGAAATGAGGAAAGTGTTGTAAGAAAGTTTACAGTAGTAGAGGCAGAAGGACCAATATTAAACTTTAGTAATGCAAGTACAGGTGATGTTTGGACAAAAGCACAAACAATAAAAGCAATAGCGACCGACAATAGTAATCTAAAAACATTTACCTATGAAGTGATAAAAGATGGAATTTCAAAAGGAGTAAGTAATGCAAGTGTAAGTGGAAAAAGTGCAGAAGTAGATATCCCATTAAATGAAAGTGGAACATATGTAATCAAATTAAATGGAAGTGATGAATACGGAAATAGTAGCATACTCACAAGTGGAGATTATAAAATAGATGTGACAGAACCAGTAGTAGGAAGCATAACACCAAGTGGAACACTGGGAAGTAATGAATGGTATACAAGTGATGTAACATTTAGTATAACAAATGGATCGGATACATTATCAGGACATAAAAGTACAACAGTGTCACCAACAAGTCTAACAAGTAATACAAGTGGAAAAAGTGTGGTTGTTACAACAGAAGATAATGCAGGAAATAAGAAGACAGCAACATATGGACCATACAAGATAGATAAAACAAAGCCAACATTTACAGTCAAAAGTACAAATAGTGAAACCTTAACAAAGGGAGCAAGTAATGCAATACAGAGTACCTACTTTAATAGTCCAACATGGAGTATCAGTGGAACAGGGAGTGTGAGTTGCAAGAATGGAAGTACAACAGTAACAAATACAAGTAGTCTAGCAGTGGGAACGCATGAGATAACATGTACAGCAACAGGCCAGAATGGATTAACAACAAGTGCAAGTAAAACAATTATTATAAAGGATATAGTTCAACCTAATTTATCTTCTGGATTAGTACCAATAAAGTGGAATGGAAGTAGTTGGATAAGAGCAGATAGTGAAAATGGACCAGGATCAAATCAATGGTATGATTATGATAAACAGATGTGGGCAAATGCGGCGTCAGTAACAAGTAGTTATAGAAATGTAGCAATAGGAACAACAATACCAGAAAGTGAAATAAATGCATATTTTGTATGGATCCCAAGATATGAATATCAATATACAAATCTAGAAACGAGTTATGCGGGAGGAACAAAAGAGCAACCAGGAGAAATAAAAATTAATTTTATAGTTACGTCAAAAACAAGTCCAAGTAATAATTATAAAATTCATCCAGCTTTCACATTTGATGGAAAACAATTATCAGGAATATGGGTAGGAAAGTTTGAAACAACAGGAAGTACAAGTATGCCAACAATAAAACCAAATGTAAATTCATTAACCGGAATCAGTATTGCAGATAATTTATCATTGTCAAGAAAATTCAGTCTTAATGGAAACTCATATGGAATAAATACGAATGCAGATGCGCATATGATGAAGAATAGTGAATGGGGAGCAGCAGCATACCTAAGTCAAAGTAAATATGGAAAAAGAGGAAATAGTAGTTACAGTGGAGCAAACAAGGAAATATATTTTAACAATAACTGGAATAATAGCAAGATATTAACAGGATGCAGTATGGGAAAACCTAGTAGCACAATTATTGAATCTAGTACTACTTGTTCCTACACATATGAGAAAAGTCCAGAAGGGACAGGAGCAAGTACGACAGGAACAATATATGGAGTATATGACATGAGTGGTGGAGCTGAAGAACACATGATGATGTTAGTCCCAACAGATGGTGTGTGTTGGGGTTGTCAAGGTTTACCAAGTCCCAATTCATCTTATAATTATGCAGGATTTGGAAGTGCACCAGCAGAAAAATATTATGAAATATATGATAATACAAATTTAAATGGAGTATATTATGGACATGCATTTAGTGAAACAAGTGGTTGGTATGAAGAATTTGGATGGGTAGGATCAACAAAAAATCCGCCTTATAATTATAATTATCCATGGATTATTCGAGGTGGAAGCTGTAGAATGACTCAAAAAGCAGGAATATTTGTATATTCATCAAGTTCTGGGCAAGCCACAGCATTATATGGATTTAGAGTAGTCATGATCGGTTAGTGTTAAAAATCATCAGACTTTACAAAGAGAATCAAATTCTCTTTTTTCTATACAACAAAAAAGAAACATGCATTTCTACATATTCCCTTCAAAATATCATATAACTTATAATTTTACGATCATTCCAACTGAAACAAGTATAACATAATTCCAAATAAATTCAAATACTTTCAACAAAAATATTTTTTAAAACCTTTTTCTACATTACAATATATGACTTGGAGGTATTTTAATGAAAGAAAAAGAAAACATAACTTATAATGATATTCTGAACCAATGGCTAGATAGTAAAAACAACCTAAAACAACAATCCTTAATCCATTATGAAAACCTAATTCAATACTACCTCAAAAACACAATAGGAATCATAAACATAAAACAATTAAAAAGAGAAGACATTGAAAACTTATTTCATAAACTAAAAGAAACAAACATTGCCATATCTACCAAAAAAACTTTGATCTATATCATTCGTTCTAGTTTAAACTATTCCTATAACAACCAATATAGTGAGTACATTGACATCAAAAACATAACATTTAAACTTCCAAATAAAACAATATTTATCTTATCCAAAGAAGAACAAAATAGATTAGAAAATAACTTAAAACAAAAACCAAACATTAGAAAAATATGTATTTTATTATGTCTGTATACAGGACTTAGAATCGGAGAAGTATGTGGATTAAAATGGGAAGACATTGACTTTAGTAATCAATCTTTAACAATAAAAAGAACGATTGAACGAATAAAAAACAAAGACAAAACGATAAAAACAAAAACAATTCTAATTGAAAGCACTCCAAAAAGTGATACCTCTAATAGAATTATACCAATACCTGATTTTCTAATCTTATTATTAAAACAATTTAAAAACAATGACTCTTACTTTTTATTATCAAACAAAGAAAAAAAATACGATCCAAGATTACTAGAATCATTCTATAGTAGAATATTAAAAATAAGCCAGATTAATCCAAACAAATTTCACACCTTAAGACACACATTCGCAACCAGATGTATAGAATCAAAAATGGATGTCAAAACACTATCAGAAATATTAGGTCACTCACAAGTAGAAACAACACTAAAACTATATGTTCATCCATCTTATGAACATAAAAAATCATCACTTGAAAACCTAGTAAAATTTATGAAAAATGACAGATAATTATAAGTTATACGACATTTTGAAAGAAGAGATGTAAAAAAAATAAACAAAAATCATAAAAAAGAAAGAGGTATAAAAAATGAAAAGTATCAAAATAAACTTAAAAAAACAATTTACACTTGTATGGATCGCTTTAGCGCTCCTCCTATTAATCAACATTGTAATTACTATTAAACCATATACAAAATATAAAAAAGGACAAAGCTTAGCGATAGCAACTATGCTACTTGCAACAGACGAATTCGATGAATACAAAAACAACAAAAAAGAATGTGCGAAAAAAATGTATGAATACTTTAATCGAAAATCTTACAGAGTTTACCTACCAAAATATGGATACATTGATAATAGCAAAGCACAAGAATCTATTGGAGAAGCAGAAGAAGCCTTAAAAAAAATCTTGCAAAATGCTGGCTACAAAGTAGGATATAAAGCATCATTATACTTTGAATTCACAAACTTTTTCCCTTACTACTATGACCAACATAGAACATTTATGATTTTCTATATCATCTTAATAAGCATAGTACTACTCGTGAACATAGCTTACATATTAAGTAGAAAAGTGGAAATCAATGTAAATGAAAACAAAATAATACACAAAAAATGTAATGGGAAAAACAAGCAATTTATGATTAAAGACATCACAAGTGCGGAAACAACATTTTTAAAAGGATTAAAAATTACAGGTAATGGAATTAAAGCAAAAACACTACTATTAAAAAACAACGAACAATTAAAAGATTATATCATAAATCTTTTACCAAATATCACCCAATCAAACTTAAGTACAGCAGATGAATTAAAAAAATACAAAAAATTATTAGATGAAGAAGCCATTACAGAAGAAGAATATGAAAACAAGAAAAAAGAACTATTAAAATAAAAATTCTTAGACTAATTCACACTACTAAAAAATGACAAAATATAAAATTTTACAAAGAGAAGCCATTCTCTTTTTTAATTTTTTCTAAACAAAATTATCTATTTTTCAATCAAAAACCAACCAAATTACAATTTCCCCCATTTGATTTATCAGTACATACTTGTTATAGTTGTTTAGAGGTGAAAGAAATGAATCAAAATTTAAAACAATTCTTAACAAAACATGTGGATATTTTTAAGTCCATCTTAGAAGTCCTGTGGAAAACTCCAATTAAAATACAAGAATCATCCACTATTACACAGGAAAAAAACAAATGGATTATGAAATTTATCGGTTCTCCACAAAAAATCCAATTAGAAATGATCATTGAAACAAAAAAAGAAAAAATCAACAGAATCAGCATGGTCTACAAACAATATACAAAAAATATCAACACCGTAGAACAATATCTCGCACTATCATTTTTATATGAATGTCCAGCAGACTTAGAATTATGTAACCAATATGGACTATACAAAAAAGAAGATATCGCACAAATAGACCAAGAAAACAAAAAGATTCGTCAACAACGAAACCTTTTAAACAACAATCAATTTTATATTTTTAACATGAATCGAATTAATGACCACTGTGCAGATCCAAACCTAGATCAACTATTACAAAGAATTCATAATATGATCTATGATTGGGAATCCTCTTCCAAATAAGGTAAAATCACATTTGTGACCTTTACATATCCAAGTTCATTCAAATGTAACCCATCATAAGTGTATTTCTTTTTTAACTTTTTATCTTTATCTAACAAATGAGAATGAACATCAATATATGTAATAGACTTTTTCTTACATAACTTTTGAATCAACTTATTCATATCATTAATAGTATCATTATTTCTACCAGTCTTATCAAAATCTTTATCATTAATTGGATAAACAGACTCTATATACATTTTAGAATAGGGTCTTTTCTTATGAATCTTATCCACAATCTTTTCAATATTTTCTACAATTTCTTTTGGATCTTTTCCTTGATTATGATCATTCGTTCCAATCAAAAGAAAAATCTTAGAAGGATTATAACGATATACCATACGGTCTAAATTATCTAAAATATCATTCGTAGTATAACCCCCAACACCACTATTAACCACAAATAGATCTTCATAATAATCCTCTAAAGGATAACCAGCTGTAATCGAATCTCCCAAAAAAACATAATTATTACTAATTAACCTTTTCTCAGAAAAAGTTTTCTTTAAAAAATCATTAAAATGAAATCTTGGTTCCTGTTTAAAAAATACAAAATTCAATATCAATATAATAAGTAACAAAAAAGTAACTTTTTTAAAACTAGGTGTGATAAAACTTTGAAACCGTTTCCACTTACTTTTTTTTTTTACTTCATTTTTCTCTTGTAACTCTTTTTTTTCCTTCTTCATTTTCTCCAACTCCTTACAAAATTTGTTTTCTATTATACCACATTTTTCGCATTTTGAAGAAAAAAATAAAAAAAACAGTAAAACTCATTCCTTGCTTTATACAAACATTTATATTATAATTTGAACAGGTGATAATATGGACTTAAAAAATCAAAACATGTTTAAAAATGGACAAATGCATTTTAACCAAAACCCAGTATTAACAAACACAGTAACAAACCTAAAAGCGATGTCGCTAGATCCAAATCAAAGAAATCAAGCATTAAGCACACTTGCTCGTTTTCAAAATCAAATGAATCCAAATGACTATAACGAAATATTAGCCAACATAAAAAGTACAAAACCACTTGATAATAGACAACCATTAAAAGAAAATAACATTACAGAACAAGACTACAAAAAAACAGTTGATCAATTAAAAAGGCTAGAACGAGAAATGAGGAACCAATAATGCTTAGAATTAGTAATGAATGGAAAGACTATGAATGCATAGACGCAGGAAACGGAGAAAAATTAGAAAACTGGAACGGAATTATTTTAAGACGCCCAGATCCACAAGCTATATGGAATGTAGATAAAAATAAGTGGAAAAAAGTAGATGGTCATTACTTTAGAAGCAACAAAGGCGGAGGAGAATGGAAATTTTATAAAACCCTACCAGATTATTGGACAGTTACCTATAAAGAACTAACATTTAAAATCAGTCCAACGAACTTTAAACACACAGGACTCTTCCCAGAACAAGCAATCAATTGGGACTTTATGATGGAAAAAATAAAAAACAGTAACAAAAAAATCAAAGTACTAAACCTGTTTGCCTATACAGGAGGAGCAACCATGGCTTGCTCAAAAGCAGGAGCCGATGTCGTTCATGTAGATGCATCCAAAGGAATGACAGAATGGGCCAAAGAAAACATGAAACTCTCAGGGCTAGAAAACAACTTCATTCGTTTTATTGTAGATGATTGCTTAAAATTTGTAGAAAGAGAACATAGACGAGGTCATAAATATGATGCCATTATCATGGATCCACCAAGTTATGGAAGAGGACCAAACGGAGAAGTGTGGAAATTCGAAGACAACATTTACTCTTTAATCCATGCAATATCAAAAATACTAAGCGAAGAACCCTTATTTGTTCTAATCAACTCTTATACAACAGGTATCTCTCCAATCGTATTAGAAAATATCTTAAAAACAACACTACTTCCATTATACCCAAATGGAACCATAGACGCAGGAGAAATAGGACTTCCAGTAACCAATAATAACCTTATTCTTCCATGCGGAATATACGGAAGATGGCAAAACAATGATTGACATTATCTATGAAGACAACCACCTACTAGTCGTAGAAAAACCAGCAAACTTATTAGTGCAAAAAGATAACACAAACGATATAGACCTATTAACCGTATTAAAACAAGACTTAAAAAAAAGATATCAAAAACCAGGTAATGTTCATTTAGGACTATTACATCGATTAGATCGACCGGTAGGAGGAATTATGGTATTTGCTAAAACAAGTAAAGCCGCATCTAGACTGTCAAATCAAATTAAAAACCATCAAATGCAAAAAAAATACTACGCTATTGTAGAAGGAACATTTCAAAAGAAAAAAGGAACCATGATAGATTACCTAAAAAAAGACGAAAAAAAGAATCAAGTATTTATTAGAGAAGATGGAAAAGAATCTATTCTAAACTATCAAATCATAAAAGAACATGAAGAATATAGCTTAGTAGACATTGACTTAAAAACAGGAAGAAGCCATCAAATAAGAGTTCAATTCTCCAGTAGGAATCATCCCCTTTATGGCGATCAAAAATATAACAAACATAGTAAACCAAAAGAACAAATCGCGCTCTATGCTTACGAATTATCATTTTACCATCCAATCACAAAAGAACTATTAACATTTAGAAAGAAACCAAAACAAATATACCCATGGACATTATTTTTTTAATTTGAAAAAATCTAAAAATTAAAAACTTTTGCAAATTAACTTTAAAAACTTAACAAAATAAATTTCATATAGTATAATAAAATAGGTGATACAAAATGATAATCAGAGATAATTATTTAAAAAAAATGATAGATGCCAAAGACACAGAATTTATAAAAATCATTACAGGCGTTAGAAGAAGCGGAAAATCAATGCTATTACTAATGTTTAGAGATTACTTATTAAATAATGGCACAAAAGAAAAAAATATAATTTATATTAATTTTGAATCTGCGAGATATGATGATATAAAAAACTACAAAGATTTATATAAATATATAAAAGAACATATAGCCCAAGGAAAAACATACTTATTATTAGATGAAGTACAAAATATAGAATCTTGGGAAAAAGCCATTAATTCCTTCAAGGTAGACTTTGATATAGATATCTATATTACTGGATCAAATGCTTACCTACTATCATCAGAGCTTTCTACATTACTATCAGGAAGATATATAGAAATAAAAATGTATCCTTTGTCATTCAAAGAATATTTAACATTTAATAATTATGATAATACCAATCTAAATACAAAATTTAATGAATATTTAAAATATGGTGGACTTCCAGCTATTACAACCATAAAAAATAATGATGAACTAGTATTATCTTACTTGAATGATATATATAATAGTATCGTAAAAAAAGATATTATTGACAGAAATAATATTAAAGACACCGCATTACTTGAAAATATCATAAAATATTTATCAAATAATATAGGAAGTCCAATATCAGCATCAAAAATTAGTGATTACTTAAATAGTAATAAAATTGTAGAAAAATCAAACCATCAAACCATAGATAACTACTTAAATATGTTAGAAAAATCTTTTATCATGTATAAAGCGGATAGAACCGATATCAAAAGTAAATCACTACTAAAAACACTAGGAAAATATTACATATCAGATACAGGTATTAGAAATACAATATTAGGTTTTAGAAACATAGACGAAGGACACTTACTTGAAAATATCGTTTATTTAGAATTATTAAGAAGAGGATATCGAGTAAATATAGGAAAATTAAACGATCTTGAAGTAGACTTTGTAGCCGAAAACCCAAATCAAATAAAATATTACCAAGTAACACAAACACTACTTAATGAAGAAGTAAAAAAACGTGAAATAAAAAGCCTAGAAAACATTCCCGATAACTATGAAAAAATCATACTAACTATGGATCAACCAATCAACAAAGACTATAACGGAATCAAAGTAATCAATATCATTGATTGGCTATTAGACGAAAAAACGAAATAAATCGTTTTTTTTTTTAACATACAATAAACTAGGTGAAAACAATGACAAAATATAAATATGGAATATTAATATTATTTCTACTTTGCTTATGTAGTTATAGCTTTGTAAGCGCCAAAGAAAACACAAAAGTATTAAAAAACAAAATTATCTATATTGATCCAGGACATGGAGGAGCCGATCCAGGCGCATTATATAAAAAAATAGAAGAACAAGAAATCAACCTCAAAATAGCGCTCAAATTAAAACAAAAACTAGAAACTATGGGTTCAACAGTCTACCTAACAAGATGAATGGAATGATTAAATACTTTTCAAAAAAACCATAAAAATACCACAAAAAAAACATATTTATTTCATAAATATTATGATATAACCCGAGTTTGACAGCAAATCAAACAAAAAAACATCACTTTTCTCAGTGTTTATAAGGAATTGTGCGAGAATGTAAAATAAAGTGTGTAAGTGAAAAAAACTTAGACACTTTTATAATGTG